>NZ_JAVCWM010000011.1:0-232488 GCF_030846495.1 Massilia scottii | reverse complement strand
GCTCGGCTCGCCGTCAAAAAGCGAACTCGTCGACGTCCGCAATCTGCGTCGCGTGGCGAAGTTTCTCAGTGGCATTGGTGCACGTTGAAGGTCGGTCGGGGAATCGATATGTGTGCTTAAAATTGTGGCAGCAAAAAGGTGCTGATGATGGCGACTCTGTATGACGAGGATGTGCTTGCCTGGTCGATCGAACAGGCGGCGCTGTTGCGCGAACGCCGCTGGTCCGCGCTCGATATTGAGAATATTGCCGAGGAAATCGAGGACGTGGGCAACAGCGTGCGGCGCGAACTGGGCAGCCGGATGGCCGTGCTGATTGCCCACCTGCTCAAGTGGCAATTCCAGCCGCAATTGCGCAGTAAGAGCTGGCTTAAAACGATGAAGGTACAGCGCGCCTCGATCGCCCGTAAGCTCGGCAAGGTCCCCAGTCTCAAAGGCGCCCTTACCGACGATGACTGGCGGCAAGAGATCTGGGACGACGCGCTGGTGCTGGCCATCAAGGAGACCGGGCTGCATGAGTTTCCGGACATGCCGATATGGACCAGCGCGCAGATACTGGAACCGGCATTTCTTCCCCGGTAGCCGCTGGCTCATGCCGGCCCTTCAACCGGGCTCACCGTCGATAAAAGACATCGCTGCCAGCGTTTTGCCGGCACATCATCGTCATTCGCGCCACGATCTTGCCACCGCGCAGGCATTTTCAGTCGTGCCGGGCTCGCTTGGGCTTACCATACGGAGACTGGGTTGGCTTTGAACAGGAGCGGTCAATGGCAGATTTGTACGATACCGACGTGGTGGCCTGGGCATACCAACAGGCTGCTTTATTGCGGGCGCGGCAGTGGTCGGCGCTCGACTTTGACAATATCGCCGAAGAAATCGAAGGCGTGGCCAAGGCTGAAAAGCGCGAGCTGGGGCGGCGTATGTCGGCCTTGTTTGCGCAATTGCTGGAATGGAAGCTGCACCCTGAGCGGCGCGACAGTGGATTGCTAAGGAGTATCGGCGACCAGCGCGTGAGCATCGGGCGCGTCTTGCGCAAGATGCCCAGTTTGCAGTCGGCCTTGATCGACATCGAATGGCTCGACGATGCCTGGAAGGATGCTCTGGGCATTGCCGGCGAAAACATGGAACTGGACGGACTCCCGCGCAGGTGCCCGTGGACGCTTGTCCAGGTGCTCGCTGAGCATTTCTTGCCTGATTGACGCTTCCAGACTGAATTTGCCTCATCAATCAAGCGCGGCGCGGCACCGTCGACCGGGCCAGTGCGCCATCGACGGGAGTGTCATCCCGTCGACAGCCGCCTTAGCGCTTGGTCTGGAAAAAGCGCATCATTTCCCGGCTGGCGTCCGGACCCTTGCCATCGGTATAGCTGCCGCGCGCGTTGCCGCCCGACCAGGCATGGCCGGCGCCGTGGATCAGCCACTGTTCCGCCTGCGGGGTCCCATCGGCGCGCTGGTGCACGGTGCGCGTGTAGGCGTGCCCGTCCGGCACGCGGCCCGGCTCGGTGACGAAACCCTTCGACTCGTGATGCGCGCCGCGCTTGATCAGCTCGTCGCCATTGACCGGATGCACGGTCGTATCCTTGTCGCCATGGAACACGATGATGGGAATCGACTTGCCGCTGGCCTTTTGCGGCCCGAAATTGCCCTTCATCGCCGCCAGCGCCGACGGCAAATCGTGGGCCGAGGCGAACGGCAGCCCCGAATGCACACCCACGGCCGCGTACAGCTCCGGATACAAGGTGCCCATGATGGTCGCCATCGCCCCGCCGGCCGACAGCCCGGCCACATACACCTGGCTCCTGTCGACGGCATGGTTGTGCATCACCGCCTCGGTAATGCCGGCAATAATCGATGGTTCGCCCTGGCCGCGTTGCTGGTCGACCGCATTGAACCAGTTCCAGCAGCGCGAGGAATTGGCTTGCATCGATTGCGCCGGATACACGACCAGGCACTGCATTTCCTCGGCCAGCGCGTTCATCTGCGTGCCCGTGGCGAAGTCGTCCGGGTCTTGGGTGCACCCGTGCAACATCACCACCAGCGGCATCGGCTGCCCGTTGTAGCTGCTCGGCTCGTACAACTTGTAAGTCCGCGTGCCGGCCGCATTCGTGAAGCTGCCATCCGTAAATTTGCCGGGCAAAGCCTCGGCCGGGGTCGACGCCGCGCCGCCGTGCATGCCCGGCAGGTCGAAATGCGGCATCTTGAACGCGGTATGACCGCTCGCTCCCGCACGGTCGAGCTTGGCCAGCAGGTCGGGCATCAGGTTGTTGAATGCCGCGGTTGCTTCCTGCACCGCATTCTTGACGTATTGCTCCTGCGTGGGCGCGGCTGTGTCCTGCGACGCCGGCTCTGCCTGCGCCCCTGCTTGCGCCTGGGTTGGCGGGATCGGCGGCACCACGCTGTCGCGCCCGGCCGCTCTGGCGTGCGCCGGCGGCGTGTTCAGGTCGCGCATCGTGGCGGCGCCTTCGCGCGCTGCCGCCGCCTGCTGGGCAGCCGCAGCTTTGTGGGGCGTCAGGACCTTGAGGGCCTCATGAATGGCGCTGGTAGCGGCCTTCGGTCCCTGGCCCATCAGGGTCTTGGTTGCGGCCCGCATGTTCGCGAACAGTTTCTCATTGAGTTTCATTGGCTTTCCTTATATAAGCGCATCAAAGGATGCGGCCCGCCAGTGCTGTCTTGATCACGCTGCTCGCATGCAGGGCGCCAAGTACAAAGATGGATTCGATGGTTGCCAGCGCCAGTTCCACCGAGACGTCGCTGGCAATGCTGGCCATGCCCAGTACCTGGATCTGCAGCCGTTCGCCCGCTTCCAGCGCCGCTTCGAGGTCGGCGCGGGAATAGTGATGCATTCCCAACACCAGGCTCTTGCGCGCCACCGTTTGCCGCACCACCTCGGCATGGGTGTTCAACTGGTTCCGGATCGCTGTGCGTATCAGGTCGGTCCGGTTCGAATAAAAGCCTTCACTGACCAGCAGGTCGATCTGGCCCAGATCGATCAAGCCCAGATTGATGGTGATTTTTTCCGATTCAGCGGGTTTGGTTTTCAGGTCCCGGGCATTCATACGTCTCCAATAACATCTTCGTGGCATCCGTACGCCATCTGTATGGATGGTAGTCTACCCTTCTGAGGTCCTCCGTCAAGCGCGATTCGTCTGAATGCGATAATGGCGTTTTTATGTATCAATCCCGTCACAGCGGAGGAACGATGGCAAGCATCACAGGAATCGACCATGTGCAGGTGGCCATGCCGGTCGGCGGCGAAGCGCAGGCGCGCGCCTTTTACAGTGGCGTGCTGGGCCTGGCCGAAGTGCCCAAGCCGGCCCACCTGGCGGTGCGCGGCGGAGCCTGGTTCCAGTGCGGCGCCGCCCAGCTGCACCTGGGTGCCGACAGTGCCTTCCAGAGCGCCAGAAAAGCGCATCCAGCCCTCATCGTCGACGGTTTCGCCGAGTTCGTCGGTGCGTTGGCTGACGCTGGCGTCCAGGTCCAGCTGGAAGAGATGGTCGCCGGCCTGCGGCGCGCCACCGTGAACGATCCCTTCGGGAACAAGGTCGAGCTCATCGAGCAACGTTAAAAGAAGGCATAATCCGAGCATGAGTCCCGATCTGCAACCCGGCTACCGCTTCGAGTGGAGCTACACCGTCCCAGCGCGCGCCACCGTGCCGCAGCTGTACCACGACACCGATTTCTGCCTTGACATGCCCGACGTGCTCGCCACCGGCTATATGGTCGGCATGATGGAACTGGCCTGCGTGCACGGCATCATGCCGTTCACCGACTGGCCGCGCGAGCAAAGCGTGGGCACCATGGTGCATTTTTCGCATTTCGCACCGACCCCGCCCGGCATGACGCTGGCAATCAAGGGTGAAGTGCTCGAAGTCGCGGGCCGGCGCGTGCTGTTTCGCATCGAAGCCTGGGACGGTGTCGACCGCATCTGCGAAGGCACCCACGAGCGTCACGTGATCGATCCCGCCCGCTTCAATGCCCGGGTGGCCGCCAAGCTTGCCACCGGCGCCGGGACCGGGATCGGGGCCGCATGAATCCCGAACTGCAGACGCCGGTGCCGTCCCCCTGCATCAGCCTGTGCGAAATGGCGCCCGATACCGCGTCCGGTAAGGGCCTGTGCCGCGGCTGCCTGCGCACCCTCGATGAAATCGTCGCCTGGGGCAACGCTCCGGATGAGTACAAACGCGCGGTCTGGGCCGAGATCCGCCGCCGCGAAGCCGAACTGGACTTTGACTAAATGAACTTCTACACGCCGCAGCAAGCGGTCACCGGCCCCGCCTACGGGGCCGGCTTCAAGGTCTTCGCCACCGTCGTCACCCTGGTGCTGGTGCTGTACGGCGCCAGCGTGGCGTGGCGCTTTCCGCTGATGTCGTTCGGCCTGGGCGTCAAGGCGCTGCTGCTGGGCGCCGGCGTGATGCTGGGCGTGAGCTATTACTGGTTCCTGCGCGCCACCACGACCATCGACGCCACCGGCATTCGCCAGACCTGGCTGTACGACAAGCATGTCGAATGGCACGATGTGCGCGGCGCCAAGATGATCGGCATTCCCTACGCTTCCTGGCTGTTCCCGCCGCGCATGGTTGTGCGAACCGGCAATTCCTTCACCACCTTCAATGGCGGCTCGCAAGCCGTCCTGATCGAGTTCGCCAAGATCTCGCTCGCGTTCCAGATGAAAAAATGAGTTACCCATGAGTGCAATGTTAAATCCCGACCCGGCGCGGCTGCCGGCGTCGATGCAGGTGTTCGAGCGCGGCTGGTTGTCTTCCAATAATGTGCTGTTTACCGGTTCCGGCGAAACCACCCTGATCGACAGCGGCTATAAAACCCACGTGCCGCAGACGCTGGCGCTGGTCGGCCACGCGCTCGGCGAACGGCCCCTGGGGCGCGTCATCAATACCCACCTGCATTCGGACCACTGCGGCGGCAATGCGGCGCTCAAGGCGCGCTACGGCTGCCGCATCGGCATACCGGTGGCCGAGGCCGCCAACGTCGCCGCCTGGGACGAGGACGCGCTCAGCTTCAAGGCCACCGGCCAGCAGTGCGACCGCTTCGGGGTCGATTTCACCGTCTCGCCGGGCGACGAGCTGGAACTGGGCGGCAAGCTGTGGCAAGCGCTGGGCGCGCCTGGCCACCATCCGCATTCGCTGATCTTCTTTTGCCCCAGCGAAGGCATCGTGATGTCGGCCGACGCCTTGTGGCGCAACGGTTTCGGCGTGATTTTCCCCGAGCTCGACGGCGAATCGGGTTTCCTGGAAGCGCGCGCCACGCTCGACCTGATCGGCAGCCTCGACGCCCGCCTCGTCATTCCCGGCCACGGCGCCATGTTCACCGACGTCCAGCCGGCACTGAAAAGGGCGTTTACCCGCCTGAACTTCCTTGAAGCCGATCCGCTGCGCAATTCCGAAAACGCGGTCAAGGTCATCCTCAAGTTCCTGCTGCTCGAACGCCAGCGCATCAGCCTGGCTGACGTGACGGCCATGTTCGCCGCCATCCCCGTGCTCGAAGGCGCGCGCGGGCGGCATCTGCAGCGTTTCGAGACCTCCTCGCAGATGGCCGACTGGGCCGTGCAATCGCTGGTGCGGGCTGGCGCTGCCAAGCGCGACGGCGAGGATCTGGTCAACAGCGACTTGTAAACACGCTGCTGCCGATTTTCAAGCACGATCGTTCTTTTTTCGCCTTATAATGGTTGGGAATTGCTTCCATCCACTTTTTTCGATTGCGAGACCGACATGGCATTGCCCGCCGCGCTGCAAAACCTCACCCTTCCCGTCATTGGATCGCCGATGTTCATCGCCAGCGGGCCCGCGCTGGTGGCGGCGCAATGCAAGGCGGGGATCGTCGGTTCCTTCCCCGCGCTCAACGCCCGTCCGGCCGAGCTGCTCGATACCTGGCTGACCGACCTCAAGAAAGAGTTGTCCGATTACCAAGCCGCCAATCCGGGCGCCAAGGTCGGGCCGATCGCCGTCAACCAGATCGTGCACCAGTCCAACGACCGTCTGGAACACGACGTGGCGATGTGCGTCAAGCATCAGGTACCGATCATCATCTCCTCGCTGCGCGCGCCGCCGAAGGAAATGCTGGACGCAATCCACAGCTACGGCGGCATCGTGATGCACGATGTGGTGTCGATCCGGCATGCCGAAAAGGCGCTGGAAGCCGGTGTCGACGGGCTGATTCTGGTCGCTGCCGGCGCTGGCGGGCATGCAGGTCCCTTGTCGCCGTTCGCGCTGGTTGGCGAGGTGCGCAAATTCTTCCATGGCCCGGTGGCCTTGTCGGGATCGATTGCCACGGGCGACGCGATTCTGGCGGCGCAGGCGATGGGCGCCGATTTTGCGTATATCGGCTCGCGCTGGCTGGCGACGAAGGAATCGAACGTGACCGATGAGTACCGCGACGCGATCGTGGAATCGGCGGCGGCGGACATCATTTACACCAACCTGTTCACCGGCGTGCACGGCAACTACCTGAAAAAATCGATCATCAATGCCGGCCTCGATCCGGATGCCTTGCCGGAGTCGGACAAGTCGAAGATGAGTTTCGGTTCGGGTAGCGCCAAGGCGTGGCGCGATATCTGGGGCGCGGGGCAGGGCGTGGGGATGATGAACGATGTTCCGACGGTGGCCGAGATGGTGGCGCGCCTGAAGCAGGAATATGATGCCGCGCGTGCGCGGCTGGCGCTGTAACCGCCCCGTCGTTCCTGCCATTGGCAGAAACGACTTCCCGCGCCGAGTGCCGCCTTGGCGCGGGAACGACGTATCACTGCAGTTTGACCTTCCAGTTATCCTGCACACACTTGACATAGTTATCCGTAATGAGCGCGCTGTACGGCGTCTGGTAGCTCACCAGCTGACACTGGTTTTGCCCGCCTTCATTCCAGTTCTTCTCCCAGTAAATGCTGTACGACGCCGAACTCGATGGCCCGAAGCGCTGCATCGTGGCGCACGATAACTGCTCCGCACCCACATTCCTGCCCAACTCGCCCGCAAACTGCTTGTAGTAGTTGATGCGGTTCTGCGCGGCCGCCTTTTCCGTCCCCTGGCCGCACTCGGCATTGATGATCATGATCGTCGTGGCGAAATTGTTGCCAGCTCCCGCCGCGCGGTCGGCCGCATTCGGTACCCAGGTGCCGTCGATGACGTGCAGCATCGATGGCTTGGGCGGCTGCGGATAGACGAAGAAAAACGTCGCCGATGCCAGGTTGAGCCACGTCGACGCCACCCGGTCCGGCTCGCGCAGCAGCACCGATTGGTCGCCCTTGAACATGATCTGCGAGAACGGCCCGTAGTTGTAGTTGTACGACAGCTGCTTGGCGCCGCGCCCGAAATACTTCTTGAAGCTGCCGTCCGCATTCTTCCCGCAGGTCCAGACCGAATTGAACACGGGATCGGCGCACTCGGCGTTGTAGCCGCAGCCGGCGCCGTTTTCGTCGCAGCCCAGCTCGCGCAGGTACTTCAAACCCTGGCGCCACTCGGGAATCGTGCTGCTCGCGTTGTGTTCGCCGGTTTCTTGCGCGAAGTGCGCGAACATGGTGGACAGCACATGTCGGCAGATGCCATCGGCATCGCGCCCGTCGCTGTAGTCGTCGCACAGGGCTGGAAACTTGGCCACCGCCTGCAGGAAACGCTGGTAGGTATAGCTCGGTTCGCGCACCGCGAAGAAATGATCCCACCTGGTTGCCGGCAGCAGGCGTTCGACACGCTTCACGTTGATCGGATTGGCGCTGCGTCCCGGTACCACCTGCTCGACACCGGCGTTGTCCAGCGTGCGGATCGATGCCTTGATGCTGCGGAAGAAGGCATTGTCGGTCAGCTGCGCTTCGCGCGCCTCGGCCTGCGCCTTCGTCGGAACACCACCCGGTGTCGGGGTAGGAGTCGGCGTCGGCGTAGGAGTCGGCGTCGGTGTCGGTGTCGGTGTCGGAGTAGGCGTAGGCGTCGGAGTAGGCGTCGGCGTCCCCGCACTCAATTCCCACGGCCCCCACTGTTCCGCTCCCGGCACATTACCTTGTGTCCACCACTTGGCCTTGTACACCTTGTCCTGATGACTCGCGCACATTCCGACGGTGAACACCGCGCTGGCGCTCCACACCGGGCAGGTGGCGCTTGCCTTGACCATCGAACGCGACGCGCTCTCCGATCCCGTGGATTCGCCGCCACCGCTGCTGCCGCCGCAGCCGGCCAGCATGCCCGCCAGCAGTCCTGCTGCCAGCATCGATAATTGTTGTTTCATATTTATGTTCCAGAAAATAGGATAAGAGGCAGAAAAAACCCGGCAACGCACGCTGGCGTTCCCGGGTTTTTTGGCCTGAAGGATCAGGCGATGCTTACGGCAGCGCGACCGGCAGTTCCGGATACTCGTCGGCCAGCGCATAGCGCTTGCCGCCGACCGTGATCACGTAGGCCGATGGCCCCGAAATCGGCAGCTGGTAGTTGAGCGTCAGCGCCACCGATGCGCCCGGCGCCAGCGCTTGCCATGCCGGAATCGTGAACTGCGCGCGGTTGAAGTTCGCCTTGAAGCCGCCGATATTGTTCGGCCCGTTGTACCCGGCCGCAGTCACTTTCAGTCCATACCCCGACTGGTCGCTCATGTTGGCCGGCGCCGCCACCGGATACGAGAACTCCACCACGCTGCCGCCCGGAATGGTGGTGGCCGACTTGTTGGTCACCGTCATCACCGGATTGATCGGGAAGTTGCTGTCGCCCATCTTCCAGCCACCCAGCTCGATGCTCACCTTGGCGCTGCTGGCAGGCATCGCGGTTTCGGCGCGCTTGTTGCCGTACGGCCCTGCCGCCTTGAAGGTGTTGAAGGTGTTGGTGGTCAGGGTATTGCCCATCACGTACTGGCCCTTGCCGCCGTTCTTGCTGGCATCCCACGCGTAATCGCCCGCCATCTCCCAGATCATGATGCCGCCGACGTTGTTGTCGACGATGTAGCGTGCCTTGGCATCCATCGATTGCGCCGTCTCGGTCGAGAGGAACACTTTCGTGGTCGGGTTCCACAGCCACGGCGCCGCCATGGTCGCGCTGTAGTTCGGCTGGTAGGTGCCGCGCAGGGTCTTGTCGGTCACCTTGTAGGCGTCCAGGTAGTCCGGCAGGATCGCTTTTTCCAGGTTCAGCGCGTGCCACAGCGGATTGCCGCCGCCGGGGATCGGCTTGCCGTTGACGTCGAGGTCGTGCCACAGGTTGTCGATGCCGACCGCGCCTTCGCCGCAGGTTTTGACGCCAGCGCAGGTCACGGTCGAGCTGATCAGCGCGGTGGTGCCCCACAGGCCATTGGTGCCGCCGTTCACGTTCTTCCAGCCGCGCGTGTAGTACGGCACGCCCAGGTTGATGCGCCCGGCTTGCAGCGCGCCGCGGTAGTAGCGGTAGGACCAGTCGACGTTCAGGTAGCCGATGTTGGCGAACTGGTAGGCGTTGCCGGCGCGCAGTTCGGCGTCGTTGCCGTCATCGAACAGGGGCGCGTTGGGACCGACGTACTGGTTCCACCCGCCGTGCAGGTCGTAGCTCATCAGGCTGGCATAGTCGAGATACTTCAGGCCCGACAGGTTTTCTTCGCCGCGCAGAACCCAGGCTGAAGCGGAACCGGCGATGGTCAGCAGGTAGTACTTCTTGTCGGCCACCGCTGCCGTGTCGAGCTTGGTACGCACGCGTTCGAGCAGCACGTTGTAGCTCTTCATCAGCCCGGCGAGGCGTGGTTTCGACATGCCGAAATCGAGCGGGTTGCCGGCCTCGTTGTTGGTGGTCGGGTGCTCGTAGTCGATGTCGATGCCGTCGAAGAAGCGGTACTGGCGCAGGAACGCCACCATCGAGTCGGCCAGGGTGTCGATGCCGGCGCTGTTGAGCGAGCCGTCGGCATTGGTGGTGGCCGTGTAGAAGCCGCCGCTGCCTGCCCAGCCGCCAACCGACAGCATGATCTTCACGCCGGGATGCTTGCGCTTGTATTGCGCCAGCAGGTTGAAGTGGCCCTTGTACGGCAGGCTCGGGTCCATGGCGGCGGCCGGATTGTCGGGCCAGGTCAGGCCGGTGTCCGGATTGGTCGGCCCGCTGCCGAGCAGCAGCTTGGACGTGGCGGGGTCGACCGCGGCGAAGGCGTAGTTCACGTGGGTGATCTTGTCCCACGGGATGTTATTGACGAGGTAGGAAGGCGTGCCATCCTTGCCCGTGCGCCAGCTGGTGAAGTAGCCGACGATGCGCCGGTTCAGCCCGTGCGCGAGCACTTCGCGGCCATTGGCGTCGTACACGCCGCAGTACGGCACGTTCGTGACCTTGGAGGTCAGGCCGTCAGGACGGCAGGCGACCGTGGTGGGCGTCGGCGTTGGCGTTGGCGTCGGGGTCGGGGTCGGAGTAGGCGTCGGCGTTGGCGTCGGCGTCGGAGTTGGGGTCGGAGTCGGCGTTGGCGTCGGAGTCGGAGTCGGTGTTGGTGTCGGTGTTGGTGTCGGTGTCGGGGTAGGCGTCGGTGTCGTCGACAGCGCCCACGGTCCCCATTCCTCGGTGCCGGGCACATTGTTTTGTGTCCACCACTTCGCGGTGTAGGTTTTGCCCAGGTGGCTGACGCAGGCGCCAGCCGTGTACACCTGGGTGGCGGACCATGCGCTGCACACCACCACCTGCGCCAGCTGGCGCTTCGATTCGCCGCCCTGGCCTTGAGCGGCATCAGGACCGCTGCTGCCTCCGCAGGCTACCAGGGCGCTGCCGAGAAGGGCGCCCATCAAACGATTGATAGTCATTCTTATTATCTCCGTTATTCATTGTGTTCCCCCTCAGAAATCGTGATTGGGGGGATAGTTACTGTAGAAGTCGTTCGGCCATCGGAAATTGGTCGCCGACAGCGTCACCGAAATATCGAGCCCTTCCACGTAGTGCCACCAGCCGACCGGCAGGAACAGGATCTCGCCCGGTTCCAGCACGCATTCGAGGACCTGCACCTCGGCCATGGCGGGAAAGCGCGCCAGGTCGATATTGCGGGCGTCCACCTCGGTGAAGCAGTGCCGGTGGTTGTAGACCCTTGGCGTATCGCACGGCGCCATCAGCTTGATCTTCTTGCGTCCGATGATCTGGGCCATGAAGTTATTGGTCAGGTCATGGTGGAACGGGGTGACCGTGCCAGCCGGGCCGAACCAGAAGAAGCCGCGCCGCGCAGGATCGTCGGTCAGGTACTCGGGCAGGGTGCCTACGTCGTCGAACAATTCCTTCAACGCGTCGCGGTTGAGCGAATCGTTGTTGGCGGTCATGTAGAAGTCGTTGGTGCGTCCGCTGGTGCGGACCATCTCCACATATTCTCCGAAAGGCATCTTGCGCTTGTGGGCAATGCTGTTGAGCTCATATTGCGGATCGGCTTCGCGTCCGAACTGCACCTCGACCACGCGCTCGCCGAAGCGCTGCGCAAAATAGTCGAGATTCCATGTCTGGCGTGCCGGGAAATGCTCCAGCATGCCGGTGATGATCACCGGCCTGTTGGTGCGGTAATACGCTTGCACGAAGTCCTCGCCGGAGAGCCGCTCCCGTCGTTCAATCCCCTCGTCGTACAGCTGGTTCAATTGCGACTGGATGGCCAGCACCCAGTCGCGCTTGTTGACCCGATTGGCCAGCCTGCGCGCAGCCTGCAGGTACGGGCTGCGCAGTGCCGCGTCGATTTCGGTCCGGGCATGCGCCGGGGACACGTTCGATTTGACCAGGATGGAGGCAATCGCCTCGGGCGAGGTGCCCAGCATCAGGTTTTCGCCGATCCAGCGGCGCCAGTCGTCGTTGACCTGCATGGTCGGCTGTACGTTCGATTGAATTTTCAAGAGGTTTCTCCAGGAGGTTGCGGGCATGGAGATGCCGGCCGCCTTTGTGAAAAGCAGCCGGCACCTCCGCTTAGCCGCTTAGCGGCCCTTCCATACTGCGCTGGTCAGGGCACCGTTGGCGTCGCCGTCGAGCTCCCATGAGAACGCGCCGCGCAGGCCCTGGTCACGCATGTACTGCATCTTCACGCCGATGGTGGCCGGATCGTCATAGCTCCACCATTCGCTGTTGGTCGTCAGCAGGTACAACTGCTTGGTCACAGGATGAGTCCAGCGGGTGCCGGCCTTGTTCACGAGAACCTTGTAGTCGTCGATGCCGGCTTCGTACTGGCCGGCTGCCGGACCGGTCGCTGCCTGGTACAAACCGTCGCCGCGCGGGCCGGGGCTCACGCCTTTCCAGCCACGGCCGTAGAACGGCACGCCCAGCAGGATTTTGTTTTTCGGCATGCCGGCTGCGATCAGGGTCTTGATCGCGTCGTCGGTGTTGTACTTGGTCAGGTTGCCGGTCGCCGGGTCAGCGGGATCGCGGTACAGCGGCGCGTGGAAGTTGGTGGTGTTTTCCCAGCCGCCGTGGAAGTCGTACGTCATCACGTTGACCCAGTCCATGTACTGACTATACAGCGCAGGTTCAGTCTGGGCAATCTTCTCGCCGCCGGCGCCGATGGCGGCCGTCAGTGGATAGCGTTTGCCGTCGATCTTGCCTTGCGCGTCGAGCTGGGCCCGGAACTCGGCCATCAGCAAGGTAAAGTTGCGCTTGTCGTTGACCGTGTCGACCGTGTTGTACGACTGGCCGCCACCGCCCGGGTATTCCCAGTCGATATCGATACCGTCGAACACGCCCTTGGCCGCGCCCGGACCGCCGCGTCCATCCTGCACCGGCAAGTCACCCGCGATGAACTGCTTGATGCACGACCTGGCCAGCTGCTTGCGCAGGGCGTCGGTCTTGGCAGCGGCCGAGAAGTAGCGCGACCAGCTCCAGCCGCCCAGCGAAATGAACACTTTCAGGTTCGGATGGGCCTGCTTCAGCAGTTTGAGCTGGGCGAAGTTGCCGGTCAGCTTGGCATCCCATGGGATGACCTTGCCGTCGACGGTGCGCGCAGGGGAACGCTGGTAATCGGCGTAGGCGTCGCCGCCGGTGCCGGCGTCGGCTGGCGGCGGCGTGGTGTTGCCGGTTTCGGCCTTGGTCACCATGTCGCACTCGTAGCCGCCGTTTTTGGCGTACACGTTGCCGAAGGCATAGTTGATGAAGGTGAGCTGGTCGGCCACGCTGGTCGGCACGCCGTTCACTGGTGTCTTGGTGGTATGGATGTCGGCCACTTCGTAGCTGCGGCCGTACACGCCCCACTGCGCGAAGTAGGAACCGATTTCACGTCCGCCGACCGGGGTTGGCGTTGGCGGCGTTGGTGTCGGCGGCGTTGGCGTTGGCGGGGTCGGCGTCGGGGTCGGCGGGGTTGGCGTCGGCGTTGGGGTATCGGTCGTCAGTTCCCATGGGCCCCACTGTTCGGTGCCCGGGATATTGTTTTGCGTCCACCACTTGGCTTTGTACACTTTGCCTTGGTAGACCGCGCAATTACCGACGGTGTAGATCGTGGTTGCATTCCAGTCGGCGCAGGCGACGACGGCGGCTGCCGTTTTGGTCATGCTGCCCTGAATGTCGGATTTCTCGCCGCCGCTACCGCCGCATGCGGCGAGCATGCCGCCCATGAGGGCGATCAGCAGGCCGCTTTTTGTGTTGTATTCCATGTTGTCTCCTTGGTCGATGTGGTGTCCGTTTTACGATCAGTTGCAATCGGAAACTACGCCGATCAATCGGAAAAACGGTGAGCCAGATTGAGCCCCGGAGAATTGGTAGTCAAGTGGTTTTATGCGGTTAACTAAAATGAAATACCAGTTAGATTTGCGAAAGAATGTCTCATCTAAGCAAGGTATGCCTTTATCGAGGATGCATATACGGGAAACAAATTGTCAAATGGTGAGGCGGAGAAAGGCGGGATATCAGAGAGATATCAAATTGTACACGACGATAGTAGTACCGCTTTAGTACCCGTTTAGATTGGTATTAACGGCGCCGCGAGCGGTCGCGGCGATTTTGTCGTGCGCGTCACGGTTTTGTGGAAAATCACCGCGGCTTGAGGTCTTCCGCGCGTATTGCCCACAGCCCAGGCAAGTTGCGCCAGTAGCCATACACATCCATGCCAAAACCGACCACGAACTTGTCGGGAATGGAGAGGCCGACGATATCGGCTTTGATGGGTTTGCTGCGTTTCAGGGCCTTGTCGGCGAACACGGTGATGACGACTTCGGCCGCGCCCATGTCGAGCAGGCGCTGCTTGACATGGGCCAGGGTTTCGCCCTCGTCGAGGATATCGTCGAGCACGATGATGATGCGTCCGGCAACGCTCGGCCGGGGTATAACTTTCCACACGACATTGCCGCCCTGGTCGTCGTCGCCGTAGCGGCTGACGTGGATGTAGTCGAATTCGAGGGGGAAGCGCAGTTGCGGGAGGAGGCTGCCGGTAAACACCACCGCGCCGCCCATCACGCCGAGCACGAGGGGGAAGGCGGCGTTGTCGGGCTGGCCGAAGCGGCTGTTGAGCTTGTCGGCGACCTGGCGCACGGCGGCCTGTACGGCGGCGGCGTCGAAGATTTCCTCCGCATTGTCGAGAAGGGCGCGGGCACGGGCGGTATGAAATTCTTGCATGGCGATAGGCTCAAAAAGGACACCAGGCAATTATCCTGCAAAGTGCACTGCACAATGAGTCCAGTTGGATTTGTGCCACAGGAGGGGCCCCGTCGTTCCCGCGCCAAGGCGGCGCCACCAGCCTTAGCTGTAGTCCCGCAAATCCTCAATTACCTTCCCATCATCAGCCAGGGTCCCCGGCGACTCGAACCTGACTTCCCCGCGCAGCTTGGTCACCTCGCGAATCGACTCCACAATCGCCGCCGCCTGCTGCGCGTCCGGCGCCGTGGCCACCTCGCAGTGCAAGGTCATCACATCATTGGCCATCCTGCCGGTCACCACCATCCGCGCCTTCAAGATCCCCGGGTGCCGCCGCACGATATTGTTCACCTGCGACGGATGCACGAACATGGCGCGCACCTTGGTGGTCTGGTCGGCCCGTCCCAGCCAGCCGCGAATCCGGCTGTTGGTGCGCCCGCAGCGCGACGGCTCCGCGTCCACCAGCAGCGCCGACATATCCCCGGTCGCAAAGCGGATCAGCGGATAGTCCGCATTAAACAAGGTCACCACGATTTCGCCGATATCCCCAGGCGCCACCGGCTCGCCGCTCCCTGGCCGCACGATCTCGAGCACCACATCCTCATCGAGCACCATGCCCGGATTGAGCACGCCGCCGGTGGCCGTCTCGTACGCCATGCTGCCGATATCGGCCGACGCATACGTCTGGAACACATGCGGCACGCCATTTTCGCGAAACCACGTGCGCAGGGATTCCGGCAGCGCCTCCGCGCCCATCAGGGCGCGCTGCATGCTGCTGATATCGGCCCCCATCTCGCGCGCTTTTTCGATGATGATGCGCAGGAACGACGGCGTGCCCACGTACGTGTCCGGACGCAGGTCGGCAATCGCCTGCACCTGCATTTCGGTCTGGCCGGCGCCGGCCGGAATCACCGCGCAGCCGATGCGCGCGGCGCCGCCTTCCACCATGAAGGCCGCGGGCGTGAAATGATACGAAAAGCAGTTCTGCAGCAGCCCGCCCGAACGCACGCCGGCCGCGTACATCGGCCGCGCAAAGCGCCACCAGTCCTGGCCGCGCCCTTCCGGGTCGAAGATCGGCCCTGGCGACACGTACACCCGCGACAGTGCGCCCACCGGCGTCACCGCCAGCCCGCCGAACGGCATCGACGCCTTCTGCAGCGCCTTCAGATCGGCCTTGCGCGTGATCGGCAGCGATGCCAGCGCGGCGCGGCTGTTGATGGCCGCGCCGTCCACGCCCTCCAGGATGCGTGCCCAGCCCGGCGCGCTGCGGGCGCGCTCGATCAGCTGCGGCAGGCGCGCCATCAGGTCGCGTTCGCGCTCCTGCGGGTTGCGGGTCTCCAGTGCGTCGAGCGTGTCGAGGATATCGACGGGGTCCACCTTCATGCTTGTTCTCCGATCTGGCGTTGCAGCTTGCGGGTCAGTTTGGCGAAAATCAGTTCGTAGGCGCGCCGCAGCAGCGCCGCTGCCTCCGCGTCGCTGAGCGCCTTTGCGTTTTCCACGTACACCCATTTCGCCCGTGCCAGGTAAGGCGCGGGAATGATGCCGGGGCGGTCGGTGAGCTCCAGGAAGCGCTCGTCGTCCACCTTGAAGCAGATGCCCGTGGCCGGCACGGCGTGGTCCGACATCGCAAACATCTTCTCGCCCACCGAATACACCGCCCGCGTTTCCCACTTCAGGTCTTCGGTCGCGCCGGGGAAGGTGCGGCACAGCGCTTTTGCGGTTTCAAATTCCATCGTGATCTCTCAGGCCAGCCAGCGTTTGCGGCGGCGGTAAAATTTCATGTCGCGGAAACTCTTGCGCTCGGCCCCGGCCACGCCAAGGTAGAACTCCTTGACGTCTTCATTGCTGGCCAGTTCCTTGGCCTCGCCTTCCATCACCACACGCCCGTTTTCGAGGATGTAGCCAAAGTCGGCGTAGCGCAGCGCCACCGTGGTGTTTTGCTCGGCCAGCAGGAACGACACGCCTTCCTTCTGGTTCAGGTCCTTGACGATGTCGAAGATCTCTTCGACGATCTGCGGCGCGATGCCCATCGACGGTTCGTCGAGCAGGATCATCGACGGCTTGGCCATCAGCGCGCGCCCGATCGCGCACATCTGCTGCTCGCCGCCCGAGGTGTAGCCAGCCTGGCTGGAGCGCCGCTCTTTCAGGCGCGGAAAATACGCGTACACCGCCTCCAGCGCCGCTTTCAGTTCGGCGCGCGAGATGTTGCGTGTGTAGGCGCCGGTCAGCAGGTTTTCTTCGATGGTCAGGTGGCCGAAACAGTGGCGCCCTTCCATCACCTGCGACAGGCCGCGCTTGACCAGCTCATTCGGGGTCAGATGGTCGACCCGCTCGCCCTTGAACTGCACCTCGCCCTTGGTCACGTCGCCACGTTCGCCGCGCAACAGGGTCGAAATGGTTTTCAGGGTGGTCGATTTGCCGGCGCCGTTGGCGCCCAGCAGGGCCACGATCTTGCCTTTCGGGACCTGCAGCGACACGCCTTTCAAAACCAGGATCACGTGGTCGTAAATGACTTCGATGTTATTGACCGACAGGTAAGGCTGGCTGGCAGTGATGGTGGTCATAGGCTCTTCGCGCGGTGTAAAAATCCCCCGCGCCGCTGTTCTGGCGCGGGGGTAAGGGAACGTTTACTTCATAGGCTTACTTCATGCAGCTCGGTGTGATCTTCTTCTCGGCCGCGTAGGCGTTCGACGAGTCCTCGACCAGCTTGCGCGTGAGGGCCTTGTCGCCCACCACCCAGTTCGGCGTGATGGCGATCCACTTCTTGCCGTCCCACTGCTGGACCTTGACCGCGCCCGACCCTTCGTGGTCGTCGCAGCTGGTTTTCACGGTCGGGAACATGCCGAAGGCACCCAGCGCTTTCTGGCGCGCTTCATCCACGTTCAGGTTTTCCAGGCCCCAGCGCATCTGCTCGCCGGTCATGATTTTGCCCTTGCCGAATTTGTCCTGCGCCACGCGGATCGCTTCGACCCACAGGATGCCGGCGGTCAGGCCGCGCATGTGGTACACCGAGCCGATACGCGCCTGGTCGGCCAGGTTGCCCTTGCCCGATGCGTAGACCTTCTTGCGGATCTCGTCGATGAGCGGATAGTTACCCGGCGTGTTGAAGGTCATCGAGGTGTAGCCCTTGGCCGCATCGCCCGACGGGATCGTGTCTTCTTCGGAACCGGCCCACCACACGCCCAGCATCTTCTCGCGCGGGAAGCCGTTACGCTGCGCGGTCTTGATCGCGACCGAATTCATCACGCCCCAGCCCCACAGGATCACGTGGTCCGGCTTGGCCTGGCGAATCTGCAGCCACTGCGACTGCTGCTCGCTGCCCGGCGGCGCCACCGCGATCTTGATCAACTCAAAGCCGTACTGCTTTGCCTGCGCTTCCAGCACCGGCAGCGGTTCCTTGCCAAAAGCCGAGTCGTGGTAAAGGTGGACGATCTTTTTGCCTTTCAGCTTGTCGTAGCCGCCGTTCTTGTCGGCCAGGTACTTGATCATCGCCGCCGCCTGGTTCCAGTAGCTGGTAATGAGCGGGAACACGTAAGGAAAGACCTTGCCGTTGGCCGCGTCCGAGCGGCCGTAGCCGAGGGTCGTCATCGGGATCTTGTCCTGCACCAGGCGATCGAGCACGCCGTAGGCGATGCCGGTCGACAGCGGTTCGACCATGCTGGCCCCGCCGTTCTTGGTTTTCAGCCGTTCGTAGCACTCGATGCCGCGCGACGGGTTGTACTCGGTCTCGCATTCTTCCCACTGGATCTTGACGCCATTGACGCCGCCGTTGGCGTTGACCAGATTGAAGTAATCGATCGCGCCGCCGTAAAAGCCCGAACCGCCGGCCGCGTACGGACCCACGCGGTAGGACGGCAGCGCAATGAACTGGTCGGCCGCCTGCACCTGGTTGAATGCGCCGATCAGGGTGGCGCACAGCAGCAGGTTCTTGAATGCAGGGCTCTTCATCTTGTGTTTTACGTGATTCATTGTCGTCTCCGGAAGAATGCGTTAGTGCGGGAACGGCCAAAGCCGCAGTTTTTCTTTACCTACTTGCCACAGGCGCGCAAGGCCATGCGGCTCCACGATCAGAAAAAAGATAATCAGCGCGCCGAACACCATCAGTTCCAGGTTCGACGCCACCGAGGTTGGCAGCGACAGGCTGTGCGCCAGAATATTCAAAAAGACCGGCAGCAGCACGATGAAAGCCGCGCCGAGGAAGGAGCCGAGCACTGAGCCGACCCCGCCGATGATGATCATGAACAGGATGCGGAACGACAGATCGAGGTTGTACGCCTCCGGTTCGACCGTGCCCAGATAAGCGTAGGCGTACAGTGCGCCGGCCACGCCGCAGTAGAACGAGCTGACCGCGAACGCCAGCAGCTTGGTGCGCATCGGGCGAAAGCCGATGACTTCGGCCGCCACGTCCATGTCGCGCACCGCCATCCACGAGCGGCCCACGTTCGAGCGGATCATGTTCTTGGCCAGCAGCGCCATGAGCGCCACGATCGCCAGCACCAGCACGTACTTGCTGGCCGGGGTATCGAACTGGTAGCCGAAGATGACGATCTTCTGGGCCGTGATCACGCCCGAGCTGCTGTAGTTGGTCAGGTAGGGAATCTTGGTCAGGCACCAGACCACGAAGAACTGGGTGGCCAGGGTCGACGCGGCCAGGTAAAAACCGCGGATGCGCAGCGACGGCAGGCCGAAGGCGATGCCCACCATGGCCGCGCACAGGCCGCCCAGCACGAAGGCGAGCAGCATCGGAATGCCGGGCAGGCGCGCGATGAAGTTAAACGACGCGAACGCGCCCACCGCCATGAAGGCCGCGGTGCCGAGCGAGAGCTGGCCGCAATAGCCGGTGAGGATGTTCAGGCCGAGCGCGGCCAGCGAAAAGATCAGGAAGGGAATCAGGATCGCCGACAGCATGTAGGGCGAGGCGAACACCGGCACGATGGCGAGCGCCAGCAGCAGCAGGCCGCCCAGGGCGATGCGGTCCTGGCGGATCGGGAAGATCTGCCCGTCCGACTCGTAGGTGGTCTTGAATTGTCCGGCTTCGCGGTAAAACATATCAGATTCTCCGGATGATTTTTTCGCCGAACAGGCCTTCCGGCCGCACCAGCAGGAACAGCAGGGCCAGCACGTACGGGAACCAGCCTTCGATGCCGCCGCCGACCATCGGGCCGATGTAGACCTCGGCCAGTTTTTCGGAGGCGCCGATGATCAGGCCACCGACAATGGCGCCCGGGACCGAGGTAAAGCCGCCCAGGATCAGCACCGGCAGCGCCTTCAAGGCGATGAAGGTCAGCGCGAACTGCACGCCGTTGCGCGCGCCCCACAGGAGGCCCGCCACCAGCGCGACCAGTCCGGCCACGGCCCACACCACGGCCCAGATCCGCTGCAGCGGGATGCCGACGGCAAGCGCGGCCTGATGATCGTCGGCGACGGCGCGCAGGGCGCGGCCCACTTTGGTTTTCGAGAACAGCAGCGCGAGCGCGGTGACCAGCACCGCGCAGATGCCGGCGGCGGTCACGTCGAACTGGGAGACGATGATGTTGTAGTTATCGAGCAGGAAGGGAATCGGCACGTCGTCGATCGGCAGGTCCAGCTTGTGCACCTGCGAGCCCCACAGCAGCTGGGCCAGGCCTTCGATGAAGAACGCCAGGCCGATGGTGGCCATGAAGAGGGTGATTTCGGGCTGGTTGACCAGCGGGCGCAGGACGATCCGTTCGATGGCCAGGCCGAGCGCGATCATCACCACGATGGTAAGCGGGATCGCGAGCCAGATCGAGACGCCGAATTTGTCGATGATGCCGACGCAGGTGAGGGCGGCGAAGAACACCATCGCGCCCTGGGCGAAGTTGAATACGCCGGAGGCCTTGTAGATCAGGACGAAACCGATCGCCACCAGCGCGTACATGACGCCGGAGAGCAGGCCGCCGATAAGAACCTCAAAGAAAAAATTCATTGCGCTACCCCCAGGTACGCGTTGATCACGTTCTGATTGCTGCGCACTTCATCCGGCGTCCCGTCCCCGATCTTCTTGCCGTAATCGAGCACCACCACCCGGTCCGAAATATCCATCACCACGCCCATGTCATGCTCGATCAGCACGATGGTGGTCCCGAACTGGTCGTTCACGTCCAGGATGAAGCGGCACATGTCCTGCTTCTCTTCCACGTTCATCCCGGCCATCGGTTCATCGAGCAGCAAAATATCGGGTTCCGCCGCCAGCGCCCGGCCCAGCTCCACGCGCTTTTGCAGCCCGTACGGCAGCCGCCCCACCGGCGTCTTGCGGATCGCCTGGATCTCCAGGAAATCGATGATCTCTTCCGCCTTTTCGCGGTGTGCCATTTCCTCGCGCCGCGCCGGGCCCCAGTACAGGGCCTGCATCAGGAAATTCGACTTCATCTTCAGGTTCCGGCCCGTCATGATGTTGTCCAGCACCGTCATCCCCTTGAACAGCGCGATGTTCTGGAAGGTGCGCGCTATGCCCGCCTTGGCCGCGCTGTAGCAGTCCATGTTCTTGCGGTGCTCCCCGCGCAGCACGATCTCGCCCTGCTGCGGGCGGTACACGCCATTGATCACGTTCAGCATCGAACTTTTTCCCGCGCCATTGGGCCCGATGATCGCGCGGATCTCGTGCTGCCGGACGTTGAAGGAGATGTCGGTCAGCGCCTTGACCCCGCCGAACGACAGCGAGATGTTGTTCAGGTCAAGGATCACCGGTCCGATCTTGCGCGTCGATCCCTTCGTCCCTGGTTCATTGTCCGCTGGCTCATTGAGTTCATTCATGTTCATCGCAACGCGCTCCTCACGCAGCCTTTTCCATGGCGGGATAGGTGGTGGCCCCGCAGATGCGCAAATCGGCGCTCACCGTCCCCACGCGGCCATCTTCAAACTTGACCTGGGTGCTGATGAACTGACTGGCCTTGTCGGTGTACAGCGCATCGATCAGCACCGCGTATTTGTCGGCGATGAACTTGCGCCGCACCTTGCGCGTGCGCGTCAGCTCATCGTCGTCCGGATCGAGCTCCTTGTGCAAAATCAGGAAGCGGTGGATCTGGGTCGCCCCCATCAGCGCTTCGCCGGCCAGGTCGGCATTGACCTTCTCCACGCAGTCGCGTATCAGGTCGTAGGTGGTGCCGTGCGCGGCCAGGTCGGTGTAGCCTGCGTAGGCGATGTTGCGCCGCTCGGCCCAGTTGCCGACCGCTTCCATGTCGATATTGATGAAGGCGCACACCTGCTTGCGCGCATTGCCGAAGGCGACCGCCTCCTTGATAAACGGGAAAAACTTGAGCTTGTTCTCGATGTAGTTGGGCGCGAAGATCGCGCCGCAGTTCATCTTGCCCACGTCGGCCGCGCGGTCGATGATCTTCAGGTGGCCTTCGCTGTCGAAAATGCCGGCGTCGCCCGTGTGGAAGTAGCCGTCCGTGTCGATCACTTCGGCGGTCGCGTCCTCGCGCTTGAAGTAGCCCGCCATCGTGGCCGCCGACTTGACCAGCACCTCGCCGCTGGCGGCAATGCGCACCTCCACGCCGGGCGCGGGCAGGCCGACGCTGTCGAACTTGATGTTCCCGTCCGGCTGCAGGCACACGTAGGCGCAGGTTTCGGTGGAGCCGTACAGCTGCTTGAGATTGACCCCGATCGAGCGGTAGAAACGGAACAGGTCCGGACCGATCGCCGCGCCGGCGGTGTAGGCCACGCGCACGCGCGACAGTCCGAGCACATTCTTGAGCGGGCCGTAGACCAGCAGGTGGCCGAGCGCATACGCCGCGCGGTCAAACGCCGGCACCGGTTTGCCGTCCAGGATATCGGCGCCGCAGCGTTTGGCCACGTCCATGAAGTGGTGGAACATATTGCGCTTGATGGTGCTTGCGTCTTCCATCCGGATCATCACGGTGGTGAGCATGTTCTCGAACACGCGCGGCGGCGCAAAGTAATAGGTCGGGCCGATCTCGCGCAGGTCGGTCAGCACGGTGTCGCCCGACTCGGGGCAGTTGACCGTGAAACCGGCCACCATCGCCTGCGCCAGCGAGAACAGGCAGTCGCCCACCCACGCCATGGGCAGGTAGGACAGGATGTCTTCGCGGTCGGTCAGCTTGTCGAAGCCGACCCCGCCCACGCCGGCCGCCATCAGCGCGGCATGCGACTGGCATACGCCTTTCGGTTTGCCGGTAGTGCCGGAGGTGTACAGGATGATCGCAATGTCGCTGCCGCTGCCGGCGGCCACCGCCGCGTCGAATGCGCCGGGGTGCGCCTGGTCCCATGCGCGGCCCAGTGCCTGCAGCGCCGCGAAGGAGGTCAGGGCGGCCTGTTTGTAGTGGCGCATGCCGCGTTCGTCGTCGAAGGCGATGTGGCGCACCTGCGGGCACAGGGCCTGCAGTTCGAGCAGCTTGTCGACCTGCTCCTGGTCTTCCACGATGGCAAAGCCGATGTCGGCGTCGTTCAATACGTAGGCCATGTCGGCCGCCGGCGCGTCCTGGTACAGCGGCACCGGCACGCCGCCCAGGCATTGGGCGGCCAGCATGGCCCAGTACAGGCGCGGACGGTTGTCGCCGATGATGGCCAGGTTCATGCCGCGCGTGAAACCGAGCGACGCCAGGCCGCAGGCCAGGGCGCGCACCTCGGCGTTCACCTCCAGCCAGCTCCAGGTCTGCCAGATGCCCAGGTGCTTTTCGCGGAAGGCGGGGCGCTGCGGGCGCGCCTGGGCGTGCGCCAGCAGTCGCCGCGGGAAAGTCTGCAATTGCGAGCCATCGGATGTATCCACCAGCGTCCCCTTTTGTTTGTCCGGCCCCCCTCCCGCAACGGCAAATGCGGGGTGGCGCGCTTTTTGTGTGATGATATTAGCTCGCGTTGGCCGGGCAGGTTGTCTTTTGGATGACAATTCGCCCTCTAATTCGCGACTTTCGATGCTGCGGCGCACAATGACAAACCAGACACAGACATTAATTGAACACTTGCGCTCGACCATATGGGCCCGCACCCTCACGAGCGCCGAGATGATCCGGGTCGAAGCCGACTGCTTCGAGCAGTTCGTGCCCAAGGGCGGCTTCGTATGCCGCAAGGGTGAGGCGCTGGACAACTGGGTCGGGATCATCGATGGCCTGGTCAAGATCAACAATTTCTCGCCATCCGGTAAAAACGTGACCTTCGCCGGCGTGCCGACCGGAGGCTGGTTCGGCGAAGGCTCGCTGCTCAAGGACCAGACCCGCAAATACGATGTGATGGCGCTGCGCGACACGCGTGTGGCCCGTATGCCGCGCGAAACGTTCGAGTGGCTGCTCGAAGTGAGCCTGCCGTTCACGCGTTTTTTGCTGATGCAGCTGAACGAACGCCTGGGCCAGTTCATCGGCCTGGTCGAAAACGACCGCATGCTCGACATCGATACCCGCGTGGCGCGCTGCCTGGCCGCGATGTTCAACTCGCACCTGTATCCGGGACTGGAGAAACTGGTGCAGATTTCGCAGGAAGAAATCGGCTACCTGTCGGGCGCCTCGCGCCAGCGCGCCAACCAGGCCTTGCAGCTGCTGGAGAAGGAAGGGCTGCTGCGGCTCGATTACGGCGGCATCCGCGTGCTCGACCTGGAAGGGCTGCGCCACTTCCAGGCATGAAGCCCGCTTGTCCACCTGCGCACGCATGCCGCGCCACGGCCAGGCGCGATAGAGGTATCATAAGACACAATGACATCACCCGATTCAACGCTGCCCATGCCCATATCCACCGCGCGCGATGAGCGCCTCGCGCAGCTGCGCGCCGCCATGCAGCGCGCGCAGGTCGACGCCTGCATCATCCCTTCATCCGACCCGCACCTGTCCGAATACCTGCCCGGCCGCTGGCAGGGCCGCGAATGGCTCACCGGTTTCACCGGCTCGGTCGGCACCTTCATCGCCACCAGCGACTTTGCCGGCTGCTGGACCGATGCCCGCTACTGGACCCAGGCCGGGACCGAACTGGCCGGCAGCAGCGTGCAACTGATGAAAATCCCGTCCGGCGCCAGCCTGCTGCACATCGACTGGCTGGCCGCCAACCTGGCCCCGGGCCAGACGGTGGCGGTCGACGCGCGCGTGCTCGGCCTGTCCGGCGCGCGCCTGCTGGCCGACGCCTTGAGCGCGCGCGGCGTCCATCTGCGCACCGATATCGACCTGCTCGACTCATTCTGGAGCGAACGCCCCGCGCTGCCGCCGCAGCCAGTGTCCGAGCACGCCGCGCCGTTCGCCTCCACCAGCCGCGCCGACAAGCTGGCCGCCACCCGCGCCGCCATGGCCAGACTGGGCGCGGACCGCCACTTCATCTCCACCCTCGACGACATCGCCTGGCTGTTCAACCTGCGCGGCGCCGACGTGAGCTACAACCCGGTATTCCTGGCGCATGCGCTGATAGCACCCGATGGCGCGACCCTGTTCGTGGCCGAAGCCAAGGTCGACGCCGCATTGCGCGCGCGCCTGCTGCTTGACGGCGTCGCCCTGGCGCCCTATGCCGGTGCCGCGGGCGCCCTGGCTGCCTTGCCTCCCGGCGCGGCGCTGCTCATCGACCCGCGCCGCATCACGGCCGGCATGCGCGATGCGATCGCGCCGGGCGTGAAGGTGATCGAGGCGGTCAACCCGACCACCTTCGCCAAATCGAAAAAAACCGCCTCCGAGGCCGCCCACGTGCGCGCCACCATGGAGCACGATGGCGCGGCGCTGTGCGAATTTTTCGCCTGGCTGGAGGCCGAACTGGCCAACCCGGCGCGCGCGCCGCTCACCGAAGTGGCCATCGACCGCCACATCACGGCCGCGCGCGCGCGCCGGCCCGGTTTTGTCAGCCCCAGTTTCGGCACCATCGCCGGCTTTAACGCCAACGGCGCCGTCATCCACTACCGCGCCAGCGAGGCGGCGCACGCCGTCATCGAAGGCGACGGCCTGCTGCTGATCGACTCCGGCGGCCAGTACCTGGGCGGCACCACCGACATCACGCGCGTGGTGCCGGTGGGCGCCACCAGCGAAGCGCAGCGCAGCGATTTCACGCTCGTGCTCAAGGGCGTGATCGCACTGTCGTCGGCGCGCTTCCCGCGCGGTACCCGCTCGCCGATGCTCGATGCGCTGGCGCGCGCGCCGATCTGGGCCGCCGGCATCGACTACGGCCACGGCACCGGCCATGGCGTCGGCTTTTTCCTGAACGTGCACGAGGGACCGCAGTCGATTTCGGCAAGCGCCATGCCGGAGCCGCACACCGCCATGGAGGAAGGCATGGTCACCTCGGTCGAACCGGGCATCTACCGGCCCGGCCGCTGGGGCATCCGCATCGAAAACCTGGTGCTGAACGTGGCGCTTGATGCCACCGAATTTGGCGACTGGCTGCGCTTCGAAACCTTGACCTTGTGCCCGATCGACACGCGCTGCCTGCACATGCCGCTGCTGCGCGCCGACGAAATCGCCTGGATCAACGACTACCATGCCACCGTGCGTGCGCGCCTGGCGCCGCATGTGAGCGGTGCGGCCGCCGCCTGGCTCGAACAACGCACACAGGAGATCTGATGTCGACCGCACGATCAACCCGGGCCAGCGCCGCCGTCGACCGCCTCAAGGTACGCAGCGGGAACGCCGGCTATTCGATGGCCCGCACCGGCGACGGCCTGTTCTTCCTGTCGGAAGCGCCGGGCGAGCCGCCCCTGTGCGCTCCGCTCGACCTCGACGACTTCGTCGCCTTCGTCAACAAGCTCGGACCGCAGGTAGCGCGGCGCGTCAGCAAGCTCGATGTCGCCTTCGAAAAGCAGCTGGTGAAAAAGAAGCCGGCCCCCTAGCGTCACCTTGAAGGAAACCGCATGTCGTTCACGGAGCTGATGTCGGCCTACTGGTCGCAACCGGAAATCGCCACCAATGGACTGATCCTCCTCAATCTGCTGGGCGCGCTCATTCTTGGGCTGCTGGTTGGCTACGAACGCTCCTACCATGGGCGCGCGGCCGGCATGCGCACCTATGGCCTGGTGTGCATGGCCTCGGCCGCGCTGACCATCGTCGGCGGCTATCCCGGCTTCTGGTTCGGCGGCCATGGCGCTTCGCTGCTGGCCGCGGTCGACCCCACCCGCGTGATCCAGGGCATCGTCACCGGCATCGGCTTCCTGGGCGCGGGCGTCATCATGCGCGAAGGCTTCAACATCAGCGGCCTGACCACGGCCGCTTCGATCTGGACCTCGTCGGTGATCGGCATCCTGGTCGGCGTCGGGTTTTACCTGGCCGCGATGGGGCTGGCCTTCTTTTCGGCGATGATCATGATCTACCTGTCCAAGGTCGAGGCCTGGCTGCCCTCGCGCCATGCGGTGGCGGTGATGATGCGCTTCAAGCACGACTTCGTGCCACGCGAGGATGCGCTGCGCCGCATCGCGCTGGAACGCGGCTATGCGATTGCCGGCGGTTCGCTCACCATCGGCAGCGATAACAACATGCAGGAATGGCGCTTCGTGGCGCTGGCGCTGTCGAAGAAAAGCGGTGCGCCGCTGTCCGAACTGGCGGCCGAACTGGCGCAGTTCAACGGCATCGACAGTTTTCAAATCTCGCACGCCCGCAATTAAGCCGGGCTGCACATCAAGCTGAACGCAAGGAGCTGCCATGACGGCACAAGACATACTCGATTTCTGGTTCCTGCCCGCCGGCGCCGAAGGGCACGGCAAGGCGCGCGAGGTCTGGTTCCGCAAGAGCGACGCGTTCGATGCCGAGGTGGCCGAGCGCTTCGGCGCCCTGCTCGAACACGCGCTCGCCGGCGGCCTGCGCGAGTGGGACGACGAGGGGCCGCAGGGAACGCTGGCGCGCATCGTGCTGCTCGACCAGCTCACGCGCAACGCCTGGCGCGGCCAGCCTGCCTCGTTTTCCGGCGACGCCCTGGCGCTGGCCGCGGCGATGCGGCTGGTCGACAGCGGCGCCGATAAAACGCTCACCCCGCTGCAGCGCTGGTTCGTCTACATGCCGTTCGAGCACGCCGAGGACGCGCGCATGCAGGAGCGCGCGGTCGAACTCTTTTCCGATTTGGCGCAGTACGGCGAGGCGTTCGAGGGCGCGCTCGATTACGCGCACCGCCATCGCGGCGTGATCGCGCGTTTCGGCCGCTTCCCGCACCGCAATGCGATCCTGGGGCGCGCCTCCACACCGGAAGAAATCGACTACCTCAAGCAGCCGGGGTCGGGCTTCTAGGTGGCGCGCACGCTCAACATCATCGGCGCCGGCCATGTGGGACGGGTGCTGGGGCGCCTGTTCGGCGCGCGCGGCAGCTTTGCCGTGCAGGACGTGCTGACGCGCTCGCACGCCAGTGCGCTCGATGCCGTCGGGTTCATGGGCGCCGGGCGCGCGCTGGCCGGCCTGGCCTCCATGCGGCCGGCAGACGCGTGGATGCTGGCTGTCGGCGACGACCAGATCGGCGCCGTGTGCGCGCAACTGGCTGGCGCGCAGGCGCTCACGGGCGCCATCGTGTTTCACTGCAGCGGCGCCAAGTCCTCGGCCGAACTGGCGGCGGCCAGCGCGGCCGGGGCGCTGGTGGCGAGCGTGCATCCGATCCGCAGCTTTGCCGATCCGGCGCTGGTGGCGCAGCACTTCGACGGCACCTTTTGCGGGACCGAGGGCGACGCCGATGCACTGGCCGTGCTCATGCCGGCGCTGGCGTCGATCGGTGCGCAGCCGGTAGCCATCGACGCGCAAGCGAAGACGGTGTATCACGCGGCTTCGGTGTTTGCATCGAATTATCTGGTGACGGTGCTCGACGCCGCGCTGCGCGCCTACCAGGCGGCGGGCGTGCCGGAACCGGTGGCGCGCGCCATGGCGCAGCCGCTGGCGTCGGAAAGCATGGCCAATGTGTTCCGCCTGGGCGCGGCGGCGGCGCTGAGCGGGCCGATTGCGCGCGGCGACATGCACACGGTGGCGCGCCAGCAGGCCGCGCTGGCCGCGTGGGACGGGCCGAGCGGGGCGCTGTATGCGGCGCTGGTGGCGCCGACCCAGGATCTGGCGCGCCGCAAGAAAGACAACAACGCGCGCA
Organism: Massilia scottii; assembly: GCF_030846495.1. Lineage (NCBI taxonomy): Bacteria > Pseudomonadati > Pseudomonadota > Betaproteobacteria > Burkholderiales > Oxalobacteraceae > Massilia > Massilia scottii. Next base: position 204,014 of record NZ_JAVCWM010000011.1, on the reverse strand, counting down.
ACAACGCCGCCAGCAACGGCAAGGACCGGGCATGATCAGAACAGCCGACGCGAAGGACCATGCGCAGCTGGTGGCGCTGTACAAGGCGGTGGCGCGCATCCCTGACGGCATTGCGCGCACCCCGGACGAGGTCACGGACGCCTATGTGAGCGGCTTCATGCAAAAAGCGGCCGCCGACGGCGTCGAATTCGTCTACGAAGAAGATGGCGTGATCCATGGCGAAATTCACGCCTCGCGCATTGGCATTGCCGCGCTGGCCCACCTGCTGACCGACCTGACCATCGCGGTGGCGCCCGGGTGCCAGGGCAAGGGCGTGGGACGCGGCCTGTTCGGCGCGCTGCTGGCCGAGGTGAGCGAACGCATGCCCCACATTACGCGGGTCGAGCTGTTCGCGCGCGAATCGAACGTGAAGGCGCGCGCGCTGTATGCCTCGCTCGGTTTCATCGACGAAGGACGCCTGCGCGGCCGGGTCAGGAATGCGCGCGGGGAGATCGAAGACGACACCTTGATGGGCTGGCTGAGGCCGGCGCCACGGTAAAGTGGTCAAGCTGGCGGCCGGCGAACCGGCGGCCGGCGCTTATGCAACGCGGCTGATGCATTAATGCGAAAAGATGCAACCATGCATCGACAAACGCAAAAAATCGCAATAAGCTAGACCGTTACGGTGATGTTGCGGAAGACTTGCCAAAACGGCAGGCAATCCCATGCCGCTGCTTACGTCGACGAGGGAGACCAGCATGCTATTTTTGAAAAGTACGTCTGTGACAAAGGCGCCGGGCATTTATGAAGTCGATATCGCCGCCAAGCCCCCCGGCAAGACCTTCGGCGTCTTCCTCGCAACCGACCCCGACAATCCCCCGAATTCGATCCTCGCCGGCCTGGCCGAGCTGGGCTTCCAGAACACCCATAGCGAGGCCTACACCCACAAGGACCGCGGCAAGGTGCTCGACCTGCACTTCCAGAAAGATGGCACCGACATCTTCAAGGGCTGGAAAACCGAAGAGTGCGAGGCCAATCTGAAGGCTATCGATACCTTGTTCGGCAACGTCGGCATCACCGTCACGCCGCGCGTGATGTCGCTGGCCGAAGCCTACGCCTGAGCGATTGCCGCCGCTGGCGGCCTCATTGCGCTACCTCGATGTGATACAGGGCCCACGGGCAGGCGCCGAAGCGTTCGGCCACCGGCCTGGCAGCCATGTCGGGAAAACGATCCGCATCGTACACGGCCCACAAGGGCCCCAGCCCGCCCAGCGCCATCGGCTTGCCGTCGAGATGGGTGGCGACGATGAAGCGCTGCGCGCGCGCCTGCGCCACCGGCAGCGCGACCGCATAGCCGTCCACGGCGCGCAGCACCAGCTTGCCGTCGGCGCGCAGGCGGGTGCCGCTGGCCGCGACCACATCGAGCAGCAGCGGGCCGCGCAGCGCATGCGGCTTGGCGTCGTATTCCAGGGTAGGGCGGATGCCAACCGCCGGCAGGGCCAGCAGCGCGCCGAAATCGAGGCCGAACGCCTTGTCGAAGCTGATCTTTTGCTTGTGCATCATCTGGTCGAGCACCGGGTCGAACGGGCCGCGGTTGCTGCGCGCCAGCTCGCCGGTCAGGGTCAGCAGGGCTGGTCCCGGTGCCTGCCTGGCCGGCGTGCCGGCAGCGAGGGCGGGGAGGGCGGCCGCGCTCGCGGCGGCGCCCAGGAAGTGACGTTTTTTCATGCGAAAATACCTCCTCTATCGTGTCATCCTGCCATCATATCGCCAAGCCGCCCCCCATGGACCTGTTTCAACAAAGCCAGTTAAGCCCCTTTCCGCTCGACGATGGCACGGTATCGGTCCTGCCCCAGCTGCCTTTTCATCTGAGTAATGCGGAGGTGCTTGCGCGCCTCGTTGCCGAGACCGCCTGGCGCGCCCAATCGATCACCCTATGGGGAAAGCAGCATCCACAGCCGCGCCTGACCGCCTGGCACGGCGAGGCGGCCTATACGTATTCCGGCCTGCGCCTCGAACCGCTGCCGTTCACGCCGCTGCAGCTGGCACTCAAGGAAGCGGTCGAGGCCGTCTGCGGGCAGCGCTTCAACAGCGTGCTGCTCAATTACTATCGAAACGAGCGCGACAGCATGGGCATGCACAGCGATGATGAACCCGAGCTCGGCCCCCATCCGGTGATCGCATCGCTCAGCTTCGGAGCTGAAAGAACCTTTATCCTGCGTCACAAACAGACCAGACAGACACTTAAGCTAGTCTTAAAAGACGGTACTTTACTGGTGATGTCAGACAATACACAAAAGCACTGGCAGCACGGAATTAACAAGTCGACGCGCCCCATTGGCCCGCGCGTGAACCTAACGTTCCGCTTCATCTTTTAATTTGTGCCTAAGTTCGCTCAAGTGAAAAATACATATAGCTGAACCTCCAGTCAGTTATTTCAACTGCGGGCTATTTTTCGCGTTACATTTCCTTACAAGTCTTACGGAATGCCCCTTCATGCGCACATTCGGTGATGCTATCTTGGTTACCTCGCAATTCATTGGGAATTGCGGAACAGACTGTTTCACACAAAGGATTCCGCATGAAAAAGCTCATTTTTGCATTGGTCGCCGGCGTTACCGCGATGACCGCTGCCCAGGCGCAAAGCCCGGCCCCTTACGTTGGTGTGGGCGTCGCATCGTCCGATCACAGTTTCAAAATTGGCGGTAGCGACTTCGACGGCGACGGCTACAAGCCATCGCTGAAAGTGTTCGGCGGCCTCGATATCACCCCGATGTGGGGCGTGGAAGCCGGTTACACCGACCTGACCAAGGCCGATTTCAACTACAAGATCGGCAATGACACCCGCAGCGGCACCACCGACGGCAAGCGCGCCTACATCGCCGGCAAGGCCACCATGCCTGTCAACGAGATGTTTTCGGTCTACGGCAAGCTCGGCGCTGGTTATACCAAGGTGGAAGGCAGTTCGCCTAACCTGCGCTACAAGGAAAGCGAGACAGGCGTGTACGGGGCCGTTGGCGGCCAGTACAACCTGAGCAAGCAGGTCGCCCTGACGCTGGAATATGAGCGCTATGGCAAGAGCAAGGACTTCGGTTCGAAGGCAGACGCCATCACCGTTGGTGCTCGTTACAGCTTCTGATCAAGCGCCCGTGGCTTTGCGCGCTGCGCGAAGCCCGGGCCGCTGTTGACAGAAGGGCAGACCGGAACAGGCACGGCGCCTTCCAGTGTGTGCAGCAAGCGCCCCCTCCGCTTGCTGTGCCCATCGGAAGGCGCTTTGTCTGTTTACGGGCCGGATTGCCGCCCCTCAGTACGCCACCATCCCCGCCGCGATGAAGCGGTGCACCGACGACCATTGCCACTCCTGCGGGGCGCCGCACAGGCCGTGACGCAAGGGATTGTGGTGGATATAGTCGACCAGGCCGGCATAGTCGTCGCTGCCGACGGGATGCTGCTGGTAGTGCGGTTCCCAGATGATCTCGGTGCCCCGCGTCGCGCGCGCCTTGCTCAGGGATTTGGAAAACGCAATCTTGACGGCGCGCCAGCGGGCGGCGCAATCGTCGTCGCCCGGCGGCAAGGTCCAGATGGCGTGGGCATGGTCGGGCAGGGCAACCCAGGCATCGACATGAAACGGCTTGCGGCTGCGCGCCTGGCGGATCGCCTCGCCGAAGGCGGCGATATGGTCGGTCAGCAGGGTGCTGCCGCGCTCGGACAAGCGGACCGTGAAGAAGTAACTGTGCCCGGCGACCCGGTTGGCGCGATAGTCATTCATCTGTCCAGTGTGCCGGGCATGGCGTGCTTGTAGGTCGATTAGCGCAAAAGTGAGGGACTTCTGAAACGAGCTGTGCTGCAAAAAGGCATTGCGCCATCGCGCGCCGGGCTGCATGGCGCGCGATGGGACGGGTCTTACACCGTCAGCGGCTTGTAGCGGATCCGCTTCGGCTTGGCGCCCTCTTCGCCCAGGCGTTTCTTCTTGTCGGCTTCGTATTCCTGATAGTTACCATCGAAGAAAGTGACTTGCGAGTTGCCTTCGAACGCCAGGATGTGGGTCGCGATGCGGTCCAGGAACCAGCGATCGTGGGAAATGACCATGACGCTGCCGGCAAATTCCAGCAGGGCATCTTCCAGCGCGCGCAGGGTTTCCACGTCCAGATCGTTCGACGGTTCATCGAGCAGCAGGACGTTGCCGCCTTGCAGCAAGGTCTTGGCCAGGTGCAGACGGCCGCGTTCCCCGCCCGACAGGTTGCCGACGATCTTTTGCTGATCCGACCCCTTGAAGTTGAAGCGGCCCAGGTAGGCGCGCGACGGCATGTCGAAACGGCCCACGGTGAGCGTATCGGCGCCGCCGGCCACGTCGTCGAACACGGTCTTGGTATTGGCCAGGTCGTCGCGGTTCTGGTCGACGATGGACACGCGCGCGGTCTGGCCGATGGCGACTTCGCCGCTGTCGGGCTGCTCTTTGCCGGTGATCATCTTGAACAGGGTCGACTTGCCGGCGCCGTTCGGGCCGATGATGCCGACGATGGCGCCCGGCGGCACGATGAACGACAGGTTCTCGATCAGCAGGCGGTCGCCGAAGGACTTCGATACGTTCTTGAATTCGATCACGTCATTGCCCAGGCGCTCGGCCACCGGAATGAAGATCTCGGACGTTTCGTTGCGCTTCTGGTATTCGTGCTCGGACAGCTCGTTAAAGCGCGCCAGGCGGGCCTTGCTCTTGGCCTGGCGGCCTTTCGGATTCTGGCGCACCCATTCGAGTTCCTTGGCCATGGTTTTCTGGCGCGAGGACTCGGTCGCTTCTTCCTGCTTGAGGCGGTTGCTCTTTTGCTCCAGCCACGAGCTGTAGTTGCCTTTCCACGGAATGCCGTGGCCGCGGTCGAGCTCGAGAATCCATTCGGCGGCGTTGTCGAGGAAGTAGCGATCGTGGGTGATGCCGACCACGGTGCCCGGAAAGCGCAGCAGGAATTGTTCGAGCCAGTCGACCGATTCGGCATCGAGGTGATTGGTTGGTTCGTCGAGCAGCAGCATGTCGGGTTTCGACAGCAGCAGGCGGCACAGCGCCACGCGGCGCTTTTCGCCACCGGACAGGATGCCGATCTTGGCGTCCCACGGCGGCAGGCGCAGCGCGTCGGCGGCCATTTCCAGCTGCAGGTTCAGGTTGCCGCCGTCGGAGGTCGAGATGATCGCTTCCAGGCGCGCCTGTTCGGTCGCCAGCGCGTCGAAGTCGGCGTCTTCGTCGGCGTAGGCCGCGTACACCGCTTCCAGCTTGGCTTGCGCCTCGAACACTTCGCCCAGGCCCGATTCGACCACCTGGCGCACCGTCTGCTCGGGATCGAGCACAGGTTCCTGCGGCAGGTAGCCGATGTTCAGGCCCGGCATCGGCACGGCTTCGCCCTGGATGTCGGTATCGATGCCCGCCATGATTTTCAGCAAGGTCGACTTGCCGGAGCCGTTCAGGCCCAGCACGCCGATCTTGGCGCCGGGGAAGAACGACAAGGAAATATCCTTGAGGATCTGGCGTTTGGGCGGGACGATTTTGCCCACGCGATTCATGGTATAGACGTAATTGGCCATTGAGTTTCTTGAAATGGGGACGGAAGGTCAACAGGATACAATAAGTCGCCTCCGGATTGGTCCTTTCCTGTGCCGCCCCGCTGGCGTGCGCCGCAAGCGGGGGCCGCGAGCGCTACCCAATTTATGCATGGTGCAAGTATTCTTGCTTCCAGGTGTCGGATTTTTTTACACTTGCAAACATGGTATGGCGCAATGTTTCTTCAAGTCATTGATTTGGCGCATCTTTTATTTCAGGTATGGAAATTGCTTAATTTTTCATCGGGCACCGCGCTCAGATAAAACAGAATTCCAACTCTTACCTGAAAAGAACAAACAATGAAATTTAACTTGATCCGCAGCGTGATGTCGGCCGCAGCTCTTCTTCTGGCCACCAGCTCGGCACACGCACTGGTCGTCACCAATACCACCAACGCAAGCACCCTGGCCAACGCCCTGGGCGGCACCGGCGTGAGCATCACCAACGCCACCCTGGCCAGCGCCACCTCGGCCGCCAGCGGCACCTTCACCGACGGCGGCAACATCGGTTTCGGCCAGGGCGTCCTGCTGACCACCGGCCGCACCGCTTGCGCGGTCGGCGGCAACAACGGCGGCAGCTGCTCCGGCGACGGCACCACCACCTCGCTGAAATTCAATTTCACCAGCACCACCGGCAATGTGTTCTTCAACTATGTCTTCGCGTCCGAGGAATACAATGAATTCGTCGGCACCGAGTACAACGACCTGTTCGAACTCAAGCTCAACGGCGTGAACATCGCCCTGGTTCCTGGCGCGAACGGCGTCGTGTCGATCAATAACGTGAACAACAATATCAATGCCGGTTACTACCGCGACAATGCCAATCAGACCGTCGACACCGGCTACGATGGCCTGACCACGGTCATGACCGCCAAAGCCTTCGGCCTGGTTGGCGTGAACACCTTTGAATTCCTGATCCAGGACCGCGGCGATGCGAACCTCGATTCGGGCGTCTTCATCCAGGGCGGCACCTTCGCCGCCGACCCGGTCGGCGTGCCTGAACCAGGCAGCCTGGCCCTGCTGGGTCTGGGCCTGGCCGGTCTGGCCGTCGCCAAGCGCAAAAAAGCGGCGTAAGCGCGTCGCTGGAATGAAAAATAGCGGCCTGGGCCGCTATTTTTTCGTCCTGCCGCCGCCTGCTTATCTGCGCTTGAGCAGTCCCTCCGCCGCATACAGGGCCAGCGCGCTCCAGATGATCGCAAAGCCGATCATGCGCTCCTGGGTAAAGGCTTCGTGGAACAGGAAGATGCCCAGGCTGAGCTGGATGGTCGGCCCGATGTATTGCAGCAATCCCAGCACCGACAGCGGAATCTTGCGCGCCCCGCTGGCAAACAGCAGCAGCGGAATGGCCGTGATCGGCCCGGACGCGATCAGCAGCCAGCGCGTGCCGTTCGACGGGCTGTTCAGAAAGGCGTTATCGCCCGTCATGGTCAGCCAGATCACGAAGCCCAGCGCGAACGGGAACAGCAGCATGGTTTCAAACGACAAGCCTTCCAGCGCGCCCAGCGACGCGGTCTTGCGCAGCAAGCCGTAACCGCCGAAGGACGCCGCCAGCAGCAGGGCGATCCAGGGCATGCGCCCGGCCTGCCAGGTCAGCCACAGCACGCCGCAGGTGGCCAGCGCGATCGCCGCCCACTGGGCGATGCGCAGCCTTTCCTTGAGCACCAGGTAGCCCAGCATCACGTTAAACAGGGGATTGATGAAGTAGCCCAGGCTCGCTTCGATCACATGGCCGCTGTTGACGGCCCAGATGTAGAGCAGCCAGTTGAAGCTGAGCAGCAGCGCGCTCAGGGCGAAACTGGCCACCACGCGCGGCTGCTGCCTGAGCGCCCCCAGCCATTTCCACTGCTGGCGGATGGTCAGCACGATCACCAGGAACAGGAGCGACCAGAGCACGCGGTGACCCATGATCTGGGCCGGCGGCACTTCCTTGAGGGCATGGAAATACAAGGGAAACAGACCCCAGCACAGGAAGGCCAGGGCGGCGGACAGGATGCCGGTACGCATGAGTGACAATCAGAGATTCATTAGCAGGCTGTTGAAAAAGCCACGAATACCTTCGGGATTTATCGGTGAACAGTGGCAATTTATCACTCGCAAACCCGCATGACTGTGAACGCCGGTCAGAAACCGCTTCAATTTGGCGGCGTCGGCTGATCGTGTAATTTAACCACGGTTTTATGGTTCGTCGTTCTCGCTGGAATTTGTACTGGGAAAGGCGGTGCGGTGGGCGCCGGAAGGAGCCCGGAGGGCGATTGAAGGGGCGCACCGCACCGCAACATCGTACAGAGCCGAATGTCGATCCGCTAAAAAGGCATATTACCGAAGAAACGGACGCGACACCGGCTTCATTTGACCTCGCGAGTCGAACCAGTGCCGCGCCCCCAGCCTCGCCCCGGATAGGTGTCCGGCACAACGCATGAATGCCTAGTATTCCATGGCTTACGTGCGCTGTCGAGAGCCTTCGGTGTCTCGCCGGGAGCGCCGATGGAATCGACAGGCCGATTGTTCTTGTGCGCCTGCTGCAGGGAGCAGGTACTCATTTGCCGCCGTTGCGATCGTGGCCAGCGCTACTGCCGTTGTTGCGCCCAGGAGGTACGCCGCGCCAAGGTGCGCGAGGCCGGACGGCGCTAGCAGAAATCCCGCCAAGGGCGCTTTGCCCATGCGGCGCGTTCGCGCAGCCACCGTGAGCGCCGCGAAAAAGTGACGCATCAGGGTTCACTCGCGCTTGCCACCGATGTTGTACTGAGGCAGGACTCGACGGATGTCGCAGCGGCCCTCGTAGTTGCCAGTGCGCCAACCGGCACCGGCATGCCGCTGTGCCATTGCTGTGCCCGGCCGCTGCCGCCATTTGTGCGCACCGGCCCGTTGCGCCGTCGCGGTTCCCGTCCTGTGTATCGGTTCGACTGCGGAGGTTCTGCTCATGACGGTCGCGAGCGAGTTGGAAGCGCACATCGTGCGCCTGTACCACGTTGAAAAATGGCGCTGCGGGACCATCGCGCGCCAACTGCATGTTCATCGCGATACCGTGCGGCGGGTGCTGGCGCAGTCCGGCTTGCCGCGACTCGGGCCGGTGCGCCGATCGATGGTCGACCCCCTACCTGCCGTTCATCTTGCAGACGCTGGAGAAGATTCCGACGCTGACGGCCAGCCGCCTGCACGCGATGGTGCGCGAACGCGGCTACCAGGGTGCGCCGGCCGCTGATGGCCTTCGTGATGGTGCTGTCGTACTCGCGCGCGATCTACCTGCGCTTCTTCTCGACGCCCGCATGGAAAACTTCCTGCGTGGCCACGTGGGCGCATGCGAGACCTGGGATGCGCTGCCGCGCGTACTCTTGTACGACAATCTGAAGAGCGCGGTGCTGGAACGCCAGGGCGATGCGATCCGCTTCCATCCGGCCTTGCTGGCTCTCGCCGCGCACTACCGGTTCGAGCCGCGCCCGGTGGCGGTAGCACGTGGCAAGGAGAAGGGCCGCGTCGAGCGGGCCATTCGGTATGTGCGCGACGCCTTCTTTGCAGCGCGCGCCTTCAGCGACCTGGCCGACCTCAATGCGCAAGCGGCGCACTGGTGTCACGCGCAGGCGGCGAACCGCCCTTGGCCGGAGGACACCGGCATGCGCGTGCGCGACGCCCTGGCAAGCGAGCAGCCCCGCCTGTTGCGTTTGCCGGCAACCCCGTATGCGACCGAGGAGGTGGTCGCGGTGAAGGCCGGCAAGACGCCCTATGTGCGCGTCGACCTGAACGACTACTCCATCCCCCACACGCGTGTGCGGCGCACGCTGACCGTGCGTGCCAGCCCGGAACTGGTGCGCGTGTTCGACGGCGTCGCCGTGATCGCCAGCCATGCACGCAGCTATGACGGCAAGGTGCAGGTCGAGCTGCCGGAACACATCGAAGCCCTCGTGGCGGTGAAGCGCGAGGCTCGCCAGCACCGCGGCGTCAACAGCCTGACGCGCGCAGTACCGGCCTGCCGGGACCTGCTGGTGCAGGCGGCCGAGCGCGGCACGAACATCGGCTCGCTGTCGGCCGCCTTGCTGCGTCTGCTCGATCGCTACGGCGCCGCACTGCACGCGGCAGTCCACCGCCGGTGGCCCGGGTGCTGCCGGAGCATGTGCGGCGCAAGGACACGCCGGTGCGGCCGCACCGGCTTGACAGCGACGATCAACTGAGCAAGGGAGCAAACGACGATGAGCAAGCACAATCTTGAGCCAATGCGTGTCCGCGCGCTGGCGCTGCGCCTGAACGGACTGTTGGAACACTGGGACGAGGTGGGCGCAGCCGACTGGGTGGCGCCGCTGATCCAATGGGAGGAAGACGAGCGCGACCGCCGCTCGCTGGTGCGCCGCTTGCGCGACGCCCATCTTGGCAAGTTCAAGGCGCTGACGGACTTTGACTGGGCCTGGCCCAAGCGCATCGAGCGCGTGGCCATCGAAGAACTGATGGCGCTGTCCTTCATGAAGGACGCCAGCAATATCGTGTTCCTTGGGCCGAACGGCGCGGGTAAATCGACGCTGGCAATGAACCTGGCGCATCAGGCCCTCGTGCAGGGGCATACGGTACTGTTCGCGACAGCCAGTCAGATGCTTGGCGAGCTGGCCGCACTCGACAGCGATTCGACGCTGCGTCGGCGCCTGCGTCGCTATGCCCAACCCGACATCCTGGTGATCGATGAGGTCGGCTACCTGTCCTACTCGAATCGCCACGCCGACCTGCTGTTCGAGTTGATCAGCCGGCGCTACCAGAACCACAGCACGATCGTGACGACCAAGCGGCCCTTTGCCGAGTGGTCGGAAGTGTTTCCCAACGCCGCCTGCGTGGTTTCGCTGGTCGACCGTCTGATGCACAGGGCCGAAGTGATCGCCGTCGAAGGCGAATCGTACCGGCTCAAGGAGGCGCGCGAACGCAACGAAGCGCGCGCGCAGCAACGCAAAGGCAAGAAAGCCGCGCGTGCCGGAGCTGGCGCATGAGCCGGCATCACCGCGCGTCCGATCAGGAGCGCACCCTGCCGTTCGGCATTGCATCAGACTGGACACCGGAGCAGGCCTTCGCCGTGGTGGAATTGCTGGACGAATTGCGCGAGCTGATCTACGCCCACTATCTGCACCAGATCCAGGATCAAATGCGCGCCGACCGCCAGAGCGTCACTCGCACACCGTGCAACGACGATCCGCCATTCTGGCCAGATCAATGCGCATCAAAACACAAGGGGCCTGCTGGCCCCTTCGTCGTTCTACGCCTCAGCGATCAAAACGCCGCCATCTGAAGGCGGATTGACGCCGGCGCTAACACACCCAACTGCGACCATGGCGTCACTTTGTCTATCTTTGCCAGGAACACGTCACGGCGTGTCAGCTTCTTCTTAGCGGCGTACTCGAGATCGGAAAAACTCTTCTGCATGATCGATTTGGTAGTCGTGGAGGCGCCGTTATTGTCTCAGGTATCGCACAAGTCCGGTACGGCGCCGGGTGAATAAATCAGCGCTTCCCTAAGCGGTGCGCGATGGCATCTATCTCATTTACCGCCGCATCACCTTCAGATTGTTCTCTACGCTTAATCTTGCGACCGATAGCTTTGAGAAGGCCTCGCAACTCTACTAACGTCAATTGCGTCAAATCCATTCGCCTATCCTGTATTTTATGCTGGGAGCTTAATTATAACGGGCCAAATTGAATCTCAGTCAGACAGCGATTTATTAACGCAACGTATGCCGTATCATCCGACGCAATCGGATGATCTGCCCATGGCCGTTCTCAGTGATTCAGCCGCATAGTAGAAGAACTCCCCTCAGTCACACCGAGCATAAATGAGCTAACGGTCTTTGTAAGCTCATCGGCTTGGTCCTGGAGGGCTTGCTCAGCCGCAGCCGCCTCCTCGACTAGCGAGGCGTTTTGTTGGGTGCCATGCTGCGAAAAGAAATATGATCACACGAAACTCGACAGGTAGGGCAATCCTTACAAAATTTTTCCTTTAGGATGACACGGAAACAGGATTTTCCTGATATGTCTTTTTGGAAAAAATAATTATTATTTACCATCTGTTAGCGGGCTTGTAAAAGCGCGCAAATCTTGGCGCCATTGCGCATGGTTTTGCCCTGGGGCGCTGCCCCAGACCCCGCACTGCGTGGGCTCCCACTGGGGAAACCCATCCCCAGCGGGTCTGGCGCACACAACGCAAGAAAGTCAAGCCAGCCCCGTCCCAGTGGCATCTGATCGTTTGACAAAAACCGCGTGCAAAGCCCAGATTTACGCGTTTTTCAAAGCCCATCGACACCATCAGAAAAGTGCCGAACATTTATTTATATAGCTTACGGGCACAAATCCGTAATTTTCTTTGCGGCATGTGCATGCCGTAGCGGTGCCTGTTGAAAATCAGGTGAATTTAGGCTGTTTGATTTTTTTATTGAATGCAAGCCCCCTGCCAATTTAGGGGATATTTACTGGTGTTTCTTATATGCAGGGAGCCGAGAGTGAGTGAAGATTTGTATTTCGTAGTGAAGAACAATGAAGACCAGTATTCGGTCTGGATGGAGGGGCGCAGTTTGTCGGCCGGTTGGGTGACCGTCGGGGAAGCCGGGTCAAAACAGCAATGCCTGGAACGTGTCGAGCAGCTCTGGACCGACATGACGCCGCGCAGCGTACGGGAACACTTGAAGCAGCAGGCCGCAATCGGGGACGAGCATGCCGTATGATGAAATTTTGTCGATAGAAACGCTGGTCCAGCCTAAAGAAGAAGATTTTCAGAAACATTTTATGGACAAGGAGCGCCCAGTCAAAATCGCAGGTGCGCTTGAACATTGGCCTGCAATGCAGAAATGGTCGCTCGACTACTTTGCGGAAAATTTTGGGAATGAAACCATCGGCGTCGAATGTTTTGAGCCGGGCCAGCGTGGGCCGGGCAATAACAGCCCGCAAGGCTATGTTAAGAACCTGCGTTTTCAAGAACTCAAACTAGGCGATCTGATTCATATTCTGCGCGATAAGCCCGATCAAATGTACTACATGGCTTCGCATCCATTCCGTAAAACCTTTCCCGGGTTGCGCGAGGATCTCCGTGTTCATCCGTATGTCAAGCGGCATATTCAGCACATTCCCGGGGCGCATATGGATTCCTATTTGTGGATCGGGCCCAGCGGTACGCATACGCCGATGCATATCGATCCCATGCCCAACTTCCTGACGCAGGTAATGGGACGCAAGAAGGTGTACTTGTTTCCTCCGGATCAGGCCAGCAAAAATCTCTATATTGGCGAATTTGAGAGAGCCACTTTCAGCCCTGTGGATTTGGAAAATCCTGATTTCGATAAATATCCCAATTTCCGCTTTTGCACCCCTTATGAGGTAATTATCGAGCCGGGAGAGAGCTTGCATATTCCGCGCAACTGGGGGCATTGCGTCATTTCGATGGATGTGTCGATTTCCGTCTCGACATTTTTCATTTCGTATCCGCAGTTATTTAAACTTGTCCCCGAGTTTTTTGGAGAAGTGCTAAAGCGGGCTGTTGAGGGGTGGCGTTGGAAGAATATGGATAACGAACGCGCGGGTCTGAACCCGCCTCCGCGATCGGAAAGGGCACCTTGATTGCAGGGCTTCATAACGCAGCAGATTCAAAAGATGCTGGTAACGATATTAAAGGATGACATCTTGAGTAACGCTGAAATCAATGGCGTGCAGTCCGCGTCTGGCCTGCATCAGTCCCTCGGCATGATTGGCCTGGCCTATAACGAAAACCCGGCATTGGTTGCAAGCAGTGTCAAGCAGGGAATTGGTTCGGCGCTGGAATACGTCAACCGTTATCCGTTTTCAACAGAAATACGCGTCATGCAGAAGCTGGCACTTCATTTCGGCTACCCGCAAGAGAATGTGATGCTGGTGCGCGGTATCGACGAATGTTTTGACCGTGTCAGCGCCGAGTTTGGAAACATGCGTTTTGTCACGGCTTGGCCCGGCTTCGACGGCTACCGGGGACGCATCAAGGTCAACCGGCTGGCGCATCTCGAGATCGGCTTGGACGAAGACCTGAGCCTCAGGCAAGAGGACTTGGAACAGATCACGAAAAACGACTTTGTTATTCTCGCCAATCCCTCAAACCCGACTGGTCAGGCCCTGACAGCGCAGCAGCTCGACCTACTCCAGCAGCGCGCCGGCAAGCTGCTGATCGATGAAACGTATATCGATTACGCATCTTTCCGCGGCAACAGCCTGGCGTATGCGGACGACCGGCTGGTATTTCGTTCCTTTTCCAAATCTTATGGTCTGGCGGGATTGCGGCTCGGCGTGGTGTTCGGGCCTTGCGCTCTCATCGCGGCCATGAAACAGAAACAGTGGTTTTGCAATGTCGGCGTGCTTGATCTGCATGCCTTGGAAGCTGCCATTGAAAGCGACCATGTGCGCGACGCACATATCCGCGCCACGCTGCATGAACGCCGCCGGGTGAGGCAGGCACTGAGCGATCTGGGTTATCAGGTGCTGCCCTCGGAAACGAATTTTATTCTCGTCAAGCATGATCAGGTCGATACCGCTGTGCAGTTTCTGGCACGCCGCGGCATCCAGGTAAAAGATGCGGCCCAGTTCGGCCTTGAGAACCACATCAGAATCAGTATCGGCACTGAAGCGGAAAACAATCGTTTGTTTGCGGTGCTGGCCGACTATTTCAACACTTTTAGGAGGACTTAATGAGCAGCGCAGCACTTGTTCGCAACACTGTACACGAAGCAGAACTTTCCGTTGATGACATTCTGAATGCGAGCTGGTATCAGCCTGAAGTGTCGAAGACGCTGGACTATGTCAAAGGATTCGTCGGCGCCAAAGTGATTTTCCAGATGCTCAAGCTGGGCGTGTTCGACGATCTGCTCGACGCCAAGAGCCTGGAGCAGATTGCGGCCAAGCGCGCGCTAGATCCGTATCTGCTGCGCACCGTCTTCGAGTATCTGACCGTTGAAGGCTTGCTGCTCAAGCAAACCCAGGGCGAGACGGTATCGTTTCAATTGTCTGCCTACGGTTCGCGCATCAAGCATTACGAAGGATGGCTGAATATCCTGATCGGCGGCTACGACAATATTTTTTCCAACATCGGCCCCATGCTGCAAGAGGGTATCAATGGGTATAAACGCGACGGCAAGTGGGTCGGCGTGGGCAGCTGCCAGATTTCGAAATTTGACACCATTCCCATCACCAAAGCCTTTATCAAGTCGGTCAAGCCGGATGCCAAACATATCGTCGATTTCGGTTGTGGCAATGCGCTTTACCTGTGCACCCTGGCCAGGGACCTCGACGGCGTGCGCGCGATTGGCATCGAACCCGACAAGAACGCTTATGAGGCGGGAGTCAGGAAAGTTGCCGAAATGGGGCTGCAAGATCAAGTTAGCCTGGTCAATGTCGATGCCCTCGATTACGAGATCGTGGATCAGCCCGATTTCATCCTGTTCGGCTTCGTATTGCAGGAAATCGTCTCCCAGATCGGCCGTCCCGCCTTCATCGATTACTTGTCCAGACTGGGCAAAAAATTCGCCGACAGCTATCTGATGGTGATGGAAGTCGATTACGACATCGACAACCGCGACGTGATGCAGTCGCCGATGGGACGCGGTTACTACAACCCGTACTTCCTGCTACATCCGTTCACCAACCAGCTGCTGCTGCCGAAGAAGGAATGGGAACAGATCTTCGAGGAAGCCGGTTACGACATCGTGCGCCAGGAAGTGACCAGCCCGAAAGCTGATCCTTCCGGTTTTGGTATCTGTTACGTCCTGAAGTACCGCGACCTCGCTCGCTAGGCGCCGCGCCGCTTTTAGCACCCCCAAGCTATCGTAATGGAATATTGCATGAATGATAATAATTGTGACAAGGTTTTGCTGTGTATCGATAACGCGGCGGGATTGCAGGTACTCCAGTACCTGATCGACCGGGATCAGGCGGAGGTGGTGGCCGCCATCGTCCACCCCCGCAACAACGCCACCCAGCTCGATGAGATCGCGGCATTGTGCGCGCGCCATCGCATTCCCGTGATCGAGATCGCCCAGGCGCGTAGCCGGTTTGACGAACTGATCACGCCGCTGGCACCGGATTTTCTGGTATCGATCTACTTCGATTACATCCTCGACGACCGCTTCATCAAATTGCCGAGCAAGGATGCGGTCAATCTGCATCCGGGATATCTGCCCTACAACAAGGGCTTTTACTACTACGCCTGGGCGGTGCTCGATGGCACTCCGGCCGGGGTCAGCATCCACCGGATCGCCTCCGAGGTCGATGCGGGACCGGTTATCAGTCAAAAACTGGTCACGATCGAGGGCACCGATACCGGCGACATCATCTATGACAAGCATGTTGCCGCATCGGTGCAGTTGTTTCAACTGACGTGGCCGGCGCTGGAAGCGGGCGATTACAAAGTGTTTCGCCAGCTGCATGGCGGCACCCGCAAAAAAATCTCCGAAACCAATCAGGCGCTGGAGATCGATCCGTACGCGACCTATGTGGCGCGCGATCTGATCAACATGCTGCGCGTCTTCAGCTTTTCCGGTAGTGGCGGCTGCACCATGCAGATCGATGGCAAAAAATATAACCTCGGCATCGAATTTTCCGAAGTCATCGACAACATCAACCGCACCCGGGGCAAGCGTGACAACTACCTGATCGGGTAGTGCGCCTTTCGTCACCGTTAGCGATTTTTCCAACTGAACAGGAATAAACATGAATCCCAAACATATTTTGCTGGCTTACTCGGGCGGTCTGGATACCTCCACGGCGCTGCATTTTTTGAAGCATGAATTCAAATGCCGCGTGACGGCCTATTGCGCCAACGTGGGACAAGAAGAAGACTGGGAGCGTCTGGCGCGGCGCGCCAAGATCGCCGGCGCCGACGAATTGGTCATCGAAGATCTGCGCGACACCTTCATTAACGATTTCGTGTTCCCTGCGCTAAAAGCGAACGCCGCTTACGAGCGCGACTATCTGCTGGGCACGCCATTGGCGCGGCCCGCGATCGCCAAAGGGCTGGTCGAATATGCACGCAAGCACGACGTCGATGCGCTGTCGCATGGCTGTACGCAAAAAGGGAACGATCAGGTGCGTTTTGAAATGACGGCGAAAATTCTCGCGCCCGAGCTGCCAACCATCGCCCCTTGGCGTATTTGGTCGCTGAAGTCGCGCGAAGACATGTTCGCCTACTGCCAGCGGCACGATATTCCCGTCGACAGCAGTGTCGATAATTTGCTCAGCCACGATGAAAACCTGGTGCATGTCACTACCGAGGGCGACTATCTGGAGAGCGTCGGCAACGAATTCAAGTGGAAAGACGTGAACTGGATCACACCGCCTACTGCGGCGCCCGACGCCGTCGAGACAGTCACTATCGGCTTCCGCCAGGGCGTGCCGTTTTCCATCGATGGCACCGAGCTGGGCGCGGTCGAGCTGATCCAGCAGCTCAACAAGATCGGCGCGCGCAACGGTGTGGGTTTCCAGGACATCATTGAAAACCGCATCAATGGGCTGAAGGTGCGCGGCGTTTTTGAAAATCCCGCCTTGGTGATCCTGCATGCGGCCCACCGCAAGCTGGAAAAGATCACGCTTAGCCGCGATGTCGAGCGCCTGCGCAATGCCTTGTCGGACGACTATGGCGATATCGTGTATCGCGGCCTCTGGTTCAGCGACGAGCGCCGCTGCATCCAGGCCCTGGTCGATCAGACCCAGCAGTATGTCAGCGGCACGGCCCGCGTGCAGCTGTACAAAGGTTCGTGCACGGTATCATCGGTCGAGTCTGAAAACACCTTGTATTCGCGCGACATGGTCACCTTGCATGCCGGTCTGGAGATCAGCGGCGAGGACGCGTCCGGCTTCCTCAATACCATCGGCATGCGCATTGGTGTCGAGGCGGCCCGCAGCCAGCGCGCGCAGGAGCGTGCGGCATGAGCACGGCACTGGCCAATCCATGGGCAGGGCGTTTCAGCGAAACGATGACCGCCAGCCTGGTGGCGTTCAACACCGGTTTGCCGCTCGAGTCGCGCTTATTCGAGTCGGACATCGACGGCACCCATGCCCATATTGAAATGCTGCGCTCGGTGGGCTTGCTGCAAAGTGCCGAGCACGCGGCCTTGGCCCGCGCGCTCGACGAGATCCGCCAGGAATGGCGCCACGGCGATATCAAGCTGCAAGTGGAACTGGAAGACATCCACATGAACCTGGAAGCGCTGCTGGTCAAGAAAGTCGGCGAACTGGGCAAGAAGACCCATACGGCGCGCAGCCGTAACGATCAGCAAGCCACCGCTCAGCGCATCTTTTTCATGCGTTCCACACGCGAACTGGCCAATGCGATCGACATCTTCCAACGTGCCTTGCTCGAGCATTGCCAGCAGTATCCAAACCTGGTGATGCCATCGTATACCCACTTGCAGCGGGCCGAATTCACGTATTACGCCCACTGGCTGGCCACCTATGTAGTCATGCTGGAGCGCGACCACAGCCGTTTCATCGATGCCCTGGCGCGGGCCGACCAAAGTCCCCTTGGCGCCTGCGCATCGACAGGTACCAGCCTGCCGATCGACCGCCAGTATTCCGCCGGCCTGCTGGGTTTTCGCGAGCCTACCCTGCATAGTATCGACTCCGTCTCCGACCGCGATTACCTGGTCGAATTCGGCGCCCACGCGGCCAACCTGATGATTCACCTGTCGCGCTTGTCGGAAGAAATCATTTCCTTCACCAGCCAGGAATTCGGCTTCCTGGTCCTGGCGGACGGCTATTGCACGGGCAGCTCGATTATGCCGCAAAAGAAAAATCCCGATGTGCCCGAACTAGTGCGCGGCAAGTCGGCATCGGTGATTGGCAACGCCATGACCCTGATGACACTGCTCAAGGGCTTGCCTTTGGGTTACAACAAGGATTTGCAGGAGGACAAAACGGCATGGTTCGCTGCCCTGGACAATTGCATGTCCTCGCTGGGCATCTTGACTGAGCTGGTACGCAGCATGAAACCGGTGTCGGAAAAAATGCGCCTGGCAGCCCAGGGCGGCCATATCATCGCCACGGAATACGCCAACTATCTGGTGAACAAGGGCTTGCCGTTTCGCGAGGCGCACCGCATCGTCGGCGAACTGGTCAAATTAGCCGACAGCCGCCAGCTCGATATCTCGCGTCTGCCCTACACCGATTTTGCCGCCGCCAGTGCCTTGTTTACAGAAGATATTCGCGCCGTCACGGTCGATGACATGGTAACGCGGAAAAATTCCTACGGTTCCTGCGGCGGCCAGGCACTAGGCGTGCTGCTGAGCCAATTGCAGTCGCTGCTCGACGCGCACCAGCCGAGATGACGAACGGTCCCCCTTGATTATGTCGGAGCCTATGGTTTTACCATTTCCATCGGGTACGAAAACGGCGGCGGGCATTTCGTATTGCTCGTTCGGTGAGCTGCTGCAAGGCGTGCTGCACGAAGACGACGTCGATTTTCTCGTTACCTTACCCATTCAAAAATATTCGGTCAGTTATTTTGTGCCCGACTTTGACAGGACCAGGATCGTCACCGTACCCAGCGTGAAGACCAAGGCCGCCGCCATGGCCAGGCGCATCCTTAAGCACTATGGGCAAGCGGTGGGGGGCACGTTTTATATCGACTGCGACATACCCAGCGGCAAAGGACTGAGCAGTTCTTCGGCCGATTTGCTGGCGACGGCGCGGGCGCTGGAAACCTATATGGGCAAGGAGTTGCCGTTGAGCGACTTGTGCAGTTATATGAGCGAGATCGAACCGACCGACGGCGTCATGTATCCGGAGTCGGTGGTGTATTTGCAGCGCAAGGGCAAGCTCTGGTCGCGTCTAGGCAGATTGTCCGATGTGCAGATCCTGGCGCTGGACGAGGGCGGTACCGTCGACACCGTGGACTACCACCAGCGCGGGCTGGCCGAGCGGCACAATCACGCCTATCGGAATGAGTTTAACCAGTTGCTCGACCGCATAGTGGTGGCTTTCCGCGATGGCGACCTCGATGAGATCGCCCGGATCTCGACCCGTAGCGCGTATATCAATCAAGAAATCAATCCCAAGAAATATCTGGGAGTGGTGCATGAAACCTGTCTGGCCACTAACGGTATTGGGCTAGTCACCTCGCACAGCGGCACCTGCATCGGCATCTTGTACGACATGCGCAAGCCGGATCATCAGCGCAATCTTCACAACGCCAGCGGCATGCTGGCGGTACATGGGAGCGTCAATGTATACGATACGGTCAAGTAGCGCTCCGGGCCGGTGCCTTGGGGTGGCTCGATGACGAGCGCGGACTCGGGCGTGAAGTCCGATGGCGTCGCCCATGTCATCCCTGCCGGGCCGGGGGGGGGCGCAACCCTGGTGCACCGCAATGCCCTGGTCTACACCGTCTACCGGATGTTGACGCTGGCGCCAGTTGACCGCGCGATCTTCGTGCTGTTCCTGATACACAAGGGCTTCAGCGCCTACCAGATCGGCATGTTGCAGGGTGTTTTTTTCCTCGCAAATATTGTGACGGAAGTGCCGGCCGGCCTGTTCGGCGACGCGATCGGCCGTAAATGGTCGGTGCTGCTGGGTTTGCTCGCCTATTGTCTGTTCGGGCTCGGGGTACTGGTCAGCGATGGTTTCCTGCCTTTTCTTGGCCTGTATGCCTTGCTGGGGCTGGCGCTGGCCCTGGTCTACGGTTCGGATACGGCGCTGCTCTACGACAGCCTGGTGGCCGAACAGCGGACCGGTGACTTCAACCGCATACAACTCAAGGCCAATGCCCTGGGACTGATCTCGGGTGCGTTCGCGGTGCTGGCGGGCGGGCTGCTGCAGGCAGTGTCATGGGACGCGGTATATGCCGGCTATGTCGTCATCTATGCGCTGGCATTGGCGGCATGGTCGTTTGCCATCGAGCCGCCGCTAGAATCTGCTGTCACGGGCAGCACCAGGAAACACTTGACGGCGGAATTGCTCACCTACATACGGCAAAACTGGCGTGCCATCGGCTTGCCGATTCTTGGTTTCATCGTCTTTGCCGCCTGCACCACGCCGTTTTTCACCTTCAGTCAAGCCTTGTTCAGTGAAAATGGCTTCAGCGTACAGCGCATCACCTGGTTTTACTGCGCCGCGCAGTTGCTGATCGGCCTGGCATACCTGGTGCTGCAACGGAGCATGTCTTTCCTGTCTTTTTATCCTGTCGTGCTGTTGAGCACCCTCGTCACCGCCGTCATGCTCGGCTTGATGTTCTTCAATGTGACAGCCATCGACTTCGGCGGTTTTTTCCTGGTGATGATCCTCAATCCCATCGTCGGCGTGGTGGCCAACAACCACTTCAACGCACAACTACCGAGCCGGGTACGGGCATCCTTCCTGTCGCTGATTGGCCTGGGTATGTCGCTGACCATTGCCATCATGTACTTCCTCTACAGCTATCTAGCCCAGTACATGGCCATTTATCAGGTGATGGCATCGACGGCGCTCATTGCCGTGTGCGCTTTCCTGATTTTCATGTTGGCCAGACAGGTCGAGAAAAAAGGCGCACAACCATGTTAAAACGCTTGCTTTATCGCGAGGCGCCATTCGAGCGGCTCAGTGCAGACCAGCTGCAACGTCTCGACACGGCCTTCAGGGGCATGGTGAGCGCCTTGGCGCCCACTTGTTACTGGGTGCACCGGCTCGACGCGCAGCGACTGCTGATTACCGATTTTTTTCACCCGTCGATGCTGCGCTATCGGGGTTTGGAAGTGGTACTGGTCGAAAACGGGTCGATTTCCTATTTTCGCCTGCCCGGCGCCAAAGTGGGCGGCACCGGACAGGTGCCGGTGGGGCGCTACCAGGTGTGCATCACGGCGCCGTCCGGGGCCAGCTTTCTGCTCGATGTCTGTAAAAACCATCTGGGCCGCTTCGAGATGCAGGCACTGGCGCCGCTGACGGCGGCGACGCCGCCCTCCACCCATGCCGGTCTGCCGCGCCACGTGCTGGAGCCGAGCAAGTTCGCCGACGAAATGAAGGGCGCCATTGCACGTGGCGTCGAATGGACTTACCGCAGCATTCGCCAAGCACATGCCACGCGACAAACGGATCTGGTCGAGCAACTGCGCGCCGCTTCATGGCTGCGGGCGGCGCAGGGGATCTGCCCCGAAGTCGATGCCTATCTGTGGATGCTCAATCAACCAATTACATGGACTACATAATGAATTCGATTTCCGATCAGCTTCGCGCGCCGATGTACGGCAGTTTTTCCAGTGCCTTGGAGCATCCGGACCTGATTCAGCTGCGTCCGGGGCTGGTGGCGGCCGCATTTCGTCTGATGAAGCTGGTGCCGGCCAAATACATCGTCGAGAAGGCAATCGCCGACGGCCAGCTCGATCCCGGCATGCCGGTGCTGGAAACGTCGAGTGGCACCTTCGCCATGGGACTGGGCATCGTCTGCGCCGAAAAGCGCATCCCTTTCCACATTGTGAGCGACGCCGCCATCGATGCACGCCTGCAAGCGCGTCTGCGCCAGCTCGGCGGCCAGGTGCAGATTGTGGGCGCGAATGCGGCCGGCTCGAACGTGCAGGTACTGCGCCTGGAAGCGTTGCAGGAACAGTTGCGCGCCAATCCGGGCAGCTTCTGGCCGCGCCAATATGACAATCTGGACAACCAGCTGGCCTACCGCTGTTTTGCCAAACAGCTGATTCGTACGCTGGGCAAAAACATTGTCCTGGTCGGCACCGTGGGTTCGGGCGCCTCCACCTGTGGCACTGTCAAGGCGCTGCGCGAGATCGATCCCTCGATCAAACTGGTGGGGGTGGACACCTTTGGCAGCGTGCTGTTCGGGCTGCCCGTCGGACCGCGCATGCTGCGCGGGCTGGGCAATTCCATCTATCCCAACAATCTGGATCACCGCTGTTACGATCAGGTGCACTGGGTGTCGCCGGCCGAGGCTTATGCCAGCACCCGCCGTCTGCATGCCCAGTACGGCTTGTATTGCGGGCCGACCTCCGGCGCGGCATTCATGGTGGCCGAGTGGCTGCGCGAGCAGAACAAGACCGTGGTCTTCATCGCGCCCGATGAAGGCCACCGCTACGCCGACACCGTTTATGACGACGCTTGGCTGCATGACGGCGGCTATGCCGGCCTGGTTTTGGCGGCGCAGCCAACCAAGGCGCGCAGTGCGCAAACGGCCAGCGGCCCCTGGGCGTATCTGGACTGGGAGCGGCGCAGTTATGAGCAGGTAACGGGGCAGCCACGGCCTGCCGGCACGGTCCTTGAGCAAATCCGCGCCGACCAGCCTGCGGTGAGCGCATGACGGTTATCGATAGCGGTCCCGTGCAGACCTTTGTTTTCATCGAGAGCAACACGACCGGTACCGGCCGGCTCTGCCTGCAAAAGGCATTGCTGCGTGGTGTCAACGTGCTGTTTCTTACCAGCCAGCCGCAGCTCTACAGCTTTTTGCAGGAGGACATGGTGCTCCCGGTGCTGGCCGATACCAGCGATGCGGCGCGGATCGTGGACGTGCTGGCCGCGTATCCGAATGTGGCGGCGGTTTTTTCGACTTCGGAATACTACATTGAGATCGCCGCCGAGGTGGCCGGCCGGCTCGGCCTGCCGGGCGCGGACCCGGCGGCGATCCGGCGTTGCCGCGACAAGGGCCTGTTATACCGCTGCCTGCGCGAAGCCGGCATCGGCGCCGCCGACACGGTGGAAGTGACCAGCGACGCGCACTTGCGTGACGTGGCGCGCGCGCTGTCTTATCCCCGGGTGGTGAAGCCGGCCATGGGCTCTGGCAGTGTCGGCGTGCGGCTGGTGCATGACGCCGCCCAGCTGCTGGTCCATGGTGACGGCATTTTGCAGGCACGCAGCAATGAACGCGGCATGGCCATGCAGCCCAAGCTGCTGGTGCAAGCGTATATTGAAGGCCCGGAATTTTCCGTCGAAGTGATCGGCCTGGGCGCGGCGCTGGGCCACCAGGTACTGGGTGTGACCGGCAAACATCTGGGACCCTTGCCGCACTTCGTGGAAAAGGGGCACGATTTTCCGGCACCGATCGTGCCTGCCTTGCGCGACGCCATCGTGGCCCAGACCTTGAGTGCGCTGCGCGCGGTCGGCCATCGCTTCGGGCCGGCGCACGTGGAATGCCGGGTCAGCGCCGGCCAGGTGGTCATCATCGAAATCAACCCGCGCCTGGCCGGCGGCATGATCCCGCAAGCCATCGAACGGGCCACCGGCATCGATGTTCTGGGCGCCGTGGTCGATCTGTACCTTGGCGGCACGTCGGACTGGCAGCCGCGTCGCCACGATGTTGCCGCCATCCGTTTCGTGCTGCCGCAGCGCAAAGGCGTGCTGCTCGAGCTGGCGCTCAAGCCCACTGACCGCTTTCCGTCCGTCTCCATGACCTTTATCGGCTTAAAGCGCAACGGCCAGCGCATCGGTCAGGATGGCGATTACCGCGACCGTATCGGCCTGGTCATCGCCGGCGCCAGCCAGCGTGCCGAACTGGAGCGCGCGCTGGAGGAGCTGGACGGGCTGGTGACGGTGCGCATTGCCGGCGAGGGCGACGACAACGACCCTGGCACCGGGCGTCTGCGTCACAGCCTGCATCCGGAAGCGTTGGCGATTGTCCGCAAGCCAGCCAGCCGCGCCGCACGGCTGGCCGAATTTGACGCGTTCGCCGCCATCGACGAGGCGCATCTGCTCATGTTGACCGAGGCCGGCATTTGCGCGCCGGCCAAGGCGGGCGCGGTGCTGCGCGAACTGGCGCTGCAACGCGACCAGGGTTATGCCGCGATCATCGACGCAGTAGCGCCGCGCGGCGGCTACGCGCTGTACGAACAACTGCTCATTGAGCGCCTGGGCATGGATATTGGCGGGGTGGTGCATACGGCCCGTTCCCGCAACGACATTAACGCCTGCATCGCCAAGCTTCAGGTGCGGCGCTGGTTCGAGACCAGCGCCTGCAAGCTGTGGCGCCTGCGCGCAACGCTGCTGGACAAGGCGCAGCAGACCATAGACTGGCCTCTGCCAGTCTACAGCCAATACCAGGCGGCACAGCCGGGCAGCGTCGGCTACTACCTGTGGTCGGTCGAGTGCGCGCTGCAACGCGATCAGGCCGCGCTGGCCCGTATCAAGGATGACTTGTCGGTCTGTCCGCTGGGTGCGGGTGCCGGGGCGGGCACGGATTTTCCCATCCTGCCCGAAGTCAGCGCCGCACTGCTGGGCTTTGAACGCAGCGCCGACAGCGCCCTCGATGCCGTGGCCAGCCGCGATCTGGCGCTGCACCTGTTGTCAGCACTGGCCATTGGCGCCACCACGCTTAGCCGCTTGGCGCACGACCTGCAATTGTGGACTATGCGCGAGACCGCCTTTCTGTCTTTGTCCGATGAATTGAGCGGAAGCTCATCACTGATGCCGCAAAAAAAGAATCCCTATTTGCTGGAAAATGTGAAGGGCAAACTGTCGCAGGTGGCCGGGGTGCTCAATAGCGCAATTTTTGCCACCCAGCGCACGCCGTTCAGCAACTCGGTAGAGGTGGGGACCGAGGCGCTGGCCCGCTGCGGCGAGGCGGTATTGGCGTTCGAGGAAAGCTGCGATCTGCTGCGCCTGATGATCGCCGACATGTCTGGCGACCCCGGCAAGATGCGTCTGGCGGCGGAACAGGGACTGGTGGTGGCGGCCCAAGTGGCCAATCAATTGGTACGGGAGCGGCAGATCAGCTTTCACGCAGCGCACCACCAGGTTGGCGCGCTGATCACGCAGACGATGGATGCCGGCCAAGATGCGGTCATCGCCCTGGCTGGCTTGACGGCTGCATCATATGCCGACACCGGGGCCGCTAGTGCCCGGCTTGCCTATGGCGGCGGCCCGGGCGCGGTCGCAGCGGGCCTGGCGCGCGCGCGGGAGCGGCTGCGGCTGGACGCCGATACCCTGCGTCGGCAGCAAGCCGGGTGGCGGGCGGCAACCCTGCGACGCCGAGAGCGGGTAGCGGCGGCAAGCCAGCCGGGGTCCTGAGCCGCAGCGCCACAGACAAGAACCCAGTGGCGCCCGCGAGACGGGCGCATGCATACACCGGCAGACACCTGCCGGCCCGAATAGAAACGGAAGCCAGATAGTGATAGATTTTCTTAGTGATACGGTCACCCTTCCAACGCCGGCAATGCGCCAGGCGATGTTTACCGCCGAGGTGGGCGACGATTGTTATGGCGAAGACCCCACGGTGCGCGAATTGGAAGCGCTGTCGGCATCCATGACGGGCAAGGAATCCGCCGCATTCGTTACCAGCGGAACATTGGGCAACCTGACCGCGCTACTGGCGCAGTGTCCGCGCGGCCATGAGGTAATCCTGGGCGACCAGTCGGACCTCTACAATTACGAGGCCGGCGGCCTGTCCGTGGCTGGCGGCGTGGTGCTGCATCCGGTGCCCACCGGCAGCGACGGTTCGGTACCGGTTGCGCTGCTGCGCGGTGCCATCCGCGACAGTACCGACTATCAATGCGCGCCCGCCGCCGTGATCGCCCTGGAAAATCCCCATTGCCTGAGCGGCGGGCAGGTACTGGCGCTGGACTACCTGCGCCGCGTGCGCGAGCTGGCCGATCAGCATGGCCTGAAGGTACACATGGATGGCGCGCGCATTTTCAATGCCCAGGCCAGCCTGGGCATACCGGTGGCGCAGATCGTCGAGCATGTCGACTCGCTTCAGTTCTGCCTTTCGAAAAGCCTGGGCGCTCCGTATGGATCGATGGTGTGCGGCAGTGCCAAGCTGATCGATGGCGTCAAACGTTATCGAAAGATGCTGGGCGGCGGCTTGCGCCAGGGCGGCATCATGGCCGCCGCCGGTCTGGTGGCCCTGAACACGATGGTCGAGCGTCTGGTCGACGATCACCGCCGCGCCGTTTGGCTGGCCCAGGCCATCCATGAATTGCCGGGTGTGACGCTGCGTTTCCGGCATATCCAGACCAATATGGTGTTCTTCGACGTCGCCGGGCAGGGCAACGACGCCTTTCTGCGCGCCTTGCAGGCACGCGGCATCCGCATGGGGGTGCTGGGCGACGGCGTGATTCGCGCCGTGGTGCATTACATGATAGACGACCAGGCGCTGCGCGACACCGTGGCGGCGATGGCCGCCATACTGCGTGCCGACGCATCCACTTCAACTGCAACACTGGAAGCACGATGATGAATGTTTTTCCCTTAAGCACCGCGCGCCTGATGCTGCGCCCCTTCACCCGACGCGATTTGCCCGCGTTCACAGCTTACCGCAATCATCCAGAGGTGGCGCGTTACCAGAGCTGGTCGTCTTATACGGCCGAGGATGCGCAAGCGTTCTTCGCGCAGCAGGAAGGGATGGCGTTCGATCATCCCGACAGCTGGTTTCAAATCGCCGTGGCGCGCCAGGAAGATGGCGTACTGGTGGGCGACGTGGCGGTGCATTTCTTCGACGACGGCCAGCAGGCCGAGCTGGGCGTCACCTTCGATACCGACGGTCAGCGCTGCGGTTATGCCCGGGAAGCCGTATCCAGGGTGATCACGCTGCTTTTTGCCGAACTCGGCAAGCACCGGCTGGTGGCAACCGTCGATGTGCTCAACCTGCGCGCCCAGCGTCTGCTCGACACGCAAGGTTTTCGCCGCGAGGGCCACTACCGGGAAAACGTTTTTTTCAAGGGAGCCTGGTCGGACGAGTACAGCTACGCTTTGCTGCGCCAGGAGTGGCAAGAGCGGGAAGCGGCCGGATTGAGCAAGAAGGATGCACAATGATATTGAACAATTTTGTTGAACTGTGCGAATACCGCGCCAAGGCCGATGCCGACCAGCTGGCCTACCGTTATCTGAACCGGCGGGAAGGGGACAAACAGCTGACTTTCGGCCAGCTCGATAGCGCTGCCCGTCTGCTGGCAGCCAGGCTGGCGGCGTCCGGCGCCAGGGGCGACCGGGTACTGATTATCTGCCCCCAGAGCATGGACTATGCGACCGCATTTTTCGGCTGCCTGTATGGCGGCTTCATCGCCGTGCCGGCCTATGCGCCGCGTAACAACCACCATGTCGAGCGGTTGCAGGCGATCATCGCCGATGCCCGGCCAAGCATCCTCTTGCTGTGCCGCAAGCAGCTAGCATCGGTGGCGGCGTTCATCGACTCCAGCCCGGCCTTGCAAGCGATGACGGTCGTGATCGTCGACGAATTGCCGGCTGCGTCCGATACTTCCACCACGTCCGACTGGCACGCGCCGCCGCTGGGACGGGACGATATCGCCTTCCTGCAATACACCTCCGGCTCCACCGACACGCCCAAGGGCATCATGGTTTCTCACGGCAATCTGCTCGCCAATGAAGAAATGATCATGCGCACCTGCGGCAACCATGCCGGTACCCGTACGCTGTTATGGCTGCCATTATTCCACGACATGGGATTGATGACCTTATTGCAGGGCGTTTATGCCGGCTATGCCACCTATCTGATGGCGCCGATGGATTTCCTGGCCAATCCTCTGTCCTGGCTACAGGCGGTCGCCCGCCTGAAAGCCACCCTGACGGTGGCGCCCAATTTCGCTTGGCAATTGTGCGCCGACAAGGTCACCCCTGCACAACTGGCCGAGCTCGATCTGTCCTGCCTGCAGGTTGCGATCAGCGGCTCCGAGCCGGTCGCCGTGGCGACACTGGAAAACTTTTCCGCCGCGTTCGCCGCCTGCGGATTTCGTCAAGAAATGTTTCGGCCCTGTTACGGCTTGGCGGAAGCGACCTTGATCGTCACCGGTTCCCAGGGCGTGCAGGCCGATGCCATCGTTGAACAGAGCATGCTGACGGCTGGCCGCAGCCAGGTATTTCGGCGCGTCAGTTGCGGCCGCCCCGTCGACGGCTGCGGGGTGGCCGTGGTGGACCCCGACAGCGGGCAAGTGCGCCCGGCGGGAGAAGTCGGCGAGATCTGGGTCAAGGGCGCGCATGTGGCCCAAGGCTATTGGAACCGTCCGGATCAAAGCACGCAAACCTTTGCCAATTATACGGCCGACGGCGCCGGGCCATTTTTGCGCACCGGCGACCTGGGTTTTTTTCATCAAGAAGAACTGGTTGTCACTGGCCGCAGCAAGGATGTGATCATTGTGCGGGGCGATAACTATTATCCTTCCGATCTGGAAGCGAGCGCTGTGCAGGCTCATCCCGATGTCATCCAGGACGGTGCCGCCGCTTTCGCCCTCGACGATGACGGTCCGGCGGCGGCCTGCATCGTCGCCGAGCTCCGGCGTCAGAGCGCGTCCGCTCTGTATCCGCACATCGCGCAAGCCATCATCACCCGGATTTCAGCAGCGTACGGCCTGACACTGGCGCGGGTGGTGCTGATCAAGGAACGTTCGGTCCCGAAAACATCGAGCGGCAAGGTACAGCGCAGTGGCACCCGCGCCGCTTTGGCGCAGGGTCAGTTAAAGGTATTATGGGATAGCCACGCTGGTGTGGCCGACAGCACCGTGGTGGCCGGGCCAGCCGCGTCGCCGTATGCCGAGCTGCAAGCCTTGCTTGCTTCCGCGCAGGGCGAGGTACGCGAGCAAATCATCAACGGTTTCCTGCTTAGCCTGATCGCCGATACGCTAAAAGTGCCGTTTTATGCGATCGACCGCACTCGCCCGGTGACCGCGCTCGGTCTCGATTCGCTCGCCTTGATGCAGCTTAAGCACCGCATCGGCGAAGCCCTGCAAGTGGATGTGCCAGCCGATCTGCTGTTTAGCGACGCCAACCTGGCCGATGTAGTGGCGGCGGTGGGCGGATTGACGCAGGATACCGATCCGGTCGTGCCAACCGGTGCGCCGCTGGCGGCCGGGGCAAGTCCATGGCCGGCTACGGCGGGGCAGGCCGCGCTATGGCTGATCCAGCAGGCCGAGCGCGCCAGCCATGCGTACAACGAAGGTTTTGTCGCCAGGGTGGACGGCGCGCTCGACCGCGATCTGCTGGCGCAGGCATTGCGGGCACTCGCGGCGCGCCACGACGCCTTGCGGGTGCGCTTCGTGGAAGTCGATGGCCAGCCGATGGCCGACAGCGCCGACGCGTGTGACTTGGCCATGAGTTCGCATGCGGACGATGCACAAGCCTTGCAGGCGGCGCGCGCGGCGCTGACGCTGCCATTCGATTTGCGCCAATACAGCTGGCGCTGCATTATGACGACCGGGCCCGGCGCGGCCTATCTCACGCTGGCCATCCACCATATCGCTGTCGACTTGTGGTCGTTCGATCTCCTCATCGAAGAGTTGAAACAACATTATCTCAGTCTGCTCCGGGGCAGGGGTTTGCCTGCGCCGCTGTCCGCTCCAGCACCAAGTTACGCCGCGTTTAGCGCGTGGCAGCGCGACTGGCTCGGCTCCAGCGAAGCTCAGCAGCAACTGGCCTACTGGCGCAGCCGGCTGAGCGCCATGCCGGCGCGTTCCAGCTTCTCTGCCGTGTCGGCAGAGGCTGGCCCGCCGACGGGCGGAAAACACCGTTTTGCACTGGATCGTGTCACCGTGCAGGGTCTGCGGAGCTTTGCGCGGCAGCACGGTTTGACCACGTATCAGGTGCTGTTCGGTGCCTGTGCCTTGCTGCTGGGGCGCTACGCCGGGCAAAACGAGGTGGTACTGGGAATGCCGACCCTGGGCCGGCGCCGCACGGTGGACGCCGCCACGATCGGCTATTTCGCCAACGTGCTGCCGATCCGGGTGGCACTGGCCGATCACCTCGCAGTCGATGAATGGGCCGTTGCGGTCCAGGAGGCCGTGCTGGGCGGCATTCGCCACCAGGATATTCCCTTGCCGGTGTTGAGCGCGGCGCTGGCGGTGCCGGGACAGGGCGCCAATCCGCTGGTGCAGGTGGTGTTTTCTCTGCTGCAAACGCGCACTGGCCAGGGCCAGAGTGCGGCGCACGCCGACCGCCTGCTGCCGTTTGTGCTGGGCGAGGAGGGTGGACAGCTGAGTTTGGGCGATGCGGTGCTCACGTCGATCGATCCGCAGCGCCTGAGGGCGCAGTTCGATCTGTCGTTTGCGATGGTCGAGGATGAAGCGGGCCTGCGCGGCAGCGTCGAGTACCGCGCCGATCTGTATACGCAAGCGATGGTTGCGCGTCTTGCCGCCAACTTTGCCTGTGCGATACGCGAATTGGTGGGTGGACAGCATCAGCGCCTGGGCGATGTGCCGTATATCGATGCCGCCGAACAGGCCGGCATCCGCTGTAGCCTCGATGGCGGCGCCAACGCTGTCGGATGGGCAGCACAGGGCGTGGCTGTCACCGTGGT
Source organism: Massilia scottii (assembly GCF_030846495.1). Lineage (NCBI taxonomy): Bacteria > Pseudomonadati > Pseudomonadota > Betaproteobacteria > Burkholderiales > Oxalobacteraceae > Massilia > Massilia scottii. Next base: position 173,273 of record NZ_JAVCWM010000011.1, on the reverse strand, counting down.
GGACTGGTTCCGCCAGGCGGCCATGAAGCATGCGGGCAGGCTGGCGCTCCATAGCGACCAGCTTACCCTCAACTACGAGCAGTTGGATCGCGAATCGGACATCCTGGCGCAATGGTTGATTGAAAAGGGCACGGCAGCGGGCGACCGGGTGGCGATCGCGGTAACATCGCGTGCGTGGCAAGCCGTGATGGCACTGGCCGTGTTGAAGGCTGGCGCGGTGTATGTGCCGGTCGATTTGAGCTATCCGGCCGAACGCATCGCGTTCATGCTCGGCAATAGCGGCACGGCTTTTGTGCTGAGCACCCGCGATGCCGCCGCGCGCTTGCCGGCAACGGCCCTCAGCGTGCTGCTGGCGGACGAATTGGGCCAGGCCGCCAAGGCGTTCTATGCCGCGCGCGGCATTCCGCGCATCGCCCTGACGGAAGGACAAGCCGCCTATTGTATTTACACCAGCGGCTCGACCGGGCAGCCCAAGGGCGTGCTGGTCACGCATGCCGGCTTGAAAAATCTTGTTGAGTGGCATATCGACGCGTTTGCCGTCGATACCACGGCACGGGCGGCTTTGCTGGCTGGCCCAGGCTTCGACGCGGCGGTATGGGAAAGCTGGCCGTATTTATGTGCCGGTGCCAGTCTGGCGGAACCGGCCGCGCACTGCAAGCGCGACATGACGGCCTTGTCCGGCTGGCTGACGCAGCAGGCGATCAGCCATTGCTTCATGCCGACTCCGCTGGCCGAATCCTTTCTGGTCGAGTCCGGCCATGCGGGGCAGGGCACACTGCGCTATTTGCTGACCGGGGGCGATCAATTAAAGACGCGTCCTCGTACGGCGCAAGGTTTCCATCTGGTTAACGCCTACGGGCCGACCGAGAACACGGTGGTCACCACCAGTGGCGCGGTCGAGCCTGCCGGCGAATCCGAATCCGCTGCCAACATCGGCGCCCGGCCGGCCCGTTTGCCCGATATCGGTCTGCCGATCCGTGGCCAGGTCTTGTACATTCTCGATGCGCAGCTGCGTGTGCTGCCGCGCGGCGTAAGCGGGGAACTGTTTGTCAGCGGCGCGGGCCTCGCGCTAGGCTACCATGGCAGCCCGGCGCTGACAGCGGCCCGCTTCATCCCGAATCCTTACGCGGCCCGGCCCGGCGCGCGCATGTACGGCAGCGGCGACATCGTCCGTCTGGACGACGCCGGACGGCTGCATTTCCTGGGACGTAACGACGATCAGGTGCAGGTGCGCGGTTATCGTATCGAGTTAGGTGAAGTGGAAGCGCTCCTGGCGGCTCATCCGCAGGTAAAACAGTGCAAAGTCATTGCTCAGGAGCATGGCCAAGTCGGTCGCCAGCTGGCTGCTTACGTGGCCGGCGACGGGAAACTCGGCGAACCGGCAGTGCGTGCCTACCTGGGTGCCAAGCTGCCCCCGCACATGGTGCCGGCCGTGATCGTTGTGGTCGACGCGCTGGCGCTGGATAGCAATGGGAAAATCAACCGTCATTTGCTGCCGCGTCCGGCACCGTCGGGCGCTCCGGACGCGGCGCTCTTCGCCCATCCCTATGAGCAGGAAATCGCCGCCGTGTACCACGAGGTATTGGGTTGCGGCACAGTGTGCGCCGGAGACAATTTCTTTTCCCTGGGCGGCCATTCCCTTCTGGTGGCGCGGGTGGCTGCCGGCATCCGCGCGCAGCTGGGTATCGCGGTGTCGATTGCTGACATTTTTTCCTTCCCAACAGTTTCCGCCCTGGCCGCACATTTGCGCAGCATGGGGCAGGCCGTCACGCCGCTGACACGCGCGGCGCGTACCCAGCGCTTGCCGTTGAGCCCAGAGCAGCAGCGTCTGTGGTTGCTGCAAGAGCTGGACCCGGACAGTACCGATTACAACATCTGCGGTGCGGTACGCGTTACGGGAGCACTCGATCTGGATCGTCTGGCCGCCGCGATGACAATGCTGGCGGCCAAGCACGAGTTGCTGCGCAGCTGTTTCGTCAAGGAGCATGGCCAGCCTTGGCAAACCATACAGGCGCCGCAACCGGTGCACATCGAGATCCTGTCGCTGGACGCGCCTGCAGTTGACGGCGCTCACGATACGCTCGACGCGGCGGTGTTCGCGCGCATCGATGCGTGGGAGGCGCACTGCTTCAATCTTGAAACTGGACCCTTGTTCAAGCTCGGTTTCCTGCCCGTCGCCCGGGATGATGGTTATTTGCTGTTAAATATGCATCACATTGTGGCCGACGGCCGCTCCATCGTGATTCTGTTCGAGGAGCTCGACGCCTGTTACGCGGGCCTGGCTGCTGGTCTGGCGCCAGTGGCACAGGCCGACGATCAGGCGCTTCAGTACGCCGACTACAGCCTGTGGAGCCAGTCCGATGCGGTGCGCGGACGCGATGCGGCGGCGCTTGGTTTTTGGAAAGAAAAATTGGCCGGTGAATTGCCGGGCGGCTTGGCCGCCTTGCAGATCCATGGCACCGGTCTGGTTCGCTCCGGACAGCCGGCGCTGGCCTCATCCAGCGGTCAAGCCAGCAAGGGCGCCGAGATCAGCCGCTGGCTTGGCGCGGGACAGGCCGACGCGGTCCGGGCGCTGGCCTTGCGCTGGGGCGTGACCGAGGCAACCGTCCATATGGCCGCCTACGGGCTGCTGGTGGCCAAATACAGCGGCGATGGCGAGGTCGTGCTGGGGCTGGCCTACGGCCGCCGTGACTTGCCTGAGCTGAGCAATATGATCGGGATGTTTGTCAACGTCCTGCCAATCCGCGTGAATTTTTCCGATGACGGCCAATTCGCCCAGCAAGTGCTCCAGCTGCGCGATGCCTGCGCCGAGGCGTTCCGCCATGGCCACGTCAGCTATGCGCAGCTGGTCGAACTGGCGGGGCGCGCGCGCGGCGACGGCACCGCTGAGCTGATCAAGACCATGTTCGATTTCGAGCAGCACAATACATTGCCGGCAACGCTAGGCGATACCCGTCTGGACCTGCTGCGCCGTGCCGACCGTAGCGCGAAATTCGATCTGACGCTGCGCTGCAGCCCGGCTGGCGATGGCAGCATGCGCATCGGGCTCAATTATCGCCGCGCACTGTTCAGCGATGCCATGGCCGGGTACCTGCTCGACGCTTATCTGCTGATCCTGGAACAGGTGGTGCAATCGCCTCAAGCGACACTGGCCACGCTGCGCCTGACCTGTGCCGCCGGGAGGGAAGCGCTGTTGCAGCTCGGCCATGGTCGCCAGACCGCGCTGGACGAGCGGCCTGTATTTCTCCAATTCGAACAAGCCGCGCGCGACTATCCGCAGCGCCTTGCCCTGGTGGCCGACACTGGCGCAGCGATGAGCTACAGCGAATTGAATGCGGCCGCCAACCGGCTGGCCCGCTATCTGGCCGGACGCGGCGTGCAAAACGGCGCAACGGCCGCGCTGTGCCTGCCGCCGGGACCGTCGTTCGTGACGGCGGCACTGGCCTTGCTGAAATTGGGCGCCGCCTATGTGCCGGTCGATCCGCGCTATCCCGACCAGCGAAAGGAGCGGATTTTTTCCGATAGTGCCGCGCGGCTGGTGATTGCCGATGCCGCCTCGGCACCGGGTCAATTGCCTGATAGCTGTGCGCTCGTGTCATTGGACGGCGCGTTGGCGGCATCGGCCGCGCTAGCGGACAGCAATCTCGATAGCAACGCCACGCCCGACGATGTGGCCTACATCGTCTACACCTCGGGGACCACCGGTCTGCCGAAAGGGGTGGCGATCCCGCACCGGGGCCTGGCCAATCTGTGCCAATGGCATCGGCGTGCCTACGGCTTGACGACGGCGCGTGCAGAAGTGAGAGCCAGCCAGAGCGCCGGTATCGGATTTGATGCGGCGGTATGGGAAATCTGGCCGTATCTGTGCGCTGGTGCCAGCGTATGGTTTGTTCCCGAGGCGGAACGGCAATCGTCGCGCCCTCTGGTCCAGTGGCTGATCGGGAACGCCATTACCCACTGCTTCCTGGTGACGCCGCTGGCGCATGCGGTCATGGCCGATGGCTGGACCGGCTCGGCCAGCTTGCAATTTTTGCTGACAGGCGGTGAGCGCCTGACCAGCCACGCGCCGGCCGGAGCCAGCTATCGCCTGGTCAATCACTATGGCCCGTCCGAGAACAGTGTGGTCGCCACCGCCGGCGAAGTCGGTCCGGCAGCGGATGCTGGCTTGCCATCGATAGGCGCGCCCATCGACAACGTCAGCGTGTATGTGCTGGACCGTCATGCCCAGCTGATGCCGCGCGGCGCGGTAGGCGAGCTCTATATCGGCGGTGCCTCGCTGATGCGTGGCTATCGTGCCGATGAGGCGCTGACCGGCGATAAGCTGGTGGCCGATCCCTTTTCCACCGTGCCGGACGCGCGGATGTACCGGACCGGCGACCTGGTGTGCTGGAACGGCGCCGCCACGCTCGACTATATCGGCCGGGTCGACCAGCAAGTCAAGATACGCGGATACCGCGTCGAACTGGGTGAGATTATCCAGGTCATCAAGGCGCAGCCTGGTGTCCAGGACGCCGTCGTCACGGCGCTGCCACACGATCGGCAGGGCGTGCGCCTGGTTGCCTATGTGGTTTTCGAGAACAACAACGGTGACGGTTTATCCCCGGCCGCCCGACTCACGCTGCAGATCGGCGCCCATTTGCCGCAGTTTATGGTGCCCGGCTTCATCATTGAAATGGACGCGCTGCCGCTAACCAGCAATGGCAAGGTGGACTATGCCAGTCTGCCCGCGCCGCGCCAGGACGCCAGCGTGCCGCGTGTGGCTTTGCGCACGGTGACCGAACATGCCTTGGCCGACATTTGGGGCACTCTGCTGGGCGAACCGGTGACCGACGCCCAGGCCAATTTTTTCGCCCTGGGCGGTCATTCCTTGCTGGCGGCACGCGCCGTGTCGTTGATCGAGACACGGCTGGGCCGCGACATCGCGCTAAAGGACTTCTTTGGCGCCGGCGATCTTGCCGCCCTGGCGCGGCAACTCGATGAAAGCGCGGCCTATGCACCGATCGCGCTGGCGCAGCCGGAACAGCGCACGCCCTTGTCGCCCTACCAGAAGCGCTTGTGGCTGATGCAGGCATTCCAGCGCAACAGTGTCGATTACAACGTGGTCGGTGCATTGCGCATCGATGGCGTGCTAGATACCGCGCTGTTTCGCGCAGCCTTGTCGGCAGTGGTCGAGCGCCACCAGATTTTGCGCACCCGGGTGCTGGAAGAGGAGGGCGACGCCTATCAAGAACTGCTGGCCCCTGGCGCGGTGGCGGGAGAGGCATGGCCACTCAATTTGCTGCAAGTAAACCTGAGCGGTAATCCCCAGCAGATTCAGGCCAGCTTCGTTCAGGATTATCTGGCACGGTTGGCGGTGGAGCCGTTCGATCTGGCTTCCGGTCAATTATTTAAACTGGTGCTGATTCAAACCGCGGCCGACACTTCTGTTCTGGCCGCCAGCTTTCACCACATCATTGTGGACGCTTGGTCCGCCCAGGTTTTCCTGCGCGATCTGCTGGCCTGTTATGCGGCCCAGCTCGGCGGGCGGGCAGCCGACCTGCGCCCGCTGGCGATCCAGTACCGCGATTACAGTCTGTGGGCGAAGCGTCAGCTGAGCCAGGCGCAGGATAGCCTGTTCGACTTTTGGCGCGGGTATCTACATGCCTTGCCGGCGCAGGCGCCGTTGCCGGTCGCGCCCGACGCGGCCAATCCGGTGCGCAGAAGCGGGCGTACCTTGACGCTGGCCTGGCCGGCCGACACCGCTGCGCAGCTGAAGGCGCTGGCGCGGCAGCAGCACGCATCGCTGTACGAGGTACTGATCACCAGTTATTTCATCTGGCTGCACCGCTTGAGCGGCCAAGCCGATTTCATGGTCGGTATGCCCTTCAACGATCGCGGGCGGCCCGAGCTGGAAGACCTGGTCGGGTTCTTCGTCAATATGTTGCCGGTTCGGGCCAGAATCAACCCGCACGCCAGTTATCTCGACTTGCTGCGTCAGACCCAGCAAAATTTGCATCAGGTCTACGCCCACCATGCCTTGCCATTCGACCAGATAGCGCAACAGTGTACCCAGGGCGCGGACCAGCTCTTTCAGACGGTGTTCGATTTCCAGTCCGCCCTGCTGGTGCGGGAAGACGCGGCGCAGCATTCCGGTCTGAGCGTGGCGCTCATGGATGGTGCGCCGGAAGCGCCGGTCGCGGCGCTGTCGGTGACGTTCAGCGAGACGGCCGCCGGCCTGGTATTGTCGTGCAATTATGTCGACGAATTGTTCGACAGTCACACCGTGACACGCTGGCTGGAAAACTACCGGTTGCTGCTGGAAAGTATCGCCAGCGATCCGGCAGCTGGTATAGGCGCTTTGGCATTCCTGACGCCGCACGAAATGGATGCGGTCGAACGTTTGCGTAACAGCGTGCCGGTCGATCATGCCAATGTATTTCCCGCCGCCAGCGATGACGGCGCTCACGCTAGCCCGCAGCTGCTGCATCTGCTGGTCGACCGCCAGGCCGTATTGTGGCCAGCGCGTCCGGCCCTGGTCACGCCTGCCGGCATCGTCAGCTTTGCCGCGCTGGCGGCCAAGACCAATCAGCTTGCCCATTACCTGCTGGAGGCAGGGGTGCGCCCGGGTACCGTGGTCGGCGTGCAAGCGGCCCACAGCGCCGAGGCGGTCATCGCCATCATTGCCGTGCTCAAGGCTGGGGCGCTCTGCTTCCCGCTTGACGTTCAGCTGGCACCGGCACGGCTGGCGCTGTTGATGCAAGACAGCGGCTGCCGTCATGTCTTGACCTCGTCCGATTGTCCGCTTGGCGATTTCGACGGGCAGCGCCTCATGCTGGCGGAGCAAGCATGGCGGCATTGCCCGGTGGCGCCGCCGCTGGTCGATGTGCTGCCCGGCTACGGCGTCTTCCTTACTTATACATCAGGCACCACGGGTGGGCCGAAGGCGTCGGTGCAGCATCACCGCGGCCTGGTCAACTATATCGCCACGGTCATCGAGCGTTTCCAGTACCGGCCCGGCGACCGTGGCCTGCTGTTTGCGCCGCTGACCTTCGATGCCTCGATCGAGGAAATTTTCCTGCCCTTATGCGCGGGCGGGTCCCTGTATATCGGCGACGATGACGTCAAACGCTCGGTGCCAGCCTTGCTGGAAACCTGCCGCAGCGAGGCGATCAGTGTGCTTACGCTGCCAACGGCGTACTGGCGCGTCTTGGGCGAATATCTGGCCACGCAAGACCCCGCTGCTGCCGCATGGGGGCCGGTGCGCCTGATCAGCGTAGGCGGCGAGCGCCTCACCATCGAGGCGATTCGCCTGTGGCAGCGTGCCACGGCAGGCCAGGTGGCACTATGCAACATCTACGGTCCCAGCGAATGTTCGATTGGCAGCATTGTCGATGCCATCGACCTGGAGCACACCCAGCGAGACGACGAGGTATATCTGCGCCGCCCGGTGGCCAACGTGCATCTGCATGTGCTGGACGCGTTCATGAACCCGGTGCCGGCCGGGCTGCCGGGCGAACTCTATATCGGTGGCGCCGGCGTGGCCCATGGCTATCATGGGCGCCCGGCCCTGACCGCCGAGCGCTTTGTGCCTGATCCGTTCGCGCGTGGCGAAGGCGGGCGCTTGTACCGCTCAGGCGACCTGGTGCATTACGATCTTGACGCCAGGCTGCATTATCTGGGCCGCGCCGACTTTCAGGTCAAAGTCGATGGCATCCGGATCGAACCGGAGGAAATTGCGCTCGTGCTGGAGTCGCATCCCACGGTGGCGCAAGCCATTGTGCTGGCCGAGGCGGGGCGCCAGCTGCGCAACCCGCTGATCGGTTACGTGACGCTGGATAAGTCTTCCGAGCAATGGGTCGCCGCCGGGACCGATGGCACCGTCTTTGTCGATTATGTGCGCCAGCGGCTGCCGGCGCATATGGTGCCGGCCCGGGTGGTGGTGCTGGAAGCCTTTCCGCTGACGGTCAACCAGAAGGTCGACCGTCGCGCGCTACTGCTCGCTGCCAACGACCCATCGGCCCCGCCGGCGTCTGTCGCGGCCGTGGCAACGACGTCGCTGAACCCGACCGAGACCGCCTTGCTGGCGCTGTGGCATGAGCTGCTGGGTAGCGATAGCTTTGGTGCCGATGATAATTTTTTCAGTTTGGGTGGCAATTCCTTGCTGGCAATCCGCATCAACAACCGGGTCGAAGCGTTGTACGCAGTGCGCTTGCCGGTGGCGGCCCTGTTTGAATCCCCGACGGTGCGTGGATTGGCGCTGCTGGTGGACCGTTTGCGCGCACAGCGCGACGATGCCCAGGTTGGAACGGGGACCCGCCATGGACCGACCTGGCGCGCCGAGCCAGTCATAGAACGCATCGCCGCGACGTCGCTTGCGCTCTCCGGCGCCCAATACCGGCTGTGGTATCTGCATCAGATGGCGCCGGACAGCACGGCCTACAATCTGCCCGATCTGCTGCGCCTGGAAGGCGCGCTGGACCGGCAGCGCTTGCGTCTGGCGCTGGAACACACCGTGCATACCCATGAATCCCTGCGCACCATCTTCGTGGTGGACGCCGAGACGCCGATGCAGGTAGTGGTCGCGCCGGACTGCTCGCCATTGGTCGAGGTGGACCTGTCGGCCCTGTCCCGTGCGGACGCCGAACAGGCGCTAGCGGCGCTGGTGCTGACCGCCCTGGAAACGCCTTTCGATCTGGCCGAAGCTCCGCTGGCGCGGTTTTCCCTGGTGCGCGTGGAACCGCACGTGCATGTGCTGGTATCGATTTTCCATCACATCATTGTCGATGGCTGGTCCGTCGGCCTGTTCCAGCAAACTCTGGCCGAGCACTACAACCGGGCAGGAAACGGCGCACTGCCTGTTTTCTCATCGGACCACGCTCCGCGCCCGCTGCAATACCGCGATTTCACGGTGTGGCAGCGGCGTATGCTTGACGAGGGAGAACGCGTCAGGCAGCTTGCTTACTGGCGTGCGCAACTGGACGGCCAGCTGCCGACCTTGCAGCTGCCAACCGATTTCAACCGGCCGCAGCAATTGAGCCAGCGCGGCAGCGCATTCGCATTCGAACTCGATGAAACCTTGTCGCGCCAGTTGGAACTGGTGAGCGAACGCCATCAGGTGTCGATGTTCATGCTGCTGCTGGCAGCGTATGCCGCCGTGCTGGCGCGCTATGACCGGCAGGAAGAATTGCTCGTTGGCGTACCCGCCCTGGGACGTGGCCGTCCCGAATGGGAAGCCGTGCTTGGTTTCTTCGTCAACACGCTGGTGATCCGTATCCGCACCGGCCGTGCGCTCACCTTCGCCGCGCTGCTCAAGCAGGTGCGCCAGACTTGCCTGGATGCGTTCGCCCATCAGGATGTCGCCCTCGAGGAAATCGCTGCCGACATCAACCCGCTGCGCGAACGCGATGGCAGCGGCTTGTTCCGGACCATGTTCTCGTATCAAGATGCCGATGCCCTGGCCTTGCCGGTATTTGACGCACTGGAGGCCAGCAGCATCGAGCCGGACCACTACACGGCCAAGTTCGACCTGTATCTGGCCACCTGGAGACAGGGCCGGCGTCTGCATTGCGGCTTCGAGTTTAGCGCCGATTTGTTTGAGGAAGCCACCGTCAGGCGCATGGCGGATCATTTCACGAACCTGCTGGGCGGCATAGCGAGGGAGACAGGCAGCTTGCTGCGCGCGCTGCCTTTGCTCAGTGCCGCCGAACAGGAGCATCAGCTGCGCGGCTTGAACCAAACCGCGCTGGTGTTTCCGGAGCCGCGCTATGTGCGCGATATCTTCGCGCGCCAAGCAGCCCTGCATCCACAACGCATCGCGGTGAACTGCGCGGCGGAAGCGATGACGTATTCCGAGCTCGACCGCGCATCAGGGCTGGTGGCGCACAATCTGCTCGCCAGCGGCGCCCGCGATGAAGACTTGATCGGTTTGCTGCTCGGCCGTAACATCAACTATCTGGTTGCGATGCTGGGCGTGCTCAAGGCCGGCGTGGCGTTCACACCCCTGAATGCGGAAGACCCCGTTACCAAGCTCGACCGTATTGTCGATATCGGCAAGGTGCGTTACGTGCTGTGCGAAGCGGCCACGCGCGATAAGGCCGGCCAGCTGGCGGCCAGGGTGCCTCTGCTGGAGCTGGGCGCGTTGCCGTACGCAGCGCCGGCGCACAGCTTGCCCGGTCTGCCGGTGACGCCATCGTCGCTGGCCTACGTCATCTATACCTCCGGCTCGACCGGGCAACCCAAGGGGGCGATGATCGAGCAGCAGGGCATGCGCAACCATTTGCTTGCCAAGATACGCGATTTGGCGGTCGACCAGAACGATGTCATCGCCGAAATGGCAGTCAATACTTTCGACGTATCTGTATGGCAATATCTGCTGGCTTTGCTGGTGGGTGGGCGTACCGCCGTGATGCCGGGCGACGCCGCTTGGGACCCGCAGCAGTTGCTGGCCCAGATGGCGGTCGATGGCGTGACCTTGTTCGAGTCGGTGCCCTCGCACATGAAAATTCTGATCGACGAGCTGGAAATGTCGCCCGGCCGCTACCGGCTGGACCGGCTGCGGCTGTACGTCAGCAATGCCGAAGCGCTGACACCGGCCCTGTGCGCGCGCTGGTTTGCCTGTCTGCCGCATATTCCGGTGGTCAATACCTATGGCGCCACCGAGTGTTCGGACGACACCAGCCACCTGTGGATACGGGCGCCGCTGACCGGGTCCTTCCCCTACGTGCCTATCCAGGGCACGTTACCGAATCTGCAAACCTATCTGCTCGATGCCCAGATGCGCCCGGTACCCATGGGTGTGGTGGGCGAGGTATATCTGGGCGGTGTGGGCGTCGGGCGCGGTTATCTTGGCGAACCCGTGCGCACCGCCGAAACCTTCCTGCCCGATCCGTTCTCGGCCGAACCGGGCCGGCGCATCTACAAGACAGGCGACCTGGCGCGCTATCGGCCCGGCGACGTGCTGGAGTTTGTCGGAAGGGAAGATTTTCAGATCAAGATCCGCGGTCAGCGGGTTGAGATCGGCGAGGTCGAAAAAGCCATCGGCGAGCACGACAACGTGCGTCAGGCAGTGGTAGTGGCTGCGCGCGACGACAAGGACAGGCTCTATCTGCTCGCTTATGTGATCCCGCATGTGCATCCGGCGCCCACCAGCGGAGAATTGCGCAGTTTCGTCGGCCAGCGGGTGGCCGGCTATATGGTGCCAGCCTGGTTTGTGCTGATGGACGAGTTTCCCCTCAACGCCAATGGCAAGATCGAGCGCAAACGGCTGCCCAAACCCAGCGATCTGGATATCTTCAACCGGCACGACTATGTGGCGCCGAAGGGCGCCACCGAGGAACGCCTGGTGTTGCTGTGGCAAGAGCAGTTCGGTGTTGACCGGATCGGCGCCCTGGACAGTTTCTTTGAACTGGGCGGCCATTCTCTGCTGGCTGCCGAACTGGTATTGCGCATCCGTACTCTGTTCGGTGTGGCTTTGCCGCTGCGCACGCTGTTCCAGACGCCGCAGCTGCGCGCCGTAGCGCATGCCATCGACGGTTTGCGGGCAACGGTGGCGGTGGTGGTGCCGGCGTCCATCGAAAAGTTGCCGCCACGCGCGCACTACGAACTGGCGCCATGCCAGGTTCCCGAATGGTATGCCTACCAGATGGACCCGGCCAGCCCGGTATATAACATCAGCATCGCCGACCTGTTTTTCACTGGCAAACTCGATCGCGCTGCCTTCCTGTCGGCCTGGAGCCATATTCTGGACCGCCATGAAGTGCTGCGCGTCACCTTCGATTACCGTGATGGCGCGCCGGTGCAGATCGTCGATCCCTCCATCGTGCTGCGCGCCGAAGATGTTTTCCTCGACCGCAGCACGCTGGCGGGCCGCGACGCCATCGATGAAGCGAACCGGCTGGGCGCGCGCTTTGGCACGGCGCCCTTCGATTTCGCCAACGGACCGCTGTTCCGTCTGCATGTGGCCAGTTACGCCGGCGATTTCCATCAGATGATTTTCGTCGTGCATCACATCATCTGGGACGAAGGTTCGCTGATCAATTTGATGCTGGAATTGAGCGAACTGTATAACGCCGTCCTGGCGGGGCGGGTGGCGAATGTGCCAGTGCTCGAAGTGAGTTACTTCGACTACGTGCAATGGACCCATCAGCAATTGCGCTCGGGCGCGTTTGACGAGCATAAACAGTATTGGCTGACGATGTATGCGCAATTGCCGCCCCCGCTGGATTTGCCGACCGACTATCCGCGTCCGAACCTGATGTCGTACCAGGGCGATGCGCTGCGGACCTGGCTGCCGCGCAAGGTTGTACGCAAGATCGAAGCTTTCCTCAAGAAGAACGATGTCACGCTGTTCATGTTGCAGCTGGCGATACTCGACTATTACCTGTACCGCATCAGCGGCCAGGCCGACTTCGTGATCGGTTGCCCGATCGCGGGCCGCGCCGACGATAAATTGAAGCCGCTATTCGGCTTGTTTGCCACGCCGATGCCGATCCGCTGCACAATCGATGCCGGCATGACCTTCGGCGCCCTGTTGGCCCAGGTATCGCAGCGCAGCCTGGAAGCGTTCGAGCATTATCACTATCCGTCCAACCTGGTGATCGAGCAGTTGCAGCACGAAAAAGATCTGTCGCGCCCCAAACTGTTCTCGATCATGTACGGCGTGCAAAACAATAAAACCGACCTGATGGGACGGCTGCAATTCGACGGCCTGACCTTGAGCCTGGAGGATGTGGTCGATACGGAAAACAAATCGTCCCGTTTCGACCTCAATTTTGTGGTGGACCAGTTTGGCAGCGACGTCATGTTCAGTTGTATCTACAACGCCGACCTGTTCCATCGGTCCAGCGTCGAGCTGATGCTGGAAAATATGACAGTTCTGATGGGCCAGGTGCTGGACGACCCCGATCTGCCCCTGCATGCCTATACGATGGTCGAGGCGGACGGCAAGGAAGCCGCGGTGGTGTGTGGCGATCCGGTCGCCTACGACAAGCAGGCCACCATGCACAGCCTGATGGCGGCGCAGGCTAGCAGCACGCCGGAGCGCACCGCCATCGTTGCCGATGGGGTGAGCTATACCTACCATCAGCTCAATACCCGGGCCAACCAACTGGCGCATTACCTGCTTTCGCTGGGCGTCGAGCAGGGCGATAAGGTCGCCGTCATGCTCGACCCCACGTTCGACATGATCGCCGGGCTTTACTCCATCCTCAAGGCGGGTGCCTGCTTCGTGCCAATCGGCGCGCAGTATCCGCACAAGCGGGTGACGGCGATCTTGCGCAACAGCGGCGCGCGCTGGGTGCTGACCGACAGCGCCAAACGGCGCGCCTTCAATGCCTTTCCGCACGCGGTAGTGTGCATCGACGAAGTGGGCGCCGCCCTGGCCGGTTATGCCGCCGGCAATCCTGCCGCAGCGCAGGCGGGTCAACTGGCCTATATCCTGCACACCTCCGGTTCCAGCGGCGTGCCCAAGGGAATCGAAATTGAACACGCCGGCGTCACTAATATGTTGGCCGACATACAGGCGAACTACGGCCTGACTGGCGACGACCGGGTGCTGTTCCATACTCCGTTCACCTTCGATGTCTTCATTCAGGATGTGTTCTGGCCTTTGGCCTACGGCGCTGCCGTGGTGGTGATGGCCGATGATGCAGCCAAAAGCGGCAAGGGTTACGGCGACATGGTCGAGCGTGAACGCATCACCGTGCTGCAATTTGTCCCGGCGATGCTGGAAGCGCTGATCGAGGCGCGAGAGCAGGGTCAGGTAGGGGCCTTGCCGTCGCTGCGGCAAGTCATCTGTGGCGCAGCGGCCCTGTACCGCACGCTAGTGGAGCGCTTTGCGCGGGTATTTTCCTGTTCGCTGGCTAACCATTACGGTCCTACCGAGGTCACCGTCGACGCTTGCCGTTTCGATTGCAGCGGCGCGTTTGTTGGCGATACCGTGCCGATCGGCAGCCCGGTCGGCAACGCCACCGTCTTGATACTGGACCAGCACCGGCAAGCGGTGGCGCGCGGCATCATCGGTGAAATCCATGTTGCCTCGCCGGGACTGGCGCGTGGCTATCTGAATGATGATGCGGCCACTGCCGGCGCCTTCATCAAGCATGAGATCGGCGGCGTGCCGTGCCGCCTGTACCGCACTGGTGACCTGGGCCGGATCGACCGGGACGGCGTGGTGTATTTCCACGGCCGTTACGACAAGCAATTCAAGATCAATGGCAACCGGGTCGAACTGGAAGAAATCGCCAGCGCGCTGCGTAGCCATCCCGGCATCGCTGTTGCCGCCATTCAATACGTGGAAGATGCCCAGGGTGGCGGCCGCCTGATTGCTTATGTCGAGCAGGACAGCGTCAGCAATCAGTTTGTGGTGCCGGGCAAGACAGCGCCGTACTACAGCTTCACCCTGGCGCAGCGGCCCGAATTGCTGGCCGCCGTCGACGCATTTCCGACGGCGCCGTCTGCCGGCAGCACCATGCCGCCAGCCATAGCGCGGGGTACGCTGGCCAGGCAATTTCCGGCGTGCCAGCTGGTATGGACCGACCACAGCGATGCGCTCGTGGCCAGTGTGGCGGCCATGCCGATGATGATCGATGTCGCCCTGCTGCTTGGCAGTGCCGAGCCGGCTTCCCTGGTGCAGGATGAACTGAGCCGGCAAGCGAAGGGCGCCGTTCCGAATGTTCTGTATGTCTTCGATGATGGTGCGAGCGGGGCGATGCGCGAGGGGGCGCCAGCCTTGGCGTTCATGCGCCAGCAGTGCCGCCGGCTTGCCGCCGCGCTCGGCGTGGCGCAGGTGGTGTACGCCAGCGGCGTCGCCACAGGGGATCCCGTCATGATCGAGCCGGCCGACCATGGCGGGCCGGCGCACTTGACCCGCGACAGCATCCGGGCCTGGCTCAGAGAGTCGCTGCCGGATTATATGGTGCCAAATCTGATCCACTTTATTCCGGTGGTGCCCATGACCGATAGCGGCAAAATCGATGCGAAAAATCTGCCGCTGATCCAGGCCGAGGCGCGATTGGACAAGCAACTTGCCAGCACCGTGTTGCAGCGCGAGTTGAGCGCGATGTGGGAACGCTTGCTGAAGGTGGAGAAGGTCGGCGTGACTGACGACTTCTTCGTGCTGGGCGGTCAATCGTTGAAGGCAATCGAAATTGTTTCCGAGGTCAACAAGCGCTACGGGGTCAGAATTCCGCTGCGCGCGTTTTACCAGAATCCCACCATCCGTTATTTGGAGACATTGTTGATCGAAAACGAGTAAACGGTAGGTTGCCGCGCGTCGGAAGAGCACCGAGGCGCGGCACGGGTAAACATTTCTCAAGTTCAAAATCATAAGGATTTCACGTGTACATATTAGGCATCAATGCTGCATATCATGAGTCGGCCGCTTGTCTGATCAAGGACGGACAAGTTGTCATGGCAATCGAAGAAGAGCGCCTGAACCGCGTCAAGCACGGCAAGCTGTCCACGCCCGAGACGACCGGGCAATTGCCCTGGAAGTCGATTCAGAAGTGTCTGGATGCGGCCGCCATCACTCTGCAGGATTGTGAACATATCGGCTATTCCTTCAGCCCCGAGATGCTGCAAAAGGGCGTGGCCGCCTGGCGCGCCGCCGGCGACGGGGCGCAGGGCTGGGCCCTGGAAAAGGAAAGCTATCAAACCTTGCAGGGCGGCTTGAGTTTCGCCGAAGGTGTCCTGTCTTCAAAACAGCAATTGATGGAGGAGGCCGGCTTCAGCGGACAGTTTCATTTTCTGCCACACCACGATTGCCATGCCGCCAGCGCCTTTCACGTCTCACCATTTGACAAGGCGGCAGTGCTGGTGATTGACGGTATCGGTGAATGGGCCAGTACCTCGCTCTATTACGGTGACGGCAACATGTTGAGGAAGGAATACGATTTTCTGTTTCCAAACTCGCTCGGCTTTGTGTGGGAAAAGCTGTCCAAGTATCTGGGGTTTAGCCAGTACGATGCGTCGAAAGTAATGGGACTGGCGGCTTACGGCGACAGCGCCAAGACGATCGGCCTGTTTTCGAAATTGGTGACCGACAAGGAAAACATGACGGTCGATATGGCGGTGCTGCGCCACGAATCGCCCGATTTCTCCACCTTGGAAGCCCTGTTCGATTTGCCGAGGCGGCATGAACCGGTGGATTTTAGCGCCCGCAATTGGCAAGCTTATGTCGATGTGGCGGCCGGCTTGCAACTGCTGACCGAACAGATCCTGCTGCATATCTTGCGCCGTTTTGACCGCGAAAACTACCGCAATCTGTGCATGGCCGGCGGTGTTGCACTCAATTGTGCGGCCAATGGCGTCATCGTGCGCGAAAATTTATTCGACGATGTGTTCGTGCAGCCGGCCTCGAACGATTCGGGCACGGCATTGGGCGCCGCCTATTTGATCTGGAACCAGATTCTGGGCCAGCCGCGCGACTATGTATTCAATCATGCTTATCTCGGCCCCGAATACTCGGACCAGGAGATCGAGACGGTCTTGAAGCGCACTAATCTGGCTTACAAAAAGGTCGACATCGCCAGGGAGGTGGCAAAAGTGCTGGCCGGCGGTAGCATCGTCGGCTGGTTCAGCGGCCGCATGGAATGGGGGCCGCGCGCTCTGGGCAGCCGCAGCCTGCTGGCCGATCCGCGCAACAAGGATGTGCGCGAACTGATGAATGTGAAAGTCAAGCACCGTGAACTGTATCGGCCATTTTGCCCGAGTATCCTGGGTGAGCACGCCGAGCAATGGTTTTGCGGCAGCACCCGTGTCACTGCCGGCAAGTACATGCTCACTACCTCCACCGTGCAGCCGGGCAAAGCCGAATTGATCCCTGCGGTAGTGCATTTTGACGGTACGGTGCGTGCCCAGGCCGTGTATGCGCAGGACCATCCTGCCTACCACCGGCTCATTTCCGAGTTCGCGGCCTTGACCGGGATTCCACTCTTGCTCAATACCTCGTTCAACGATTCGGAACCCATCGTCTGCACGCCGCAGGATGCGATCAGCACCTTCATGAAAACCGATATCGACTATCTGGCGCTCGGCAACTATCTAGTGTCCAAACATTAAGTGCTACCTGTGCCTGAGTTTCAGTCCGGCAGCAGGTCCGGGACCCGCCGCCAGACTCGGCCCGTCCGGTGGTCGCCGCACAATTATTTAATCGAAAGAATGCGTAATGATATTGAAAACACAGACAGCTTGGCGGTGGGGGAAGTACTTGCTGGGCGTTATTTTTCTGGTCGTGCTGTCGGTGCTGGTGGGCGCGGCAGTTTTTTTGCGCGCCAGCTTGCCTCAACTGGAAGGCAATGTCCGGGTGCCTGGGCTGAGTGCGGCGATGAGCGTGGATCGGGATGCCGCCGGGGTTCCCACCATCAAGGCCCACGATCAGTTGGACTTGTCGTATGGCGTCGGTTATTTGCATGCTCAAGATCGTTTTTTTCAGATGGATTATTTGCGCAGGACCGGCGCCGGCGAACTGTCCGAGCTGTTCGGTTCGGCTGGCCTGGAGCTCGATCGTGAACACCGGCTGTATCGCTTCCGCGATCAGGCTGGCACGCTGTTTGCGCACCTGCCGCCCGAGGACCAGGCCCGCTTGCAACGCTATGCCAAGGGTGTCAACGATGGTTTGGCTGCCTTGTCCGCGCGGCCCTTCGAGTATGCGCTGTTCGGCCAGCAACCGGCGCCCTGGCGACCGGAGGATTCCCTGTTGGTCATTTGGGCAATGTATTTCCAGTTGCAAGGCACGCTTCCTGCGCGCCAGATCGCCCGTCAATGGTTGCGTCAGCAAACCACACCGGAACAACTGGCCTGGCTGTTGCCATCGTCGAGCCAGTTCGATGCGCCGCTGGACGCGGCTGGCGTGGTCGCCGCGGCGGTGCCGCAGCCGGCCGTCGCGCCGGTCTGGTTTGGCGCGGCCGGCAAGGTCGTGAGCAAGAGCGCGTCGCTTGATTATCGCTCCTCGGTCGGTAGTAGCAACTGGGCCATCGCGGGTCTGCGCAGCGCACATGGCGCTGCCATTGTCGGCAGCGATATGCATCTGATGCTCGGTTTGCCGAATACCTGGTATCGCGCCGTGTTCGACTATCCCGCCAAAACCGGCAAGGCGAGGCGGATCGCGGGCGTCACGCTACCCGGCTTGCCGTTCATGGTGGCTGGCAGCAACGGACAGGTGGCATGGGGTTTCACGGTCGCGTATGCGGACTGCTTTAATCTGGTTGCGCTAGAGCGGGAGAGCGCGGCAAGCCGCAGGTTCAAGGTCGATGGCGCCTGGCAGGTGGCGGCCAGTACGGTCGAAACGATCAAGGTGCGGGGGGCGCCGCCAGTTGCCTTGACGGTGTTGAAGACCTCGCTCGGCCCGGTACGGGAAATCGACGGCCGCTACTATGCCATGCATTGGGTGGCGCAGTCCGCGGGTGGCGTCAATCTGGGCATCGGCAACATCGCTGAGGCCAGCGACATCGGCGGCGCCCTGGCCGCGGCCAGCCGGTCCGGCATGCCGGCCCAAAACATCGTGGTGGGCGACCGCGCCGGCCATATCGGCTGGACCATCGCCGGCGCGCTGCCGGATCGCCGGGCTGCGTTGGCCGGGCCGCCGGATGGCGCCGCTGGTTGGGGGTCGCTATTGCCTGCGGCCGACTATCCGCGCGCGGTCGATCCGCCCGGCGGGCAGCTGTGGACGGCCAACAATCGGCAATTGGCTGGCGATGCCTATCGCTTGATCGGCGATGGTGGCGCAGATATCGGCGCCAGAGCCGGCCAGATACGCGACGATCTCACTGCGCTGGGCAAGACCGATGAACGGGCCGCGTATCAGCTGATGCTCGATGATCGTGCCCTGTACATGCAACGTTGGCGCGATCAGGCCCTGCGCGTGCTCGATGGCGGCGCGCTGGCAGGACGGCCGGAGCGGGCCGAATTCCGCCGCTTGCTTCTGGAGAGCTGGAGTGGACATGCGAGCCTGGATTCGGTGGGCTATACCCTCGCGCGCGGCTTCCTGTATCAGCTGTACGACGTGATTTTTAACGGTACCAATGCCCGTTTGAAGCAGATTGACGGAGGGGGCGACTATGAGTTGGCGAATCCGCGCTGGCCTGCCCTGGTCGCCCGTCTGCTTGAAGATCAGCCTGGCGCATGGCTGCCGGCCGGCGCGCATAGCTGGAGCGCGGTGCAGCTGATGGCGATCGACAGGACAATTGCTTCCCTCAAAGACCAAGGCATCGCGCTCAATCAGGCCAAGTGGGGCGAGCGCAATACGCTGAAGATCGCCCACCCTTTTGCAGCAAGCCTGCCGCTGCTGGGCCGCTGGCTGGCGGTGGCACCGGAAGCCGTACCGGGCGATTCGCATATGCCAAGGGTGGCCGGGCCCGACTTCGGGCAGTCGCAGCGTATGGTGGTGTCGCCCGGCGCCGAGGAGAACGGTATTTTCAATATGCCGGGCGGGCAGAGCGCCCACCCGCTGAGCCGGTTCTTCCTTGCGGGTCATGCATCCTGGGTCAGGGGCGATATGACACCGTTCCTGCCTGGGCCTGCCCGCTACCGCTTGGCTTTTTCGCCCTGATGGCAGCGCTGAAAGGAGCAGATCAATATGATGCACAATAATCGCTGGCTGGGCGGCCAGCCGCTCGCGCGGCCGCGGCTAAGACTATTCTGTTTCGCCCATGCGGGGGGGAATTCCGCCGATTTCATGGCATGGCAGGCACAGTTGGCACCGGATATCGAAGTCTGCGCCATTCAGTTGCCGGGCCGTGGCGAGCGATGGTCCGAGCAGCCCAGGATAGCCATGCCGCTGTTAATTGAGACCCTTGCCCGGGTCGTCGCATGCCATGCCGATATCCCCTTTGTCCTGTTCGGCCACAGTTTGGGCGCGATTCTGGCGTTTGAGGTTGCACGTTACTGCCAATGCCACGGCTTGCCGGTTCCGGTTCATTTAGTGGTTTCGGGTTGCAGCGCTCCAGCGCACTTTAGCGGGCAGCGGCGCGATGTTCTCGATGACAATGCATTGATGGACCTCCTGAAACAAATGAATGGCACCCCGGCCGAAGTCTTGGCGCACAAAGAATTGATGCAATTAGTCTTGCCTATGTTACGGGCTGATTTCGAACTGGCGCACACTTATGCCTATTCCAGCGGACCTCGTTTGTCTATGCCGATTATCGCGTTGGCTGGCACGGCGGATGACTATGCGCAGGCCGACAGCTTCAGTGGCTGGAGGGACGAGACCGATGCCGGATACGATCAGTTCCAATTCTCCGGCGGGCATTTTTTTATCCAGGAACGCAGTGCCGAGGTGCTTGCCTGTTTGATGGGGAAGTGGAGGAAATCACAGCCGGCGTGACAGCAAAACCGGTAGCGATGATGGCAACATCACCACCATCGGTACCGGGTCGCGCATGCCATTTAAATGCTGGCTTGTTTTATTCTTTCAGATTATAGGTCACCACATAACGAACTATTTCGGCATTGTTCTGGAAGCGCATTTTTTGCATTAATCTGGCTTTATGAGTGCTCACTGTTTTATTGCTGATTGATAATTCTTCCGCTGCTTCGTTGACACTATTACCTTGACCGAGCAAGCGCAGGATATGGAATTCGCGATTCGACAGAACTTCGTGAGGCAAACGCTGAGCTGGGCTGCTTGCTTCGAACACCATCTGTTCTGCCATCTCTGGATCAATGAAACGTCCTCCCGCAGCCACTTTGCGGATGGCCGCCATCAGGATGTCAGGTTTATTGTACTTGGTAAGATACCCTGATGCGCCTGCCGCCAGAATGCGCCGCGCGATGGGCGGTTCATTATGCATGGTGAGCACTAAAACTGGTGGATAGGATGCATGGGCAAGTATCCTTTGAATAAGATTGACCCCACTGATACCCGGCATGGTAATGTCGAGCAGCACCAGATCGATGCCGCCGGCGCGTAACGCATCAAGCACTTGTCCGCCATGGGATGCTTCAGCCACAACTTCCACCTCATCTTCTAAGGTGAACAGCTGTTTCAATCCTTCCCGTATAAGTGCGTGATCATCTGCAATTAACAAGCGGATCATGGCTTGCCCGATACAGCATTTCTGGGGATGGATACGGTGATTTTTGTTCCTCGTTTGCTGGAAATATCAAGTTGACCGTTCAAGATCAATACCCGTTCTCGTATACCGATCAAGCCGAAAGATTGTTTTTTCTGCAGCGAGGGGTCAAATCCTTTACCGTTATCGCCCACCTCGAAAAAATAATGGCTTTTCGTGCACGTCAAGCTCACATCCACTCTGCTTGCTTCGGCATGGCGGCTAACATTAGTCAAGGATTCTTGCACTATGCGAAAGATTTCAGTCGTGTGTTTTTCATCCAGGTCCATGTCATTTTCAATTGCAAACAATGTACATACAGTAGTAGGGTTGGCATCGTTGAATTCTTTGATGAAACACTCCAGTGCCGGCACGATTCCCATGTCCAGCGCCGGCGGCCTTAGCGATGAAATCAGGTTCCTGACCGCCAAAACAGTAGAGTCGGCTAGCATGATCAAGCGTTGGATCCCGGCTTGCAATGCATCATCCTGCTTACACTGCATTCCGAACACTAATATCCCCATGCGCAAGGCAGACAGGCGTTGCCCGAGTTCGTCATGAATCTCGCGTGACAAGTACTTCAGTTTTTCCTCTCTTGCTGTTTCATTACGCGCAGCGAGTTGCCGTAGCTGCTGTTGTGATTCCTCCAGAGAGACTATTGGGTTATAAACCATGCGAGCGTTTTTTTTCATTATCATGACATTCTGTATAGTTTCAAAGGGTATTTATATTGAACTGCCAGCTTGCCTCGTTTAAAGTTTGCATAGCTTCTCGGCAATGAAAAAACCGCACGTTGAATCGTCCAAGCATACTTTTCCATGCGGACAAAAGTCGACCGCCATATTGCGTGCAGGAAAAAGACAGCTTGACAGGCCGTCGATGTGAAAGCCGACGGCGGGGGCGCCGATTTCGGTGGTGTTCGAGGAGGTCACGCCGCGGATGGTGATCTGCACCGCCGAGTCGCCGGTGGCCTGGAACGTCACGTAGGGAATTTCATTGGCCAGGTCTTTGGCGCTGGTGACGCCCATGCGGTTCAGGTTGTCCTGGCTGTAGGCGGTGACCGCCAGCGGGGGTTCAGCAACGAGGTAGGGTAGCGGGTGGCGGTGACCTTCACTTCCGGAATGACTTCCTTTTCGCTTTCGCTGGCCGGGGGCGGAGCCTGGGCATGGGCGGACATACCGATCAGCCCGCACGCACTGGCAACGGCCAGGCTGACCAGGGTCCTTCTTGTCTTCGGATACAACATTGCGTCTCCTCGTTGATTTTCTTGATGATCGTTTTTAGCCCGCGGCCCGGCACGGCGCCGCGTCTGCACTCCACCCTGCCGCCGCCTCGGGCAACACATCCATGATCGGCTGTTCCACCACCTGCACATTGATTGGTAACGCTACCAATCAATGTGCAAAATATATCACTCATTGTTTTTAATTGTCAACGATACTTTGTGCGGATTTAACAGTCTGTTGAAAAATCCCAGCGCCCTGTCAACGGGGCTGTGAGCGTCAACGTTGTGTAATGAAAGCAACTTTCCCCTTCGAAACCATGCGCTAGTCCGACGTCACCGAGCACGCCATGTTCAGCTACCGATCGCTGGAAGAGCGCATTCCTGAGTCGCATCCGCTGCGCAAGCTGCGCATTCTCGTCGATGGAATTTTGCAGAGCATGAGTGCGGAGTTTGCACCGCTGTACTCGCGTCGTGGACGTCCGTCGATAGCGCCCGAGCGTTTGCTCAGAGCCAGTCTGATCCAAATTTTGTTCACGATCCGTTCCGAACGCCAGCTCGTCCAGCACATTGAATACAACTTGCTCTATCGCTGCTTTGTCGGCATGAATATCGACGAGGCAGTTTGGAATCACTCGACATTCAGCGCCAGCCGCGAGCGCCTGTTCGGTGAAAGTATGGCGCAGCGTTTCTTCGCCCAGGTCTTGCTCGTCGCGCAATGGCAAGACGTGATTTCGGACGAACATTTCACGGTCGATGGCACCCAGGTTGAAGCATGGGCATCGATGAAACGTTTTGTCAAAAAGGACGGCAGCGGCACGCCGCCCGAGGATGGCGGGCGCAATCCAACCGTCGATTTCAAGGGTGAGCAGCGTTCCAGCGACACGCATCATTCGACCACCGACCCGGACGCGCGGCTGTACAAGAAAAGCGAGGGTGACAAGTCGCGGATGAGCGACCTGAGCCATGCGCTGATGGAGAACCGCAATGGCCCTTGTGGTCGATGCCGAAACCACACTTGCGACCGGAACGGCGGAGCGCGAAGCGGCGTTGACGATGGCCAAGCGCAGCATGACCAAGGCCGGATCCACACTGGGCGGCGACAAGGGCTACGACGTCGCCGCGTTCGTCAAGGAGCTGCGTGAACTGATCACAGCGCAAGTCGCCCAGAAGAAAAACAGCGCCATCGACGGACGCACGACGCGCCACGACGGTTACGCAGCAAGCCTGAACAAGCGCAAATTGGTCGAGCAGATCTTCGGTTGGAGTAAGACGGTAGGTGGTCTGCGCAAGGCGCGTTTCGTCGGCCTGGCGAAGGTCAAGGCGCAAACAATCTTCACCTTCGCGGCCTACAATTTGACGCGCATGGCGACGATCTTTGGTTGGCGTTTGTCGGCGGTATAGGGCGGAAATCCGCCCGGAGATTGCCGAACGGCACGAAAACACGCGAAAAGCACCTTGAAAACCGGCCAGAAAGCGCTTCCGAGGCGTCATGCGGGTTTGCGAGTGAAAAATTGCCGCTGTTCACCGATAAATCCCGAAGGTATTGGTGGCTTTTTCAACAGCCTGTTAGATAAACATTATCTCGCAGACAGGCGAAGCTTGCCGGCCAGCGCCGATTCGCCGGCGATGCCGGTGTGCCATTGGGAGCGCACTCATCGGCGCACTGCGTTTATCATGGCGTCTTCGTCAGCAAGGGACATTCTTGCTGTAACCAAGGGTATTAATGATGCAACGAATTGTGCTTGCTTTTTCCATGGTCATCTTCTATTGTGCAATGCACCAAAACAAGAATATGGTGCAATCTTGACAGCGCAACACAAGAAGAGCAGCCTGGCGGCCCTGACCCTGGCTGCCGTCGGCATCGTCTACGGCGATATCGGTACCAGTCCCCTGTACACCCTCAAGGCCGTGTTCCACGAGGACCACGGCCTGGCCCTGAACACCCCCAACCTGCTTGGCATTATTTCCCTGATCTTCTGGGGGCTGACCCTGATCGTCTCGCTCAAGTACGTCACCCTGGTGCTGCGTGCCGACAACCGCGGCGAGGGCGGCATCATGGCGCTGATGGCGCTGGCGCTGAACTCGGTGACCAAGGCCTCCAAATGGTATTTCCCGCTGATGGTGCTGGGCGTGTTCGGCGCCACCATGTTCTATGGCGACAGCGTGATTACCCCCGCCATTTCGGTGCTCGGCGCGATCGAAGGGCTGGAAGTCGCCATTCCCGGCTTGCCCGGCTGGGTGGTGCTGCTCGTTTCCGCCATCGTGCTGGTGGCCCTGTATTCGCTGCAGCGGCGCGGCACGGCCGGCATCGGGCGCTGGTTCGGGCCGGTCATGGTGGTCTGGTTCGCCACCCTGGCGGTCATGGGCGTGGTTAACATTATCGAGGCGCCCCAGATCCTGGCCGCCCTCAATCCCCTGCACGCCTTGCGCTTCATGCTGGAAAACCGCTTCACCGCCTTCGTCGCGCTCGGCGCGGTGGTGCTGGCGCTGACCGGGGCCGAGGCGCTGTATGCCGACATGGGCCACTTCGGCAAGAAACCGATCCGCGCGGCCTGGTTCCTGATCGCCTTTCCGGCGCTGGCGCTGAACTACATGGGCCAGGGCGCACTGCTGATCATGCATCCCGAGCACGTGAGCAATCCCTTCTACAACCAGCTCGGCAGCTGGAGTGTTTATCCGCTGCTGCTGCTCTCGACCATGGCCGCCGTGATCGCCTCGCAAGCGACCATTTCCGGCACCTTCTCGATGACCAAGCAAGCCATCGCGCTCGGCCTGATGCCGCGCATGCGCGTGCTGCACACCTCGGAAAGCGAAATCGGCCAGATCTACATCCCGGCCGTGAACTGGCTGCAGCTGGTGGTCGTCTTGATCGGCGTGTTCATTTTCCAGTCGTCCGACGACATGGCCGGCGCCTACGGCATCGCGGTCACCGCCACCATGCTGTGCACCACCATCCTGACCTTTTTCGTGACCCGCTACCGCTGGCATCTGCCGCTGGTGCTGTGCTTCGGCGCGACCGGCTTTTTCATCGTCATGGACATCATGCTGTTCTCGTCGAGCACGCTGAAACTGTTCCACGGCGGCTGGTTCCCGCTGCTGCTGGGCGCGATCCTGTTTACCGCCATGATGACCTGGAAGCGCGGGCGCCAGCTGGTGTTCGAGAACCTGCAGTCGCACGCCATTCCGCTCGACGAGTTCCTGCAGTCGCTGTTCGTGGCGCCGCCGACGCGCGTGTACGGCACCGCGATTTTCCTGCGCGGCGAAAGCGACGGGGTGCCGCACGCGCTGCTGCACAACCTGTCGCACAACAAGGTGCTGCACGAGCGCGTGGTATTCCTCACCGTGCACATGCTGGAAGAACCGTGGGTGCCGGCGGCCGAGCAGGTCAGGGTCACCGCGCTGGGACACAATTGCTTCCAGATCAATGTGTTCTACGGCTTCAAGGATGAACCGGATATTCCCAAGGTGCTGGTCCAGTGCGAGGAGCACGGCCTGCCGTTCGAGATGATGGAAACGTCCTTCTTCATCGCGCGCCAGACCGTCATTTCGGCTCCGGGCGGCGGCATGGCGCCATGGCGCGAGCACCTGTTCGTGGCCATGTCGCGCAATGCCCGCGGCGCCGCCGACTACTATCAGATTCCTCCCAACCGGGTGATCGAGCTGGGGACCCAGGTCGAAATCTGATAGTCGTCGACAGGATACAAGTCGATACATAAACCCCACACTTTTGATGCGAGACGAATAGTGCGGCGATGGGCAACTGCTGCTAAACTTTGGCAACTTTTTCCGTCACCGCCCAAGGATTTCATGAAACTCAAGCTTACTCTCGCCGCCGCCCTGGTTGCCACTTTTGCCCTGACCGCTTGCGGCAGTTCCGACGACAGCCCGGTCCAGGTGCCGCCGATCACGGTCGTCACCAGCCCGACCGCCCTGAGCACCAAGGATACGGTCGCCGGCACCGGCGCCGAAGCCGTGGTCGGCAAAAAAATCAGCGTGAACTACAGCGGCTATCTCTACGATTCGAGCAAGCCCGACAATAAAGGCGCGAACTTCGAAACTTCCAAGGCACCGGTGGAGTTCACGCTGGCCAAGGGCGAGCTGATCGAAGGCTGGGTCCAGGGCATTCCCGGCATGAAAGTGGGCGGCAAGCGCACCCTGTCGATTCCGTCGAGCCTGGCATACGGCCCGAGCGGCAGGGGCGCCATTCCACCGAACGCCGGCCTGGTGTTCGACATCGAACTGGTCGCCGTCAAGTAAGTGTGGTGTACGCCGCGCCGATGCTGACCGCATCGGCGCGCGACTGATGCGCCTCAAATAAAGCGCGCAAAGTCGGCCGATGCTTGATCCTTTCACAGCCTGAAAGGATCAAGCCATGTCTCCTCGCATTTTCCTGCTTGCCCTCGTGCTCGCGCCGCTGACCAGCGTTGCCGCGTCGCGTTATGCGGTCACGCCGCTGCCCCTCAATACCAATCCTCTCGGCATCAACAATGCCGGCCAGATCGTCGGCGACCGCCCCGGCGACGGCGGCCATCGCGGCTTCCTCTGGTCGGACGGCATCTTGACCGAGATCGGCACCTTCGGCGGCCCCGCCAGCTCGGCCACGGCCGTCAACCGGCATGGCCAGGCCACCGGCCACGCCAGCCTGCCGGGCGGGCAGGCGCGCGCTTTCCGCTATGCGGGCGGCACGCTGGCCGAACTGGCCATCCCCGGCAGCACCGACAGCCTGGGCACCGCCATCAACGATGCGGGGCAAGTGGCAGGGCAGTACCTGACCGCCACGCCCGCCTACCGGGCTTTCCTGTACAGCGGCGGCGCCAGCACCGACCTGGGCACCCTGGGCGGCGGCTTCGCCTACGCGGCCGGCATCAACAATGCCGGCCACGTGGTCGGCGTGTCGGCGCTGGACGATACCTCGCCCTATCTGGCGCACGCCTTCCTGTATGCGAACGGCAAGATGAGCGACCTCGGCACCCTGGGCGGCAGCTACAGCGCCGCCGCCGCCATCAACGCTGCCGGCACCGTGGTCGGCAATGCCTGGGTGCAGGGCAGCGAGCATGCCTTCATTTACGCCAACGGCAAGATGACCGACCTGGGCACGCTGGGCGGGCGGCGCAGCTACGCCAATGCGGTCAACCTGGGCGGCCAGGTGGTGGGGCGCTCGGACAGTCCCGGCGACGCCGACTCGCTCGCCTTTTTGTATGAGGGCGCCGGGCTGATCGACCTGAACACGCTGATCGATCCGGTACTCGGCTACACCGTCCACAACGCTACCGGCATCAACGACAGCGGCCAGATCGCCGCCTACGGCTGCCGCAACGGCGGCAGCGAGTGCGGCGGCCTGCTGCTGCACCCGGGTGCCACGCCCGAACCGGGCACCTGGGCCATGCTGCTGGCCGGCCTGGGACTGGTCGGCTGGTGCCGCCTGCGCACCGCACGCATGACATAACACAGGGCGCGCGGCGGCCGTGCGCGCACGATGGCAGCTGGTCCATCTTCGAGGATTTTGCCATGTCCACTTCCCATCCTGCTTTTGCCCTCGCGCTGCTGCTGTCGGCCGGCGCCGCAGCGGCCGCCCCTGCCGCCGTGCCTACCGCGGTTCGCTCCTACACCGTGACCGTGTTGCCCGATGCAATGAGTCCCGCCGGCATCAACAATGCCGGCCAGATCGTCGGCACCCGCAATGGGCAGGCATATCTGTGGTCGGCCGGCGGCGGCATCGACCTGGGCACCCTGGGTGGCGCCAGCAGCACCGGCACGGCGCTCAACCGCTTCGGCGAGGTGACCGGCGGCGCGCTCACCGCCAGCGGCGACGAACACGCCTTCATCTACAGCAAGGGTGTGATGACCGACCTGGGCACCATCGGCGGCGGCACGCTGACGCACGGCACGGCGATCAACGACCGGGGCCAGGTGGCGGGCAATTTTCATGCGCCCGCCACTGGCTGGGGCGCGTTCGTGGGGGAGGGTGGACAGCTGCGCGACATCGGCAACCTCGGTGGTGCCAGCATCTGGGCCAGCGGCATCAACAACGCCGGCCGCGTGGTGGGCAGCTCGCTGGGGCAGGACGAGTTCCATCCGCCCCAGACCGCTTTTGTGTACGAGAACGGCGTCATGAGCGCCCTCAACTATTCACCGTCGGGCAGCAGCACCGCCAACGCCGTCAACCAGGCTGGCCAGATCACCGGCACCGACTGGCACGGGCCCGAAAGCGCCTACCTGTACACGAACGGCATGACGCAGGTGCTGGGAAGCATGTATGGCCTGGCCGCCTGGGGCACCGCGCTCAACAACCGGGGCGAGGTAGTCGGCAACCTGGGCGGCGCGCTGCAAGTGCCTTTCTTTGCGTTTATCTATGCCGATGGTCGCATGAGCGACCTGAACACGCTGATCGATCCGGCCCTCGGCTGGACCGTGCAGAGCGCCGCCGGCATCAACGACCTGGGCCAGATCGCCGCCTACGGCTGCCATGACAGCGAGGGTTGCGGCGGCCTGCTGCTGGCGCTGACCAGCCCCGTGCCCGAGCCGCAGGCTCAGGCCATGCTGCTGGCGGGCCTGGCATTGCTGGGCCTGGCGTGGCGGCGCGGCCTCAGCGCAGCATATCGATGTGCATGATGCCGTCTTCGTCGTAGGGCTCACTCACCGTCGCGAAGCCGAAGCTGGCATAGAACGCTTCGAGATGCTGCTGGGCGCCGATGCGGATGCGCTGGCCCGGATACTGGCGTTCGGCGCAGGCGATGCCCTCGGCCACCAGCGCGCGTCCGCTGCCGCCGCCGCGCGCGCCTTTGGTGGTAAGCACGCGCCCGAGCGACATGTCATCGAACTTCACGCCGGGGGCAATGCAGCGCAAGTACGCCGCCAGCACGCGCGCGCCATCGACCGTGTGCCAGCCAAGCAGGTGGTGCGCGCCCTGGTCGTAGCCGTCGAGGTCCGGATACAGGCAAGTCTGCTCCAGGATGAACACATCCTGGCGGCTGGCCATCACCGCGTACAGATCGGCGCCGGAGAGCTCGTCGAAGTGGCGCCATTCCCAATTGATCATCGTATTCCTTTCATTCACAGTGCGGGGCAGGCGTCGCCGGACGGCGGTGCCGGCGCGTGTTCGGGCGCGTCGGGCGCGGCGAAGGCGCGGCTGAAGGTAAAGGCGCGCGCACTGGGGCCGTGGGCGCGCAAATGCGCCAGGCTGGCGATGGCATCGTCCACCGTGGGACGCTGCCCGCGCGGCACCCACCACAGCACCGTATAGGCCTCGGCCATGCGCTCGAACCACTCCTTGCGCCGCTTCATGATCTCCACGTGCGCGGTCTTGTACACGTAGTGGTTCAGCGCCGCCACGTCGTCCCAGACCGACATGTTGATGATCTCGTTTTCGCCGAGAGGACTGAGGGCGGTCGCGTTGCCGTCCTCGGTCTGCAGGCGCCACACGAAGCCGGGCGACTGTTCGGCGAGCGCATTGATGCGGTCGAGATTGGCGACGAAATCGGCCATCACGGGCGAATCGATGGGGCCTTTCATCAGGGCGACATTGAGTTGGGCCAGCTGGTAAAGCGACATGGGCTCTTTCGTTGAGGAGGGTCAGTTAGCGGTTTCAAAACCTTCTAATACATTCACGACATTGATGCCGATCTCGTTCACCGCATACCCGCCCTCGAACACAAACGCGGTCGGCAGGCCGGTATGCGCGATGCGTTCGCCGATGCGCAGGAAATCGCTGCTTTGCAGCGCGAAGGACGACAGCGGGTCGCCCGCGAACGTATCGACGCCGAGCGAGACCACCAGCGCGTCCGGCGCGAAGCTGGCCAGCTTGATGCAGGCCGACTCCAGCGCCAGGAACCACTGCGCCGGGGTCGATCCGGCCGTCAGCGGCAGGTTCATGTTGTAGCCCATGCCCTCGCCGTCGCCGGTCTCGCTGGCGTGCCCCAGGTAGAACGGATACTCGGCGCGTGGATCGGCGTGGATCGAGATGAACAGCACGTCGTTGCGCCCGTAGAAAATGCTCTGGGTGCCGTTGCCGTGGTGGTAGTCGATATCGAGGATCGCGACTTTCCTGGCGCCGTCGTCGAGCAGGTGCTGGGCCGCCAGCGCGGCATTGTTCAGGAAGCAGTAGCCGCCGAAAAAATCGGCGCCCGCATGGTGCCCGGGAGGGCGGGTCAGCGCGAAGGTGCCGCGCTCGCCCAGGCGCAGCGCATGCGCCGCGTTGACCGCGCAGTCGGCCCCGGTCTTGGCCGCGATCCAGGTGCCGGCGGTGAGCGGCGTGCCGCTGTCCATCGAATAGAGGCCCATGCGCGCGGCAAAATTATCGGGCTCGATATCGGTGCGCATGCCGCGGATCGGCCACACCGACGGAAACGCATCCTTGTCGGCGTTCGCTTCGTCGAGCGCCACCCACTCGCTCCAGGCATTGCGCAAAAAATGCAGGTAGCGCGGGGTGTGGATGCGTTCGAGCGAGACCAGCGACACGCCGTGCGGCGTGACCACCTTGCCCAGGCCGCGCCGCTCGAATTCGGCCAGCACCATGTCGACCCGCTCCGGCTTTTCGAAGCACGGCACCAGGGCGCCACGGAACATCTCGTGGCGCCCGCGGTGCTGGGCATGGTGCTCGTTATAAAAGGTCAGCACGCTCGGTCACCTCAGTCGCCGCATAATGTGCTGCTGTTGTAGGCGGCCACGAAAGCGTCGAAGCTGCCGGTCTGGGTCTGTTCGATGATGACCTGTTCGGCCAGCGAGGTGGCTGCCATCTCGTCGAACAGCGCCGCTTCGGCCGGCATCAAGGGGCTGTCGCGGAACGCCGCCGCGTGCAGCGCGCTCTGGCGCAAACCGAAAGCGGCCGAGGAACCGAGCGCGCGCACTTCGTCGAGCACGCGCGCCGACGGCGTGAGCGCCGGATTGGCGATCTTGGCCCGTTGCGCGGCCAGCGACGCCGCATGCACGCCATCGTCGCTATGCCGGGCATCGCTATGCTGGCTGTCGAGCAGCGCCGCGACCGGGGCGATGCGCCCGATCAGCTCATCGGCCCAAGCGGCAAGCGCGATCTCTTCGCCGTGGCGCGTCAGGGTCAGGCCGGGACGGCGCCCTTCCTTCACGGTGCGCGCGAAATTGCGGGCGTGGACCTGGCTTTCCATCTGGTTGATCAGCGGGCTCTCGTCGAGGGCGCAGAACAGCAGGAAGGCATCCATGAAGCGCCCCGTTTCGACGCTGATGCCGATCGCCTCGAACGGGTCGACATCGAGGCAGCGCACTTCGATGTACTGCACGCCGCGCTTGCACAGCGCCTGCACCGGACGCTCGCCGGTGCGGATCACGCGTTTCGGGCGGATGGTCGAATAGTATTCGTTCTCGATCTGCAGCACGTTGGTCGACAGCTGGATCCACTCGCCATCGCGCCTGGTGCCGAGCGCCTCGTACGGCTGGTACGGACGGTTCACCGCGTCCATCAGGCTGGTGACGTAGCTCTCGAGCGAGTTCTCGTGCGGCGTGAGGCCCGATTGCGCATCGTTCTGGTAACCGAGGTCGCTCATGCGCAGGCTGGTCGCATACGGCAGGTACAGCGTGTCGCCGGACAGCGTTTCGAGCTGGTGTTCGCGGCCGCGCAGGAAGCCCGTGGACAGCGCCGGCGAGGCCCCGAACAGGTACATCAGCAGCCAGCTGTAGCGGCGGAAGTTGCGGATCAGGGCGATGTAGCTTTCGGACTGGAAGTCGCGCAGCGCGCAGCGCCGTTCCTCGGGAACGCCTTCGCTGTTTGAAAACAGCTGGAACATCTGCTCCGGCAGCGAGTAGTTGTAGTGGATGCCGGCGATGCACTGCATCGCTTTCCCGTAGCGCAGCGCCAGGCCGCGCCGGTACACGTGTTTGAGCATGCCGATGTTCGACTTGCCGTACCAGGCGATGTCGATGTCGGCTTCGTCGGGCAGCTCGCACGGCATCGATTCGCTCCACAGCATTTCGTCACCCAGCTTGGTGTAGGCGTAGCGGTGGATGGCGTCGAGCTTGTGCAGGGTGGTGCCGATGTCGTGTTCCGCCGGCGTGATGAATTCGAGCAGGGCTTCGGCGTAGTCGGTGGTGATCTGCGGGTGGGTCAGCGCGGCGCCCAGCGCTTCCGGGTGCGGCGTGCGCGCCAGGCGCCCGGCGCGGTCCACGCGCAGGGTTTCGCGCTCGATGCCGCGCAGCCCCTGGCCCAGCAGGGCGCGGTGTTCATCATCGTCGAGCAGGGCCAGGCGGCGGGTCAGTTGGTTCGACACGGTGAATCCTTTCTTGTACTGCCAAATAGGTAAGTGCTGCGAGATTAACCGAAATCCGGCGAGCGCGCCTGCGGCTCGATTTTCCTGCTGGGGTGGGGCGTGGTTTTTACTACAAGGCTTATTTTATATGCAATGCCCGGGCTGCGCGCCAAGGCGGTGGGCCAAGGCGGCGCGCCAAGGCGGTGGGCGGGGGCGCATCACGCGCTTACGAAGCCGGTTTTCTGGCCGCCGCGATCCATGCGTCGACCTGCTGTTCGAGCAGGGCCAGGGTCAGCGGCCCGTTATCGAGCACCACGCTGTGAAAGCGCCGGATGTCGAATTTGTCGCCCAGCGCAGCCTGCGCCTTCTCGCGCAGGGCGCGGATTTTCAGCTGTCCGACCTTGTAGCCGAGCGCCTGTCCCGGCCAGGCGATGTAGCGGTCCACTTCCAGCTCGTTGTCGGAAGGCGCGTTGGCGGTGTTGGCGTTCATGTAGTCGATCGCCTGCTGGCGCGTCCAGCCCTGGGTGTGGATGCCGGTATCGACCACCAGCCGCACCGCGCGGAACATGTCGGCGTTCAGGTGGCCGAAGGCCGAAAACGCATCCTTGAAAAAGCCCATCTCCTGGCCCAGCGACTCCGCATACAGGGCCCAGCCTTCGCCGTAGGCGGCGTGCCAGCCATGGCGGCGAAAGGCCGGCAGGTCGGCGATGTCGGCGGCGCGCGCCACCTGCAGGTGATGGCCTGGCAGCGCTTCGTGCAGGGCCAGCGTTTCCATCTCCCACATTGGGCGCGTCTCCAGCAGCGAGGTGTTGACCACGAAGGCCGCCGGACGCTCGGCGTTGCCGGCCTCGTACCAGGCCGCGCCCTGTTTCTCGGTGCCCGGACCGGAAGCCGCCTTGACCTGCACCTCCTGCGCGGGCACGGCCGCGAACAGCTTGGGCATGGCCGCGCCGGCGCGCGTGATGATGCGCCGGTAGCGCGCCAGCAGCGGGTCGGCGCTGGTGTAGAACAGGCGCGGGTCGGTCTTGGCGAACACGATGAACTGGGCGAAGCCGCCGCTAAAGCCCGTGCGCGCGATCGCCGCCGTCATGTCGGTGCGCAGGCGCGCCACTTCCTTCAGGCCCAGCGCGTGGATATCGGCCGGGGCCATGTCGATGGTGGTCTGGCGCGTCACCGCCAGCAGGTAATAATCGAGGCCGGACGGCAGCGCGCTGGCCGCGATCGACTCGCGCGCCACGGGCAGGTAGTCGGTGCGGATGAACTCTTCGAGCTCCTGCAGCGCCGGCGCCACGCGGTTGCGCAGCGCGGCTGGGCCGGCCAGCGCAAGGGCGTCGCGCACCGGCTTGTCGATGGTGGCCGGGATCTGGCGAAACGGCAGGCCCAGCGCGCCGTCGACCGCGTTTTCGCGCAGCTGCTTGAGGATCGCCGGCACGGCGCGCACCGACACTTTGGGCGCGACCCAGCCGGTACGCATTCCTTCGCGCAGCTGTTCGATCAGGCCCGATACATGGGCCGGCACCGCGTCCAGGCGCGCCAGGTAGTTGCGGTAGTCGGTCTCGGTGGCGAACGGCATTTGCGCGGCCAGTTGCGCCAGGTTGATGTGGATGCCGGCGTAATAGCTGATCGGCTGCGCCTGGAACGGATACAGCGCGGCCGCCTTGACCGCCTGCTCCTTCTCCCACACGAACAGGTCGTAGGACAGCTGCTGCTGGCCGGTGAGTTTGTCGCGTTCGATCTGCCTGGCCTGTTCGAGCATCTTGCGCTGGTGCGCATTGGCGGCCCGGCTGGCGGCCAGGGTGGTGTCGCTCAGGGTGGCATCGTAGCGGTAGTCGCCCAGGGCGGTGGCGTATTCGGGCTGGTTTTGCAGGCGCCACTGCCAGTCGCTGTCGAACAGGGCGCGCGCCTGCTGGTCGGGGGTGCGTTCGGCCGCAAGCACGGGTGCCGCGCCGGCGGCCAGCGGGGCGAGCATCAG
This sequence comes from Massilia scottii, assembly GCF_030846495.1. Classification (NCBI taxonomy): domain Bacteria; kingdom Pseudomonadati; phylum Pseudomonadota; class Betaproteobacteria; order Burkholderiales; family Oxalobacteraceae; genus Massilia; species Massilia scottii. Next base: position 138,833 of record NZ_JAVCWM010000011.1, on the reverse strand, counting down.
GACACAGATGGCGATCAGTTTGCGCATCTGGTCATTTTAGCAAAGGCACTGTTGCGTACGCGGCACCGCAGAAACTTACGCGGCGCGCCGTCCACCGCTGACGCGCTCGATGCCGGCCAGGTCGCGCCAGCTCTGCACCTCGGAGTAGCGGCCATCGGCCAGCAGGGCGCGCACCTGGGCCGCCTGGTCGTAGCCGTGCTCCATCAGCAGCCAGCCCTGGGGCGGCAGATGGCGCGGTGCGCCGGCCACGATGGTGCGCAGGGCCGACAGGCCGTCGGCATGGTCGGTCAGCGCCCCCGCCGGCTCGAAGCGCAGGTCGCCCTGGGCCAGGTGCGCGTCGCCGTCGGCGATGTAGGGGGGATTGGAGACGATCAGGTCGAACGATTCGCCATCGATGGCTGCGAACCAGTCGCTTTGCACGAAGCGCACGGCGGCGCGGTTGGCGAGCGCGTTGGCGCGCGCCACCTCGAGCGCGGCGGCGCTGACGTCGAGGGCGGTGACGCCGGCGTCGGGCCGGGTGTGGGCCACGGCCACCGCGATGGCGCCGCTGCCGGTGCCCATGTCGAGCATGCGCCCGCGCAGCGGCAGGCGTTCGAGCGCCAGTTCGACCAGCAGTTCGGTGTCGGGACGGGGAATGAGCACCGCCGCGTCGACGGCAAAATCGAGGCCGTAGAATTCGCGCCGGCCGACGATGTAGGCAATCGGCTCGCCTTGCATGCGCCGTTCGACCAGCGCGTTCAGGGCGGCCGCCTCCGCTGCGCTGAGCACCCGTTCGGACTGGGTGATCATGCCGATGCGCGTGATGCCCAGCGCATGGCAGGCCAGGATGCGGTTTTCCAGCGGGTCGAGCGGCAGCAGTGCCTGCAGCGCGCCGACTGTGGCGCCGGCGGCGACCATCAGCGTGGGCTGCGGCGCGCCAGCACGACCAGCAGCGAGACGCTGATGATGGCGAACCACAGGGTCGACCATTGCGGAATGGTCAGGCCGAGCAGCTTGTCGACCGCATCTTCGCACAGGCCGTCGGCTTCGAAAATCCAGGGCAGGTAAATCGCGGTCGGGACCTGGTTGAGCATGGTCTGCATCGGATCGATGCCGCACGAGCGGCCCGGATGGGCCAGCACCCACAGCTGCTTGCCGGCGAAGAAAAGGCCGGTCAGCGAACCGGCCAGGCCGAAGAAGCTCCACAGCTTGAACTGCCTGGCCGACGCCGCCGCCAGGCAGATCAGCCCACAGAAGAAGAAGGCGTAGCGCTGGATCACGCACAGCGGGCATGGCAGCATGTCCTTGTAGTGCTGCAGGTACAGCGCCGCGCCAATCAGGGCGAAGCAGATGGCGGAGAGTGACATCAGGATCGTGCGGTTATTTGGCATCGGATAAGTCCTAGAAGTGTTTTTATTGGCGTCTCTTGACATGCAGCGCGGGTACGCCGCATGCGCAGTCTACAACGGACAGCTTACCAACTGCTTAATCGCCCAGCGCCGCCAGCAATTCGGCCTGGTGTTCTGCGGCCAGCGCGTTGGTCAGTTCGGTCAGTTCCCCATCCATGATGAAGTCGAGTTTATACAAGGTCAGGTTGATGCGGTGGTCCGTCATGCGGCCCTGCGGGAAGTTATAGGTGCGAATCCGCTCGCTGCGGTCGCCCGAGCCGATCAGGCTTTTGCGGGTGGCCGCTTCCTTCGACTGCTGCTCGCGCAGCTGCACGTCCTTGATGCGCGCGGCCAGCACCTTCAGCGCCGAGGCCTTGTTCTTGTGCTGGCTGCGGTCGTCCTGGCATTCGACCACGATCCCGGTCGGCAGGTGGGTGATGCGCACCGCCGAATCGGTCTTGTTGATGTGCTGCCCGCCGGCGCCCGAGGCGCGGTAGGTATCGATGCGCAGGTCGGCCGGGTTGATGTTGACGTCTTCGACTTCGTCCGCCTCGGGCATCACCGCCACGGTGCAGGCCGAGGTATGGATGCGGCCCTGCGTTTCGGTGGCCGGCACGCGCTGCACGCGGTGTCCGCCCGACTCGAACTTGAGCTTGGAGTAGGCGCCGTTGCCGATCAGGCGCACGATCACTTCGCGGTAGCCGCCCAGGTCCGAGACCGATTCCGACACCGTCTCGACCTGCCAGCGATTGCGCTCGGCGAAGCGGACGTACATGCGCAGCAGGTCGCCGGCGAACAGGGCCGACTCGTCGCCGCCGGTGCCGGCGCGGATTTCGAGGAAGATGTTGCGCTCGTCGTTGACGTCTTTTGGCAGCAGCATCTTCTGCAGGTCCATCTCCAGCTGCGCCACGCGCCCCTTGGCGCCTTCGATTTCTTCCTGCGCGAAGTCCTTCATGTCCGGGTCCGACAGCATCTCCTGCGCTTCGGCGATATCGTTCTGGGCGCTTTGGTACTCCTTGTACAGCGCCACCAGCGGACCGATTTCGGCGTGCTCGCGCGTCATCTTGCGGTAGGCGTCCATGTTCGAGGTCGCGCCTTCGCTCATGAGCAATTCGTCAAGTTCGACAAGGCGGTTGGCCAGTTGATCCAGCTTGGCCAGCATCGATGGTTTCATAGGGTGCTCGGTAAATGGTAAGGAACGGCAGGGAACGGCGGGAGCCGCGGCCGCAGGACGGCGGCGCGGCGCAACGACAAGCCGGGGCGCTAACGGCGGCCGCGGAACAATTGCGGCAGCAACGTTGCGAGGCGGGCGCGCTCGTCGCCCTGGGCGCGATGCAGCGCCTGCTGCGGGCCGTGCAGGAACTTGGCGGTCAGGCCCTTGGACAGGGCGTCGAGCACGGCGTCGACATCCTCGCCGCGCGCCAGCATTTTCTTGGCGCGTTCGAGTTCGAACAGGCGCATCGCTTCGCTGTTTTCCTGCAGGTCCTGGATGACCGGCACCATGGCGCGGTCGTCGATCCAGTGCATGAACGACTTCACGCGCGTTTCGATGATGGCCTCGGCCTGGGCCACGGCGGCCTGGCGGCTTTCAAGGCCGGTCTGGACCACCTGTCCGAGGTCGTCGACGGTGTACAGGAACACGTCGTCGAGGCGGCCGACTTCGGCCTCGATATCGCGCGGCACGGCCAGGTCGACCATGAACATTGGTTTATGGCGGCGCGCCTTGATCGCACGTTCGACCAGGCCCAGGCCGATGAGCGGCAGCGAGGAGGCGGTGCACGAAATGACGATGTCGAACTGCGCCAGCTGCTCGGGCAGCGCGGCCAGGCGGATCGCCTTGCCGTTGAAGCGGTGCGCTAGCGTTTCGCCGCGCTCCATGGTGCGGTTGGCGATGGTGATGTTTTTCGGGTTCTGGGCCGCGAAGTGGGTGGCGCACAGCTCGATCATTTCGCCGGCGCCGATGAACAGCACGTTCTGGTCGGAGATCTTGTCGAAGATGCGCTGCGACAGGCGCACCGCGGCCGCCGCCATCGACACGCTGTGGGCGCCGATTTCGGTGGTGGTGCGCACTTCCTTGGCCACCGAGAAGCTGCGCTGGAACAGCTGGTGCAGATAGGTGCCCAGGCCGCCGGCTTCGTCGGCCAGGCGCATCGCGTCTTTCATCTGGCCGAGGATCTGCGGCTCGCCCAGCACCATGGAATCGAGCCCCGAGGCGACCCGGAATGCATGACGCACGGCGGCATCGTGCGGCAGCATGTACAGGTGCGGGCGCAGTTCGGCGAAGTTGAGCTTGTGGTAATCGGCCAGGAAGTGGGCGCTCGCATCGAGCGGATTGGCGACATCGCTGGCGGCGTACATCTCGGTGCGGTTGCAGGTCGAGAGGATCGCCGCTTCGTCGCCGCCACGGGCATCGATGCGGGCAAACCAGCCGCGCGCCGCCTGCACCGCCTGGCCGAGCTGGTCAGGCGCGAGCGCCAGCTGCTCGCGAAGCGAGACCGGTGCGGTGGTGTGGTTGAGGCCGACGGCGAGCAGTTGCATGGCTTTACAGTGTACGGAGTTATACCGACATTATACCGTGATGCGTCAATGGCTTACCGAAAGGGGGTAGTTTTGGTGCGGGAGGGCAACGCTGGCGGGCGATGAAGCGGAACCTCGGGGGCTTGTTGCCGAGGCGTTCAATGCCGGGCTAACTGAACTGTTCCTGGCAATATCGGTCTAAAAAATGACAAACCCGCCGGAAGGCGGGTTTGTCTGGAATTTGGGTGGCCCCGGTGAACGGGACCAAAATCCTACCTAGTGTCATCACCAGTAAGGGTGGCTGGGAGAGGACATTCCTAGGGCTGCCAACAAATTATAGCACCGTGTGCACAAAAATCAAGCAGGGGTCAACATGAACTGGATCGACCTTGAGCGACACTTTTTCCACTGCCCGGCTGGGACGTTACCGGGCCTCGTGCGCGGGCGATGAGCACAAGGCCGCGTCGGCCTATGTGAACAATATGCTGCTGGCGGGAGCCATGACGCCCATGTTGCGTGTTCTGGAAATTGCACTCAGAAACGGAATTCACCGCCGCATGTCCGCGCGGTATCAACGGCCCGACTGGTGGGAGGCGTTGGCGGGCGATCCGGCCTTTGCGCGGCAGACCAACGAGGTCACGCGGGCGAAGGACAAGCTGCACCGGCGAGGCGAAATCGGCACGCCCGACAAGATTGTCGCGGAGTTGGCCTGTGGTTTTTGGAGTTCGCTGTTCAATGGCGTCTATACAACGGTCGTCCGGAAAGATCTGCGCTTGGTTTTTCCCCGCTGCCCGAAAGCGCTGCGCAAGCGGCAGGCCGTCTCTTCAGCGCTGAATCAGATGCGCGATTTGCGTAATCGCGTATTCCACCACGAGCCACTCATATGGTTGACTCCCGACCTGCCCGATTGGCACGCCAAGGGGACGGAAGTGATCGGGTGGATTGATCCTCAACTGGTGCTATGGCTGGCTCGCTTCGATCCCCTGCCTGCCACATGGGCCACTTGCCGGCCGCGTTAGCGCCACGCGGAGTCGGCCGATGGCGCGTATGCCGCGCACGGGTTCACGCCCCCAGCTTTTCCAGCCGATATCCATAGCTGTACACCGGCACCAGCCGGAATCCGTTCTCCGGCCGCAACTGCAATTTGTTTCTTACACGCGACACATGGGTATCCATGGTGCGCGACGGCACGGCCGTTTCGCGGATCCACACCGCCTCGTGAATATAGGCGCGCGACAGCGGCCGGCCGATATTCCGAAAAAACAACAGTGCCAGGTAGAATTCCTTGTGGGTGACCTCGATCACGTTCCCGTCCATGAGCAGGCGACCCGGCCGGGTTTCGAAAATGTAGGGTCCGAACTGCAGCTGTTCCGCCCCGTTCTGGGCCGGATAGGCGCGCCGCAGCAGTGCCTGAACGCGCGCCACCAGCTCGCCCCGGCGCAGCGGCTTGACCATGTAATCGTCGGCCCCGGCGGTGATGCCGGCCACGATATCGTCCTCGGCCGAGCTGCTGGTGAGGAACATCATCGGCGTGGTGCCCGGCAGCTTTTCCTTGGCCCGGCGTAACACTTCGGTGCCGCTCATGTCGGCTACCTGCCAGTCGAGAACGAGCATGTCGAAGCTGTCCTTGCGTAGCTGTCCCAGCAAATCCTTCCCACTGTCAAACGACTGACAGACGTGTCCAGCGGAGGTAAGAACCTGGCATATCAGGTCCGCCTGGCTGCGGTCATTGTCTAGGACGGCAATTCTCATGGTGGCATGTGTCGTACGTAAAAACGTGTTGTCGGTGGCGTTCTACTATTGCTACTGAATAGTTACTTTGAATATAACAGACTTTTCCAAAGCAACACTAAAGTGAAACACATTAATTTACACGAGGCAACGAACTGAGCTGTCGTGCCATGCCCCCGTCTGATAACACGGTACACTGGAAAAACGCCGAATTCAATCGACATTTTGAGTCTTGAAAGAAATTTACATATCGAAAGGAGAGCCATGAACGTCGACTGGACACTGATCCCGGAAAATCCGGGAGCGATTTTGCAAGTCCGCGAACAATGCCGCCGCATGGTGCGCAACCGCGCCGCCGTCGCCGCCGGCGTGGCGGCGCTGCCGGTGCCGGGGCTGGACGTGATGTCCGACCTGTCCATGCTGACCGGCCTGGTCAATGACGTCAACACGGCATTCGGCCTGACCGCCGAGCAGGTCGAGCACCTGCAGCCGGCCTACAAGCGCATCGTCTACGGGGCGGCCGCGGGGGTGGGCGGGATGATGGTGGGTAAATTGATCACGCGCCAGCTGGCGGTGCAATTGCTCAAGCGTACCGGGCTGAGGGTGTTTGCCAAGTCGGCCGCGCGCTTCGTGCCGCTGGCCGGACAGGTCGCTTCGGCAGCGATCGGGTTTACGGTGTTCCGCAAGCTCGGCTACGATCATGTGGACGCCTGCACCACGGTGGCGCAGCAATTGCTGGCGGCGCGCACCGCCTAGCGTCCGGCGCCGCCTTGGCGCGCCGCCTTGGCGTCCGGATCAGGTATCCGGCAGCACCACGTTTACTTCAAGCACTTCCAGGTTGCCCTGGCGGTCCAGCGACAGCTTGATGTCGTCCGGGCTGACGCGGGTGTACTTCGAGATCACTTCAAGCAGTTCGCGGTGCAGCGCCGGCAGAAAATCGGGGCCGGTGCGGTGGCCGCGTTCGCGCGCGATGATGATCTGCAGGCGCTCCTTGGCCGCCGTGGCGCTTTTCGGCTTGGAGGGGAACAGGAATGAAAGCAGGGCCATGTCACTTCACTCCGAAGATGCGCTGGAATATGCCTGGTTTTTCATAGGTGGTAAAGCGCAGCGGCAAGTCTTCGCCGAGGAAGCGCGACACCACGTCCTCGTATGCCTCGGCCACGTCGGTGCCCTTGAAATGAATCGCCGGGTTGCCCTGGTTCGATGCGTGCAGCACCGATTCGGACTCGGGAATGATACCGATCAGCGGAATGCGCAGGATTTCCTGCACGTCCTGGTACGACAGCATTTCATCGTTCTCGACCCGCTTGGGCGAGTAGCGCGTGATTAACAGGTGCTCCTTGACCGGTTCGGCGCCGGTCTGGGCACGGCGCGACTTGGCCTGGATGATGCCGAGGATGCGGTCCGAATCGCGCACCGACGACACTTCCGGATTGGTCACGATGACCGCTTCGTCGGCGAACGTGAGCGCCATCAGCGCGCCATGCTCGATGCCGGCCGGCGAATCGCAGACGATGTACTCGAAGCCCATGTTGATCAGGTCGTGCAGCACGCGTTCGACGCCTTCTTCCGACAAGGCATCCTTGTCGCGCGTCTGCGAGGCCGGCAGGATGAACAGGTTGTCGCAATGCTTGTCCTTGATCAGTGCCTGGTTGAGCGAAGCTTCGCCATTGATGACGTTGATCAGGTCGTACACGACGCGGCGCTCGCAACCCATGATCAGGTCGAGATTGCGCAGGCCCACGTCGAAGTCGAGCACGGCGGTCTTGTGGCCACGCGTGGCCAGGCCGGTGGAAAAGCTGGCGCTGGAGGTCGTCTTGCCGACGCCACCCTTGCCGGAAGTCACAACAATAATTCGTGCCACAGGGGGTCCTTTTTTCGTATCTGGTATTTAAACGCGGGAGGCCGGGCTGATCGACAGTATATCGATTCGGTCGCCGATCAAGCGGATTTGGGTCGGCTGGCGCGCCAGCTGGGGAGCAAAGCCTTCTTCGAAGGTGCGGTAGACGCCGGCGATCGAGACCAGCTCGGGCTGCATTGCCATGGCGAAGATGCGCGCATCCGCATTGCCCGAGGCACCGGCCAGCGCGCGCCCGAACAGCGAGGCGTAAATATGGATGCTGCCGTCGGCGATGATCTCGGCGCCGTTGTTGACCACCGCCGTGACGATCAGGTCGCAGCCGCGCGCATACACGCGCTGGCCGGCCCGCACCGGGGTATCGATGATCATGGTGCCGGGCGTGACGATGGCGCTCGCCGGCGCTTGCGCCGCCGCGGGCGCGGGCGCCACTGCCGCTTCGGCGCGCTCCTTGTCGCCGCTGGCGCCGTCGTCGAGCGAGAGGCCGCGCGCGCGGATCGCGTCGTGCATGGCCGCCGGGGCGCCGCGCACCGCTACCGCGTTCAGGTGATATTTCTTGAGCAAGGTGACCATCTTGTCCCAGTCGATGCGCGGCGCGTTCTCGGCCAGGGCGCTGATATCGATCACGGCGAATTCGTCTTCGAAGAAATCGGCCGAGCCGCCCGTCATCTGCTTGAGTGCCGCGTCGATCGCCAGCGGGTCGGCCGAATACAGAATCGTGGAGATCGCCACCACGGTGGAAATCTTGATTTCAATAGGCAGTTGGGACGGGCTTTTGAGCATAGACGAGTCGTGAGGGATGGGCGGATCACCGCCCAAAGTGGCGCAGGCTCGTGCATTCTACTGTGAAAATTGCGGTTATGGGAGGCTTGCCACTTATGTTCCGCGTGGCAACTTCAAACCGGTTTTTGCGGTGCGCAGCGAGCACTTTTGTTCAATAAGGATATCCCGGCCGACGCTGCTGTAGCGCCTCTCAGGACGACTAGTCCGTCATTGCCCGGCCTCATTTCGCATGCGCCCCGCGCGTGCGGCGGGATACGGCCGGCATTGCTGCAACAGGCGTTCAGACATTGATTATATGTAAATTTATTATTATATAATTGCAATGTTTGCGGTGCTTGTGCACCCGGGATGCGCTGCTCGCGGCCAGCCCGGAGGTCCAGGCACCAGACGCCTGTTTGCGCCAGCAGCCGGGCCGGACATTGTCGCGCCTGCTCTTATCTCCCACATCGAGGAAAGCATGTTTGAAGCTGCCCGCATCACCGATCCCATCTCCCATACCAATGCGCTGACCGGTTTTCTGATCGGTGCGCTCATCGGCATTGCCCTGATCGCCGCGGTGGCGTTCGCCACCTTCACCTGCGGTTTCGGTGTCGCCCTGCTCGCCGGCCTCGCCGCCGGCCTTGGTGCGTCGGGCATCCTCAGTCTGGGCGAGGCGATCGGGAAAATGAGTACGACCGTGACGGGAACGCTGGTGACCGGTTCCCTCAACGTCTGGACCAATGGCCTGGCGGCGACCTACGCCAAAATCAGTACAGCGGCGTGCAGCATGCACAACCCGGTGCAGCTGGTGGCCGAAGGCTCGGGCAACGTCTTCATCAACGGTTTGCCGGCCGCGCGCAAGGATGACGCGATCACCTGCGGCGCCAAGATTTCCGGCGGCTCCTCGAATGTCTTCATCGGCGGCGGCAAGGAACCCTATCTCCCCGTGGCCGACGAAATACCGCCCGGGCTGCGCACCGCGGTCGACTGGGCCTTCACCGCCGCCGGCGCGGTGGGCGGCATCGGCAAGCTGCTGTGCAAGGCGGGCGGGGGGCTGACGCGCGCGGTACTGCCCTGCGCGGCCCGCTTCCTGGCCGGCTTCGCCGCCGGCGAAGCGCTCAGCCGCTACGTCATCGCGCCCGTGGTCGGACGCGCCATCGGGGGCTTGCTGGGCGAGCCGGTCGACGTCACCACCGGCCGCAAACTGCTGCTGGCGCAAGAGGAAACCGACTTCGTCCTGCCCGGCCAGATTCCCCTGACCGGCGCGCGTTTTTATGGCAGCAACCTGGAGCGCGTCGGGGACTTGGGCCGCGGCTGGGTACTGCCCTGGGAAGTATGGCTGCAGGCGCGTGACGGCAAAGTCTGGTACAGCGACGGCCAGGGCCGCGAAACCGGTTTTCCCATGATGCAGCCCGGGCATGCGGAGTTCAGCGAGAGCGAGCAGTGCTTTTTGACGCGCAGCGCCGACGGCCGCTTCATCATGTACGACGTGAACGATGTGTATTACGACTTCGGCCAGCTCGACATGACGGGCGGCGCGCCGGCCCCGCTGCTGCGGATCGAAGACCGTAGCGGCCAATGGCAGCACTATGCCCGCGACGCGGCGCAGCGCTTGCAGTCGATCGAAACCAGCGACGGCCAGATGGTGCGGCTGGCGTACGGCGCGCAGTCCGGGCGCCTGGAAGGCATCGAGCGCGTGCGCGGCGGCGCGCCGGCCTGGCTGGTGCGCTACGGTTACGACAGCCTCGGCCAGCTGATCAGCGTGCATGACGCCAACGGCAATCTGGCGCGCCAGTTCAGCTATACCGACGGCCTGATGACGAGCCACACCAGCGCGCTCGGCTTCGTGTGCCAATACCGCTGGGAGATCATCGACGGCGCGCCGCGCGTTGTCGAATGCGGCAACAGCGAAGGCGAACACACCCGCTTCGCGTACGACCCGGCGGGCCGCCAGACCCGGGCCACCGACGAACTGGGACGCAGCGCCCACTGGATCTACGATGCCCATTTCCAGGTCGTGCAATGCACCGACCTCGATGGCGGCGTCTACCGCATCAGCTACACCGACGCGGGGTCGCCGGCCACGCTCGATCTGCCTGGCGAGCGCAAGGTCGTGTTTGAGTATGACGCCATGGGCCGCCTCGTCGGCGAAACCGATCCGCTCGGCCGCACCACCACCACGGGCTACGATGGCCACAGCATGCGCGTGACCCAGCTTGCCTTCGCCGATGGCCAGCGCTGGCAGGCGGAGTACGACTTTTCGGGGCGCCTGCTGCGCACCACGGATGTGCTTGGACGCGAGGAGCGCTACGAATACGACGAGGCCGGCGTGAGCGCGCTGCCGCTGGTGCACGTGGACGCCCGTGGCGGGCGCCAGCAGCTGCGCTGGGACGAGCGCGGCCAGTTGCTCTCGTACACCGACTGCTCCGGCAAAACCACGCACTACACGTACGACATCAACGGTGAACTTGCATCGTTCACCGACGCACTGGGCCAGGTCACGCGCTACGAGAACCTGCCAACGGGCGAGCCGGCGCGCATCGAGCTGGCCGACGGCAGTGTCGAAGAATATGTGTACGACGCCGCAGGGTTGGTGACGTTCGCGCGCCGCAATGCGACCCAGACCCGGCACTGGAAGCGCAACGCGCGTGGCCAGGTCATCGAGGCGGTCGACCCGGCCGGACACATCGCGCGCTACCGCTACGATGTTCGCGGACGCCCGGTGGAACTGGCGACGGCCCCCGACGCCCGCTATCTGTTCAGCTACGACGCGGGCGACCGCCTTGAGCGCGAAGTACGCCCGGACGGGGTCGAGCGGCACCGCCATTACGATCGCGCCGGCGAGATCATCGCACTCGACGAACACGGTGCGCCCACGCCGGGGCAAGCCGGGCGCGCCCTGCGCACCACGCTGTTCACGCGGGACAAGGTGGGCCGGCTGCTGGTCAAGCAGACCGCTACCGCCATCAGCCGTTACGAGTGGAGCGCAGGCGACCTTCTGACCGGAACCGCGCGCATGCCGACCGAGGCCGGCGCCGCGCTGGGCGTCACCGAAAGCGCACTGCGCTTCGGCTACGATGCCGCCGGGCGCTTGATCGCGGAAGAGGGCGCCGAAGGCCGGGTCGACTATGAACTCGACGAACTCGACAACATCACGGGCCTGCGCCTGCCGCATGAGCAGCGTATCGATACGCTCACCTATGGCTCCGGCCACGTGCACCAGATCCGCATGGGCGAGCGCGTCATCAGCGACTTCGAGCGCGACGACCTGCACCGCGAAGTCGCCCACACGCAGGGCGTCCTCATGCAAAAACTCGGTTACGACAAACTGGGGCGGCGCCTGTGGCAGGCTTCCGCCCGCAAGACGGAGGCGCATGGCGCCGGGCTTGGTCTTTTGTGGCGCAATTACCGCTACGACCCGATTGGCGAACTGGGAGAGCAGCGCGATAATATACGCGGCGCCATCCAGTATCAGTACGATCTGGCGGGCCGCATGCTCAAGCAGAACCGGGTCGCGCAGCAGCGCCTGGAAACCTTCGCCTGGGATGCGGCGGGCAACCTGCTCGACGACGTGGCGCGCAAGAGCGGCGGCCGGATTGAAGGCAACCGCCTCAAGGCATGGCAGGATCTGCGCTTCGACTACGATCCCTGGGGCAATCTGCTTACCAAACGCAAGGGCGCAAACCAGGTCCAGCATTTTTCGTTCGATGCGGACGACCGTCTGATCAAGGTGAGTACGCAGGACGCGTGGGGGACGGCGGAAACGCTGTTCGATTATGATCCTCTGGGGCGGCGCATCGCCAAGACCGACTTGCGCGGCACGGCGGGAGCAAGCCCTGCTGAGGGACGGCGCCGCTTCGTCTGGCAAGGCTTGCGCATGGTGCAGGAAATTCGCGACGGCGCCCTCAGCTGTTATATCTACAGCCCGGATGAAGGTTTCACGCCGCTGGCGCGCGTGGATACGGCCATCGGCCAGGGCATGGCCCTGGCGGCGGCGGGCGGCGAGCAGCCGCGCTCGCGCATTTACCACTTTCACACGGATCTGGTTGGTGCGCCGCTGGAGGTCACGGACGAAAGTGGGGAGATGGCCTGGACGGCCAGCTATACGGCATGGGGCAAGGCCGACATCGGTGACGAAACGGCCATGGCGTCGAGGATCGAGCAGCCGTTGCGCTATCCGGGCCAGTATGCCGACCAGAGCACGGGGCTGCATTACAACACGTTCCGGTTTTACGATCCGGATATCGGGCGCTACATCAGCCCCGATCCGATCGGGCTGGAAGGCGGCACCAATCTGTTTGCCTACGTGCCCAACCCGACCGGCTGGGCCGACCCGCTCGGCTGGGACTGGAATTATCATTTAACGGACAGCTCGGGAAAAGTGTATTACCACGGCCGCGCGAGCGACAAGCAGACCATGGCGGATGTGGCGCGACGCCATGGCAATAACACAGGCAAGGATGGCTTTCGCTTCGGAAAGGGCGACACCATGACCCGGATTACCGCGCCGGGCACGCCGAAGCTGACTGCCCAGGGGATCGAGGGGATCGCCATCGATAAAACGGGAACCATCGGCCGCAGGAAAAAGAATGGGAATCGCGTACGGGGCAATGCAATCGGCGGGGTCGACCCCAAAAAGAAAAGCGCTCCTGCAAAAATCAAGGCGGGCAAGGCCTTTTTGAACGGGCGGGTACCGAGTCAAATGGGGCAAGTGTCGGGCACACCATTAAAGGGAACAAAATGTTGAACAAACCGGTTGACAAGAAAGCGCTTAAATTATTGGCGCAATATGACAGCGTATCGCAATCGTATGCCCGTTTAAAACGCCCATTGGAGCCGGACGAACAGCAATGGATCGATATACGGGGCGTCACTTCCGACGAGGAATTCGCTTACCTGAAAGAGCATGGATTGGCATTCGACCCCGTGGACATGAAACATGACGAGGCGGTTCGGAAGTGCTTTGAGTATGCGAAGCAGTGCAAGAAATCGCACGTGACCGATCTTTTCCTGTCAAGTTTTACGGCGGAGCGCCCTGATTTCCGGGCCGCTCTCGCGCCATTTGCGATGATGCAGACGATGCCTGACCACGGCTTTACAAAATACTCCGCCCCGGGCTTTTGCGCCGTATGCTCCGCCGCTCCTGTCTATAAGGACATGGATACCACCGACTGGAACGTGGATCGCTACAAATATGGATCGATCGGGCTGCTGAAGGTGCCTTACGTCATCCAGTTCCACCTGGCCCAGCATCTGCAGCTCGCTCAACAAAAGCCGGCGGCGGATGACTTCCGTATTTTTAATGCCATTCTCGATACCTTACGCTCGGCGGATGCGAAGACCAAACCCAAGGATCTTCATAAAGAGCTGAAAAAAATCGAGGGTTTCAAGGCCACCAACGATCAGTGCCGGGTATTGGTGGAAGCGTTGGGCATCGCGGGCATCCTGGAGACGGAGGAACACAAGGGTTACCTCACGCACTTCACCAATCCTGGGCTGGCGCCATCAAAATCGCACAGCTCCGACTGGGCCTACCCCGTCGATTTCTGGACCGGCGCGGATGGCGTCAACAAGAAGGCCCTCGCATTCTGGTTCGGCGACTATCCGGAAATCCGGCTCTGATCGCCGGCGCCCGCCGGCAACGCATCTGGTCCACCTGCATCAGGCCCGCATGCGTTTCGCCGCCGCCACCATGTTCGCCAGCGCCGCCTCGGTCTCCGCCCAGCCGCGCGTTTTCAGGCCGCAATCGGGATTGACCCACAGGTTGGCCGCCGGGATCACCTGCGCCGCTTTCCTGAGCAGGCGCTCGATCGCGTCCGTGTCCGGCACCTTGGGCGAATGGATGTCGTACACGCCCGGCCCGATCTCGTTCGGATAGCGATACTCGCCGAAGCCGTCGAGCAGCGCCATGTCCGAGCGGCTGGTCTCGATCGTGATCACGTCGGCGTCGAGCGCGGCGATCTGCGGCAGGATGTCGTTGAACTCGGCGTAGCACATATGCGTGTGGATCTGGGTCGCATCCTGCGCCGCGCCGGCCGTGATGCGGAACGCGCGCGTGGCCCACGCCAGGTAATCGTCCCAGCGCGCGCGCCGCAGCGGCAAGCCTTCGCGCAGGGCCGGCTCGTCGATCTGGATGATGCCGATCCCGGCCGCCTGCAGGTCGGCCACCTCGTCGCGCATGGCCAGCGCGATCTGCAGCGCGGTCAGCGCGCGCGGCTGGTCGTCGCGCACGAACGACCATTGCAGGATCGTGACCGGCCCGGTCAGCATGCCCTTGACCGGCCGCGCCGACAAGCCCTGCGCATGCACGGTCCATTCCACCGTCATGGCGCGCGCACGCGCCACGTCGCCATACAGCACCGGCGGCTTGACGCAGCGCGAGCCGTACGACTGCACCCAGCCGTGCTGCGTGAACACGAAGCCGTCGAGCTGCTCGCCGAAATACTCGACCATGTCGTTGCGCTCGGCTTCGCCATGCACCAATACATCGAGCCCGATCGCTTCCTGGCGCGCCACCGCGTGCGCGATTTCGGCCCGCATTGCCGTCTGATACTGGGCCAGCGGCAGGGCGCCGCGGCGGAAGGCGGCGCGCGCGGCGCGAATCGCCGCCGTCTGCGGGAACGAGCCGATGGTCGTGGTCGGATAGGCCGGCAGCCGGAAACGCGCGCGCTGCAGCGCCTGGCGCACGGCAAACGGTGCGCCGCGCCGGTCGGCGCCGCGCGGCAAGGCCTGGACCCGGGCCGCCACGGCGTCGCTGTGCACGCGGGTGCTGCGGGCGCGGCTGGCAATGGCCGCGCGCGACGCGGCCAGCTGCGGCGCGTCATCCCCGCCCAGGGCCGCTTTCAGGGTCGCCAGTTCGTCGAGTTTTTCGGTGGCGAACGCCAGCCACGAGCGTACTTCGGGGTCGAGCGCGCTTTCATCGGCCAGGCTCAAAGGCACGTGCAGCAGCGAGCACGATGGCGCCAGCCAGAGTTCGCCGCGGCGTTCCAGCAGCGGCGCCAGCACGTCCATGGCGGCGTCGAGGTCGGTGCGCCAGATATTGCGTCCGTCGACGATGCCGACCGACAGCACCTTGGGCAGGGCCAGCCAGTCGCACACGCTGGTCAGTTCATGCGCCGCGCGCACGCCGTCCACATGCAGGCCGGCCACCGGCAGGCGGCAGGCCAGGCCCAGGTTTTCTTCGAGCGGCGAAAAATAGGTGGCCAGCATGATGGGCGCGCCCGACTGCGCCAGCAGCCAGTAGGCGATCTCGAAGGCGTTGCGCCATTCCTGCGGCAAGTCCAGGCCCAGGATGGGCTCATCGACCTGCACCCATTCCACGCCCTGGGCCTTGAGACGTATCAACAAGGCAGTGTAGACCGGAAGCAGCTTTTCGAGCAGGCTCAAACGGTCGAAGCCGCTTTTGCGCGCGCTGCCCAGCCACAGGAAGGTGAGCGGGCCGATCAGGCTGACCTTGACCCGGTGGCCGAGCGCCTGGGCTTCGGCCACCTCCGCCTGCAGGCGCTCGGCGGCCAGGGTGAAGGCGGTGTCGGGGCCGAATTCCGGCACCAGATAGTGGTAATTGGTGTCGAACCACTTGGTCATGTCGAGCGCGTGGCCGCCCTGCTGGTGATTGTGCTGGTCATGCTGCCGGCCGCCGCAGCAATCGCTGCGCTCGCCGCGCGCCATGGCGAAGGTGCGCGTCAGGGGCGTGGCGGCGCTGTCGAAACCGAAGCGTGCCGGTTCGCACCCGAACAGCTGGATGTGGCTGGCCACCTGGTCGTAGAAGGCGAAGTCGCCCACCGTCACCAGGTCGAGCCCGGCCGCGGCCTGCAGGGCCCAGTGGCGCGCGCGCAGGGCGGCGCCGGCCGCTTCCAGTTCCGCCTCGCCGCTGGTGCCGCCCCAAAAGGCTTCGAGGGCGGTTTTCAATTCGCGGCGCGCGCCGATGCGGGGGAAGCCGAGCACGTGTGTTTGTAGCGTTTTCATCATGTCATCGAGATTTCATTGTTCGTGTGTAAAGTTTGCGGCAAAGTGTCATATAATCAAAACGAAACCTTTTGCAGTTCCGCATGAAAAATTTTCATAGAACGAGACCATGCTAGAACTCCGACACTTGCGCACGCTCACGGCGCTGCGCTCTTCCGGCAGCCTGGTGCGTGCCGCACAGCTGCTGAACCTGACCCAGTCGGCCCTGTCGCACCAGATCAAATTGATGGAGGAGCGCTACGGCACTCCCCTGTTCGAGCGCAAGTCGCTGCCGATCGCGTTTACCGCCACCGGCATGCGCCTGCTCGATCTGGCCGACCAGGTGCTGCCGGAGGTGGAGCAGGCCGAGCGCGACGTGGCGCGCCTGTCGCAGGGCGACAAGGGCCAGCTGCGCGTGGCGCTCGAATGCCACACCTGCTTCGACTGGCTGATGCCGGTCATGGATGCGTTCCGCCAGCGCTGGCCGGACGTCGAGATCGACCTGGTGTCGGGCTTTCACAGCGAACCGGTCGACCTGCTGCGCAGCGGCCTGGCCGACCTGGTGATCGGCTCGGCGGGCGGCCCCGACTACACCGTGTTTCCCCTGTTCCGCTTCGAAATTCTGGTGGTGCTGGCCCAGAAACACCGCCTGGCCACCCAGCGCCGCCTGGAAGCGGCCGATTTTGAGGGCGAAACCCTGATCACCTATCCGGTGCCGGAAGAGCGCATCGACCTGATCCGCGAAGTGCTGCGCCCGGCCAATGTGCGCTTCGAGCGCCGCACGGCCGAGCTGACCGTGGCCATCCTGCAGCTCGTCGCCAGCCGGCGCGGCCTGGCCGCGTTGCCCAACTGGGCCATCAAGAACTACGTCGACTACGATTACGTGCTCGCGCGCCCGGTGGGCGAGTTCGGCCTGTGGAGCGACCTGTTCGTCTCGGTGCCGCCAGCCCTGGCCGCCAAGGCCTACGTAAGCGACTTCGTGGGCGTGATCCGCGAGCAGTGCGCACGCACGCTCGACGGCATTACCTTGCTTAGCTGATATCCGGCTGGGGTAATTTGCGGCCGCAGGGCAATCCCCGATTGTTTTCGGTGAATAAGCTGATAAGATTGATTTTGCTCAAACTCGAACGGAATCTGGAAACTAAGATGGAAGACTTTGTCACGCCCAGTGCTGTCAAAGACCGTCCATCCGAAAAGGGAAACCATGTTTTCAAGTTCTGACCTGTTGTTCCGCTCCATGCGGGAACTGTTCGACACCCAAGCGGGCATGTATCAGCGCAGCGTCCACGCAGCCATGGACGCCGGCGTGTCCGCGGCGGAAGTAAATGTCGATTCGATAAGAACCCTGTTCGCCACGGCCACCGTCGCAACCCGGCAGTGGCAATGTGCGGGCGGCGCCAGCAACTGGCTGACCCCGGTTCCGCGCGATGCATGGCAGTTTGCAATTTTCGGTCGGCCCCAGTTGGCCGCGCCGCCGGCTGCAGCTCAGCCGGGAACGGCGACCGGCACCTAGTGCCAGGCCGCTCACTTGAAACCTATTGGCCACCGCGCCAGAACACAGTACATCGGAGATTCACATGGAAGACGTCGTAATCGTGGCCGCTGGCCGTACCGCAGTCGGTAAATTTGGCGGCGCGCTCGCGAAAATCCCCGCCGCCGAACTGGGCGCCCACGTCATCAAGCACCTGCTGGCCCAGATCGACCTCGATCCGGCCAAAGTCAACGAGGTCATCCTCGGCCAGGTGCTGACCGCCGGCGCTGGCCAGGGTCCGGCCCGCCAGGCCGTGATCAAGGCTGGCTTGCCGAACATGGTGCCCGCGTTTACCGTCGGTAAAGTCTGCGGCAGCGGCCTGAAGGCCACCCATCTGGCGGCCCAGGCCATCAAGTGCGGCGACGCCGACATCGTCATCGCCGGCGGCCAGGAAAACATGAGCGCCTCGCCGCACGTGCTCAACGGCTCGCGCGACGGTTTCCGCATGGGCGACGCCAAGCTGGTCGACACCATGATCGTGGACGGCCTGTGGGACGCTTTCAACCAGTACCACATGGGCGTGACCGCCGAAAACGTCGCCAAGAAATACGACGTCTCGCGCGCCGAGCAGGACGAATTCGCGCTGCAGTCGCAGCTCAAGGCCGAAGCCGCGCAAAA
This sequence comes from Massilia scottii, assembly GCF_030846495.1. Classification (NCBI taxonomy): domain Bacteria; kingdom Pseudomonadati; phylum Pseudomonadota; class Betaproteobacteria; order Burkholderiales; family Oxalobacteraceae; genus Massilia; species Massilia scottii. The sequence goes on along the minus strand of NZ_JAVCWM010000011.1, from coordinate 120,505 downwards.
GGCCGGCAAGTTCAAGGATGAAATCATTCCTTTCGAAATCGTGTCCAAGAAGGGCACCGTCGTGTTCGACACCGACGAGTATCCGAAGCACGGCACCACGCTCGAATCGCTGGCCAGCCTGCGCCCCGCTTTCGACAAAGCTGGTACCGTAACGGCAGGCAATGCCTCGGGCCTGAACGATGGCGCCGCCGCCGTCATCATGATGTCCGCTTCCAAGGCCAAGGAATTGGGTCTGAAGCCGCTGGCGCGCATCAAGGCCTATTCGTCGGCCGGGCTGGACCCGACCATCATGGGCATGGGCCCGGTCTCGGCGACCAAGCTGTGCCTGCAAAAAGCCGGCTGGACCCACGAAGACGTGGACCTGATGGAAATTAACGAAGCCTTCGCCGCGCAAGCGGTGGCCGTCAACAAGGAAATGGGCTGGGATACCAGCAAGATCAACGTCAACGGCGGCGCAATTGCACTGGGGCACCCGATTGGTGCGTCGGGCTGCCGCGTGCTGGTGACCTTGCTGCATGAAATGGTCCGGCGCGACGCCAAGCGCGGGCTGGCCAGCCTGTGCATCGGCGGCGGCATGGGCGTTGCCTTGGCAGTGGAACGCGACTGAGCATCGTTGCGCGCAAGCGCGATGGGGTGAAACGGCGCGACAATGAGCGCTGCTGAGCACCGCTCAGTGGCGCTCAAGCGGAGCAGGGCGGGTCCAATCCGCCCCCGCGATTTGGTTGGAGTTGGTGTACAAAAACAGGAGAAGACAAAATGGCTAGAGTTGCATTAGTGACCGGCGGTATGGGCGGTTTGGGCGAGGCGGTCTGTTTCAAGCTGGCCGCTCTCGGGTATCGGGTCGTCACCACGTATTCCCCTGGTAACAAGAAGGTCGTGGAATGGCTGGCGACCACCAAGGACATGGGCTACGACTTCAAGGCCTATGAGTGCGACGTGGCGGACTACGATTCGGCCCAGGCCTGCGTATCGAAGATCCAGGACGAAGTCGGCCTGATCGACGTGCTGGTCAACAACGCCGGCATCACGCGCGACATGACGTTCAAGAAAATGGACAAGCCGAACTGGGACGCCGTCATGGCCACCAACCTCGACTCCGTCTTCAACATGACCAAGCCGGTGTGCGATGGCATGGTCGAGCGCGGCTGGGGCCGCATCATCAACATCTCGTCGGTCAACGGGCAGAAGGGCGCCTTCGGCCAGACCAACTACTCGGCCGCCAAGGCCGGCATGCACGGCTTCACCAAGGCGCTGGCGCTGGAAGTGGCGCGCAAGGGCGTGACCGTCAACACCATTTCGCCAGGCTACATCGGCACCAAGATGGTCATGGAAATTCCGAAAGAAGTGCTCGACACCAAGATCATTCCGCAAATTCCGATGGCGCGCCTGGGCAAGCCGGAAGAAGTCGCCGGTCTGGTTGCTTACCTGTCGTCGGACGAAGCCGCTTTTGTTACGGGCGCCAACATCGCCATTAACGGCGGCCAGCACATGTCCTGATCGCCGCATGCAGTTGCAGGAACCGAAAAGCACTGCCTGCGGGTGGTGCTTTTTTTCACAAGGATCATCATGGCCTTCAGCGCCAAACCCTATTTACGCGAAATCTCGATCGCCGATGATGCCGGGATCGATTTCGACAGTTACCCCTTCAATATTCCCGCCGTGCGCGACATGGGCGTGATCGAGCCGCACGCCGACGTCACCTTTTTCGTCGGCGAAAACGGCGCCGGCAAGTCGACGGTCCTCGAAGCGATCGCCGTGGCGATGGGCCTGCCCAGCGAAGGCGGTACCCGCAACGTCTCGCGCGGGCAGCAGGAGGCCTCGCCGCTGCAGGACTGCCTGAAAATCGTGAAGAGCTTCCGCAAGCCGGCCTGGTCCTACTTCCTGCGCGCCGAAAGCCTGTTCAACGTCTTTACCTACATCGACCAGGTCGGCAGCCTGAAGCCATCGAAGCACATCCGTTCGCACGGTGAAGCCTTCATGGACGTGATGCTGGAGTTTTCCGCCGGCGGCCTGTACCTGCTCGACGAGCCCGAAGCGGCGCTCTCCCCCAACCGCCAGCTGGCCGCGCTGTCGGCCATCGACCAGCTGGTCAGGCAGGACTGCCAGTTCATCATCGCCACCCATTCGCCGATCCTGCTGTCGTACCCGAACGCGAAAATCCTGCAGTTCGACGGCAGCGGCATCACCGAAGTGGAGTACGAAGACACCGAACATTTCGCCGTCACGCGCGATTTTCTCAACCATTATCCACGGCGCCTGCAGCAGCTGCTCGCCGATGACTGACCACAGGAACACGATCAACTTGAATACCACCTCCACGCTCACCTTCAGGCTGGCGACCGAAGCCGACATCGCCGCCATGTCGGCCATCCGCCTGGCCGTCACCGAGAACCGCCTGCGCGATCCGGGCCGCGTCACCGTCGCCATGTACCGCGATTACCTGGGGCGCCTGGGCCGCACCTGGGTGTGCGAGGATGACGGCGTCATTGCCGGTTTTGCCAGCGCCGACCGCGAACAAGGGTCGATCTGGGCGCTGTTCATCGACCCCGCGCGCGAAGGGCAGGGCATCGGCAAACGCCTGCTGGCGCTGGCGGTGGACGATCTGTTCGAGCACGGGCACGCGCAGATCGTGCTCTCTACCGGCGCCGACACCCGCGCCGACATCTTTTACGAATCGCAGGGTTGGGAGCGCGGCAAGATGAAAGACGATATCGAAGTGCAGTATTCGCTGCAGCGCGCACGCGAGGTGCCATCCATGAACGACAACCTGTACGAGGCCAGCGTGCCCGTGTTCCGGCGCTACCTGCGCCATCTGCGCGCCATGCTGGTGCTGGCCGAGGCGCATCCGGATGCGGAGGCACTGCTGGGCGCGCGCCTGGCGCCGGGCATGCTGACCCTGGCCGTGCAGGCCGAGGTGGCGGTCAATTTCGCCGTGCGCGCCTGCGCCCCGCTGGCCGGCAGCGTCCTGTCGCAGACTGGCGCCTTTCCCGCCAGCGCGCTGCGCGACAGCGGCACGTTCGCGCCGACCTACGACGGCCTGCGCCAGCGCATCGACTTCGTGCTCGGCTTCCTGGACGCGCTCACGCCGGCGCAGTTCGAGGGCGCCGCCAGCCGCGTCGTCAGCGACCGCGCCGGCGAAGCGCTGGTCACCCTGCCGGGCCAGGCGTTCCTGCTGCAGTACGCGCTGCCGAACTTCTTTTTCCACCTGACCACCGCCTACGCCATCCTGCGCCAGGGCGGCGTTGCGATCGGCAAGGCCGATTTCGACGGTTTTCATGTCTACTCCAATGCCTGATCGTTCGCCCGCGTCCCGGCTCGAAGGCATCGGCGTCCCTCCCGCGCGGGCGGCCGCCATCGCCGCCGAGGTAGCGCAGGGCGACGCCCGCTCGCTGCTGCACGAACTGCTGCTGCGCGCTCTGTGGAGCAGCGTCGTCGACGAAGCCGCGCCGGACGCGCTGCAGCGCCATGGCGGCGCCGTCGGCAGGCTGCTGGCCAGCGGCGTGGACCCGCACGATCTGCTCGATGTCGTGCGCGAGGCCCAGGTCGACACCATCTACAACGTGGCGCAGCTGATCGACTGGCCCGACGAGGGGCTGGAATTGGGCGAGGCGCTCGATGTACGGCTGTCGGCCAGCCTGGCGCACGGCGGCGGCGCGCCGCAGCCGCTGCCCGAGCTGCATGCCTGCCTGATGGAGCGCGACCCCACCGGGCGATCCGGCGCGCCGCGCTCTCCCGAGCTGCGCCAGTTCGGCATGCTCGACGCGGACATCCGGCGCCAGATCACGGCGCTGACCGGCGAGCGCAAGTTCTCGGCCGCCGCCGTCCTGTGGAAACAGCACGTGGGGGGCGAGCTGAAAGCCGCGCTGGCGGCGGTGCAGTCGCTGGCCGGACAGACGCGATAGGCGCGACAGGCGCGCTCGCCGCGGCGGCTGCGCCAAGCCCGGCGGCAGCGGCGCGCCAGTGCGCTACAATCGGATGTCAATTACAAGAGGACTCCCATGCCCGTCATTCCGACCTGCCTGTTCCCGCCGATCCAGCCGACCCGGCACGGCATGCTGCAAGTCGATGCGCTGCACACCATCTACTGGGAGGAAGTGGGCAATCCGAAAGGCATTCCCGTGCTGTTCCTGCACGGCGGCCCCGGCGCCGGCCTGTCGCCGCAGCACCGGCGCTTTTTCGATCCGCAGCAGTACCGCATCATCCTGTTCGACCAGCGCGGCGCCGGCAAATCGACTCCGCTGGGCGAGTGGCGCGAGAACACGACCCAATTGCTGATCGGGGATATCGAAACGCTGCGCGAGCAGTTCGGCGTGGACAAGTGGCTGGTGTTCGGGGGCTCGTGGGGCTCGACCCTGGCACTGGCCTACGGCGAAGCCCATCCCGAGCGCTGCCTCGGCTTCATCCTGCGCGGGATTTTTCTGTGCACCGCCGCCGAAGTCGACTGGTTCCTGCACGGCGTGCGCTGGTTCTACCCCGAACTGTACGACGAATTCGTGGCCCCGATTCCCGAGCCCGAGCGGGGCGACCTGCTCACGGCCTACACCACGCGCATGCTGTGCGACGATCCGGCCGTGTACTGGCCGGCGGCGCGCGCCTGGAGCCGTTTCGAGGGGCGCCGCGTGTTCCTGCTGCCGCAGCCGGAAGATACCGCCTCCGACACGCTCGACCTGGGCGTGGGCCGGCTCGAATCGCACTACATGGCCAACCAGGGCTTCCTGCGCGAAGACCAGCTGGTGCAGGACGTGGGCCGCATCGCGCACCTGCCGTGCGTGATCGTGCAGGGCCGCTACGACGTCATTTGTCCGCCGCTGTCGGCCTACCGCCTGCACCAGGCCTGGCCGGGTGCGCGCCTGCGCATGGTGGCCGACGCCGGCCATGGCGCGCTGGAAGCGGGCATCGCCAAAGCGCTGGTGGGCGCCACCGAGCAGTTCAAGCGCAGCGGACGCTTCGATTAGGACGGCGGGGGTGGCCCTGCTACACTAGCGGCTGTACACGCATTATCAACTTACAGCGCCCTATGAATATCCAGCTCACCGATATCGGCCACGTCATCCAGCTGGCCATTGCGCCGGTGTTCCTGCTTACCGGCGTGTGCACCAACCTGATGGTGCTGACCAACCGCCTGGCGCGCATCATCGACCGTTCGCGCGTGCTGGAAGACCGGCTCGACATCGCCTGGCACGACGCCTACATGGACGAACTCGAGGTCCTGTACCGGCGCTGGCACCTGGTTAACTACGCCATCGCCCTGAGTACCGCCTGCGGCCTGCTGATTTGCCTGGTCATTGCGCTGCTGTTCCTGGGCGATACCACCAATGTCGCGCTGGACCAGTACATCGCCGGCCTGTTCGTGATCGGGATGCTGTGCCTGATCGGCAGCTTCGTGTACCTGCTGCGCGAGATTTTTGTCGCCTCCAAGACGCTGCGTTCGCGCCGTCACGTGCGCCCGCGCGGTTCGCCGCCGGCCGCTAACTAACAGATTGAGTTTTCTTATGCACGATTACCAACGTCCTCCCACCCTGTACCGCTACGCGCCGCGCGCCGAACTGGAAGCTGCGCTGACCCTGGGGCAGTTCCGCCTGGTCCCGGCCAACAACTGCCTGACCCTGTCGTTTTCGCAAGCCTGGGATAAAGCCCTGTTCGAGATTTTTTCGCCGGCCGACTGCTGCCTGGTGATCCACAACACCGAGGAATTCGGCGAACGCCTGCACCGCGCCGTGCAGCGCACCCTGCCAAGTTGGGCCGGAATCGACGGCGCCGTCGAATACGGCGCGCGCGCAGCCCTGGGCGCCGCCTTCACCAAGAGCAGCGCCGAAGCGGAAGAACGTGAATGGCAGTTCGCCTGGCGCGCCATGGCGCCGCAAATGAGTCTCAATCCCGTGACGGTCAAGATCGGCAGCATCGAAACCTTCGCCGAACTGCGCGAGCCGCAAAGCTATCAGGCTTAATTGCCAGGCTTGTCGCCGCGATCGAGCCGTGCCAGCACGGCCTTCATCATGCGCTCGATGTCGGAGCGGATGATGTTCGCCCCCAGCATGCCGGGCACGTAGAATTTGGGTACCAGCCTGCCGCTGTAGACGATGCGCGTGCCGCCCGTCTCGGGTACCGGAACGAGCTCCCAGCGGCACTCGTAGACGCGCATGTCGCCGGTGATCAGGCTGATGTCGATGGACGTCATCGCTTCCTCGGTCGCCTGCACGATCAGGTGGATGTCGCGCCGGATGAACAGGAAGCTGGCCACCCCGAACTGCTCGATGATCGCCTTGTTGCCGGTGCGCGAGAGGACCTTGGACGTTTTCAGGTCCGGCACGAACTCGGACATGCGGTCGTAATTGGTCAGCACCTTCCACACGGCCGCCGGCGCGGCGCGCACCTCGCCGCTGGACGCGACCTCGAACATGTGATGGTCCGCCATATCGACGCGCTTGACCGTCACCTCCAGCCTGGATTGGGCCAGGGCGGGCGTGGAACAAGCAAGAAAGCAACAAAATAGGATTCGCGGAAACATAAGGCTAGCCTACGGGAAAGCGGCGACCCTGACAAGGGAGGCACGCCCAAGCGTGCGCGAGGTGGCGGCCGGCGCCGGGCCGAAGATTAGAACCCTGCATCTACAGAACTAGGTTGTAATGTCGTCTTGATATGCAGTCCCGACGTTCCGTCTTCACGCCCCCACCCATCACAATCATGACAATCCAAGCCTACCCGCACCTGCTCGCGCCCCTGGACCTGGGCTTCACCACCTTGCGCAACCGCGTCATCATGGGTTCGATGCACACCGGGCTCGAAGACCGCTTCTACAATTACGGCAAGCTGGCCGCCTTTTACCGCGAGCGCGCCAGGGGCGGCGTGGGGCTGATCGTCACCGGCGGCATCTCGCCCAACCGCCAGGGCTGGCTGCTGCCGTTCGGCGGCACCCTCAATTTCGCCGGCGATGTCTACAACCACCGGCGCGTGACGACGGCGGTGCACGAGGAGGGTGGCAAGATCCTGATGCAGATCCTGCACTCGGGACGCTATGGTTATCAGCCGCTGGTGGTATCGGCGTCGAACGTGAAGTCGCCGATCTCGCCGTTCAAGCCGCGCGCGCTGACGGAAAGCGGAATCGAAGCGACCATCCGCGACTACGCGCGCTGCGCCAGGCTGGCCAGGCGCGCCGGCTACGACGGCATCGAAGTGATGGGCAGCGAAGGCTACCTGCTCAACCAGTTCCTGTGCGCGCGCACCAACCTGCGCCAGGACCGCTGGGGCGGCAGCATCGAAAACCGCATGCGCCTGCCCGTGGAGATCATCAAGCGCATCCGCAAGACGGTGGGCGAGGACTTCATCATCATGTACCGCCACTCGCTGCTCGACCTGGTCGAAGGCGGCAACACCTGGGACGACGTGATCAAGGTGGCGCATGCGCTCGAACAGGCCGGCGTCACGATCCTCAACACCGGCTACGGCTGGCACGAGGCGCGCGTGCCGACCATCGTCACCTCGGTGCCGCGCGCGGCCTTTGCCAGCGTGGCCGGGCGCCTGCGGCGCGAAGTGAAGATTCCGGTGGTGGCCTCGAACCGTATCAACATGCCGTTCGAAGCGGACGACATCATCGCCCGCGGCGACGCCGACATGGTGTCGATGGCGCGCCCGTTCCTGGCCGACGCCGAGTTCGTGGCCAAGGCGGCCAGCGGGCGCGCCGATGAAATCAACACCTGCATCGGCTGCAACCAGGCCTGTCTCGATCACACCTTCGCCAACAAGCGCGCCAGTTGCCTGGTCAACCCGCGCGCCTGCCATGAAACGGAGCTGGTGTACGCCAGAACGGCCAGGCCGCGCAAGGTGGCGGTGGTGGGCGCCGGGCCGGCCGGGCTGTCGGCAGCGACCGTGGCGGCCGAATGCGGGCACGCGGTGACCCTGTTCGATTCGAGCGACACGGTGGGCGGGCAGTTCAAGATCGCCATGCAAATTCCGGGCAAGGAGGAATTCGCCGAAACGATCCGCTATTTTTCGCGCAAGCTGGAGCTGACCGGCGTGACGGTGCGGCTCGGCGAGCGGGTCACGCGCGAGGCGCTGCTGGCGGGCGGCTTCGATGACGTGATCGTCGCCACCGGCATCAAGGTGCGCATGCCGCCGATCGAGGGCATCAGGCATCCCAAGGTGCTGTCGTACATCGACGTGTTGCAGAAAAAAGCGCCGGTGGGAAAACGCGTGGCCATCATTGGCGCGGGCGGGATTGGTTTCGACGTGGGCGAGTACCTGCTGCACAACCCGGCGCACCCGCTGCCGCTGCCGGTGGCCGAGTGGGCCGGCGAGTGGGGCGTGGACCTGGCGGCGACCACCAGCGGCGGGCTGGTGGCGCCGCACGCGGCCGAACCGGTGCGCCAGCTGTTCCTGATGCAGCGCAAGGCGTCCAAGCTGGGTGCGGGGCTGGGCAAGACGTCCGGCTGGGTGCACCGCGCGACCCTGAGCCGCAATGGGGTGGTGATGCTGGCCGGGGTCACGTACAACAAGATCGACGACCATGGCCTGCATATCACGGTCGGCGGGGAAGAGCGCTTGATCGCGGTCGACAACGTGATCATCTGCGCGGGGCAGGACAGCTTGACGGAGCTGATGCCGGAAGAGGGCGCGGCGGGTGGCGGGCCGGTATTCCACAAGATCGGCGGCGCCGCGCTGGCGGCCGAGCTGGACGCCAAGCGGGCCATCAGGGAAGGCGCGGAACTGGCCGCGCGCCTGTAAGATCAGACACCGTCGTTCCTGGCACTGCCAGAAACGACGGAGCGAAGGCGAGCGGTGGCTATTTTTTGCGCACCACCACGCAGCCGATCGAGTACCCCGCGCCGAACGAGCAAATTACCCCGTGCGAGCCGCTTGGCATGTCGTCCTGGTACTTGTGGAAGGCGATGATCGAGCCGGCCGACGAGGTATTGGCATACGTGTCCAGAATGACCGGCGCTTCCTGCGGTTCGGCGTCGCGCCCGAGCAGCATGCGCGTGATCAGCAAGTTCATGTTCAGATTGGCCTGGTGCAGCCAGTAGCGCGAGACCTGCGCCACTTCCAGCCCCGCATTGGTGACCGTCTCGCGGATCATCTCGGCCGCCATCGGACAGACTTCCTTGAACACCTTGCGGCCCTGCTGGCGGAACAGCTTGTCCGGCTTGCCCACACCCGATTCGTCGAAGCGGTTCATGAAGCCGAAGTTATTGCGGATATTGTTCGAGAATTTGGTCTTGAGCTTCGATTCGAGGATCTCGAACTGGTGCGCGCTGGTCGCCGTCTCGGCCGCTTCGATCACGATCGCCGTGCAGGCGTCGCCGAAAATGAAGTGGCTGTCGCGGTCGCGGAAGTTCAAATGGCCGCTGGTGATTTCCGGATTGAGTACCAGCACCGCGCGCGCCTGCCCGCTTTGCACCGCCGCCATCGCCGTCTGGATCCCGAAGGTGGCCGAGGAACAGGCCACGTTCATGTCGAAGCCGAAACCCTCGATGCCCAGCGCTTCCTGCACCTCGACCGCCATGGCCGGGTAGGCGCGCTGCATGTTGCTGCAGGCGACCAGCACCATGTCGATGTCGGCCGCCGTGCGTCCGGCCCGGTCCAGCGCCTGGCGCGCGGCGGCCACGCAGATTTCCGCCTGCAGCGAGATTTCTTCGTCGGCGCGCTCCGGAATGCGCGCCGTCATGCGCGCCGGGTCCAGAATGCCGGATTTTTCCATCACATAGCGCGATTTGATGCCCGATGCTTTTTCGATAAAGGCGGCGCTCGACCCTTCAATGGCCGTCAGCTCGCCCGCCGCGATCGCATCGGCGTTTTCGGCGTTGTACAGTTCGGCGTAAGCGTTGAAGGCGACGACCAGCTCTTCGTTGGAGATCGAATGGGGCGGCGTGAACAGACCCGTGCCGCTGATGACGACTTGTTTCATGGTGGAGCTTTCAAATAAGGTAAGCCGGGCATAACCCGGCACGTGCCGCTGATTCTACACAATGGACTTCATGGTGGCGAGAAAAGCGCGGGGCCACCCCGGTGGAGAGCGCCTATTTCCGCTTTTTCGCGGGCGCCGGCGCATCTGGCGCCTCGGCGGCCGCGTCCTTGACCTGCTTGGCCAGTTGCACCGGCAAGCCTTTCAGGTGATTGAGCGCCTGCGCCAGCTGGAAGTCGTCGGCGCTGCCGTATTCGAGCGGCTTGCGCTTGCGCTCGATCGCCAGCAGGCGGCGCTGGACGTCGAGCTGCTCGCGCGTGCTGGCCGCGCTTTCCTTGTCGCGGTCGTTCGAGAGGTGCTTCTCCAGGTCGGCCTCGCGCATGCGAAACCCGTTCAAGCCATCGCCGTCGGCATTTTCGTCGACCAGAAAATCGGGAATGATGCCGCGCGCCTGGATCGAGCGCCCGTGCGGGGTGTAATAGCGCGCCGTGGTCAGCTTGACCGCGGTATCGCCGCCGAGCGGCTTGATGGTCTGGACCGAGCCCTTGCCGAAAGTCTGGCTGCCGAGAATCACGGCGCGCTTGTAATCCTGGAGTGCGCCGGCCACGATTTCGGAGGCCGAGGCCGAGCCGGTGTTGACCAGCACCACCATCGGCACCGTCTTGAGCGCCGCCGGCAGCCTGGCCAGCACGTCGCCGTCGCCGTGCAGGGTGTAATACTCGGGCTTGCCGAGGTAGCTCTGGCGCGAATTGGCCAGCTGGCCGTTGGTCGAGACGATTTCTACGCCGCGCGGCAAAAACGCGGCCGACACGCCGATGGCGCCTTGCAGCAGGCCGCCCGGGTCGTTGCGCAAGTCCAGCACCAGGCCCTTGAGGGCCGGATCCTGCTGGTACAGCGCGCTGAGGCGGGCCGCCATGTCGTCCACGGTCGGTTCCTGGAATTGCGAAATGCGCAGCCAGGCGTAGCCCGGTTCGACAATCTTGCCCTTGACGCTTTTCTGGATGATTTCCTGGCGCGTGATCGTCATCACCAGCGGCAGCGCCACGTCCTTGCGCAGCAGGGTCAGGGTGACCTTGGTGAGCGGCTCGCCGCGCATCTTCTTGATCGCTTCGTCGATGCCCAGGTTCTGGATGGCCTCGTTGTTGATGCGCGTGATCAGGTCGCCCGCCTTGATGCCGGCGCGCCAGGCCGGCGAATCCTCGATCGGGGCCACGATCTTGATGTAGCCTTCCTCGCTCTGGGCAATTTCGATGCCCAGGCCGACGAACTTGCCCTGGGTGCCTTCGCGCAGGTCGCGGTAGGCTTTCTTGTCGAGGTAGGCGGAATGGGGATCGAGCGAGGCCACCATGCCGCTCAGGGCATCGGTCAGCAATTTCTTGTCGGGCACCGCTTCGACATAATCGGTTTTGATCAGATCGTAGGCGTCGGACAACTGTCGCAGTTCTTCGAGCGGCATGCCTTGCTCGACCGGCTTTTGCGCCAGCGCCGAAAATTGCATGGAAAAGGCCACGCCGGCCAGGGCGCCCAGGCCGACCAGCCCGGAATTTTTAAGGGTAGAACCCATGGTGTCACCTATGATGCCGGGAAAAATGCGCCAGTTCAGCTGATGAGCTGGCACGAATCCAGTATAAACCCGATTGCGCGGCCCGCAGCGAAATTGTGTATGTCCGCCTTGTGTATCGAAAAGTAAAAAAACCGGGCCCGGCGGTTCCCCCGGGAAGGCAAGGGCTAGAATGCCAGCATCGCAAGCCCTATGACGCGCCACCCACTTGCCGTCCAGCCAGCCTGATTCACCACTGAACCCCTCGATGAGCAAACTGATTCCCTTCGCCTGCGCCGCCCTGATCGCCAGTCTCGCCCCGTCCCTCCACGCCCAGGACGCGCCCGCCGGGCCGGTGACAGCCGTGCCGGTGGAGGAAGCTGCCGCCGTGCCTGGCGCCGTGCCCGCACCCAGGTCCAAGGGAGAGCCCAAGGCTGCAGCAGGGGTGACGGCGGTCACCATCAGCGGCAGCCGCGCCGGCGACACCGAATCGCGCCGCCTCTCGACCGCCGCCAAGATGGTGTTCGGGCGCGAGGAACTGGACCGCAACGGCGACAGCAGCGTCGGCGAAATCCTCAAGCGCCTGCCCGGCGTGACCATGGGCGGGCCGCCGGGACGCGGCGGCGGCGGGGTGCGCATGCGCGGCCTGGGCAACGGCTACACCCAGATGCTGGTCAACGGCGAGCGCCCGCCGGCCGGGTTTTCGCTCGAATCGCTCTCTCCGGACCAGGTCGAACGCATCGAAGTCATGCGCGGTCCCGTGGCCGAACACAGCACCCAGGCCATCGCCGGCACCATCAACGTGGTGCTGCGCGAGGGTTACCAGCAGAAGGATATCCAGCTCAAGCTGTCCGACAGCATCGAAGATGGCCGCCACGGACCGAACGTGTCGCTCACCATGCCCGGCAAGGTGGGCGCGCTGACCTGGCTGATGAGCGGCTCGATGGGCGCCAACCGCCAGCACGACGAGAGCGTCACCACCTATCAGGATACCGATCCGGCCGGCGTGATGCTGAAAGACCAGCAGGTCGACGCCCACAGCAACCGGAGCTCGCGCTCGGTGCACCTGACGCCGCGCCTGTCGTATAAATTCGACAATGGCGACACGCTCAATTTCCAGCCCTTTTTGATGCATAACCGCAGCGAAGGCGACAGCGGCAGCCTGCTGACCCAGCGCATCGGCCCGCCGCAGCGCGAGTACGCGCTGGCGCTGTCGGACTCGACCTCCTCCATGACCATGCTGCGCGGCATCGGAAACTGGCTGCACCGGATGGAGGCCGGCGCCAAGCTCGACGTCAAGTTCGGCTTCGGCGGCGGGCGCAGCGAAAGCACCTCGCTGCGCAAGCAGTACGGCGACAATGGCGCGCTCGAGGATGTCTTCAACGACGTCGACACCTCGCGCAGCCATAGCCTCAACAGCGGCGGCAAGTACAGCACGCCGCTGGCCAAGGGCCACCTGCTGGCCGCCGGCTGGGACCTGGAAGGCGGGCACCGCGAGCAGAGTACGGTGGCGCTGGTCAACGGCCGCGCCCAGTTCGCCGAATCGGGATCGAGCATGACGGCCGATACGCGCCGCGTGGCCGGCTACGTGCAGGACGAGTGGGATATCACGCCGCAATGGTCGGCCTACCTGGGCCTGCGCTGGGAAGGCATTCGCACCAGCGCCACCAACCAGGGACGCGACGTGCGCAACAACAGCAGCGTGTGGAGCCCGGTACTGCATACCGTGTGGCGCATTCCCGGCTTTGAAAAGGACCAGATCCGCGCCAGCCTGACGCAGAGCTACCGCGCACCCCAGCTGAACGACCTGATCGCCGTGCCGACCTGGTCGCAGCTCAACAGCGCAACCCGGCCCGACCGCACCGGCAATCCGAACCTCAAACCCGAGCTGGCGCAAGGGATCGACCTGGCCTACGAGCACTACCTCGGCAAGAGCGGCATCCTCAGCGCCAGCGGTTTCGTGCGCAAGATCGATAAGCTGATGCGGCGCGAACTGACTTTGCGCGACACGCCGGACGGCCCGCGCTGGCTGTCGAGCCCGTCGAACATCGGCAGCGCGCGCACCAGCGGCATCGAGCTGGAGGCGAAGTTCCAGCTGGCCGAGCTGGTGGCCAACGCCCCGACTATCGACCTGCGCTCGAACTACAGCCGTTTCTGGTCGAGCGTGGATGGCATTCCCGGCCCCGACAACCGGCTCGACCAGCAAGCCAAGCAAACCGCCAACGTCGGCCTCGACTGGCGGCTAAAGGACGTGCCGCTGACCCTGGGCGGCAGCTACAACTGGACCCCGGCGATCCGGGTGCGCACCAGTGCCGATGAAATCGCCACCACCGGCGTGAAGCGCCAGTTCGACGTGTACGGCCTGTGGAAGTTCAGCGCCGGCACCCAGCTGCGCCTGTCGGCCAACAACCTGATGAGCGACGATTACCTGGCCGGGCGCAGCGTGACCAAGGAGGGCATTGCCCAGCTGTCGGACACGGCCAGCCGCACGTACACCACCTGGACCATTCGTCTGGAAATGAAGTTATAGTGATCGATGCCATGGCCACAAGCCATTTTTTCCCCGCCCCATAAGGACACCCCTGTGAAACGATATCTTCTGAGCACCCTGACCCTGAGCCTGGCGGCCGCTTTTGCCAGCGCCGCCGAACCGGTCCAGCCGCCCGCGCCGCTTTCCGGCATCGATGTGCAATACATCGACAGCAGCGTGCGGCCGCAGGACGATTTTTTCAGCTACCTCAACGGCCTGTGGCTCAAAAATACCGCGATCCCGTCCGACAAGTCGAGCTGGGGCACCTTTGCCAAGCTGCGCGACGACACCCTGCCGCAGCTGCGTGTTTTGATCGAAGCGGCCCAGAACGAGAAGAACAAGAAAGCCGGCAGCGAGACGCAGAAAATCGGCGACCTGTATGCCAGCTTCATGAACGAAGCCAAGCTGGAAAAGCTCGGTTACAAGCCGCTGGCCGGCGAATTGCAGCGCATTCGCGCGCTGCGTGAAAAGAAAGCCATTCCGGCCCTGATCGCACATCTGTCGAAGATCGGCGTCAGTGTGCCGTACGGCATCTATGTAGGCCAGGACAGCCGCGAATCGACGCGCTACGCCACCTACATCAGCCAGAGCGGCCTGGGCTTGCCGGACCGCGACTACTATCTGAAAAAAGACGACGCCAAGCTGGCCGACGTGCGCGCCAAGTACGAGCGCCATATCGAGAAAACCTTGGGTATGGCCGGCCACAAGGATGCGGCCGTTGCGGCCAAGGCCATCCTGGCGCTGGAAACCGCGCTGGCTGAAGTGCAGTGGAGCAAGGTCGAGCTGCGCGACCCGGTCAAGCGCTACAACAAGGTCGAGATCGCCAAGCTGGGCGAACTGACCCCGGGCTACGACTGGAAGGGCGCGCTGGGCGCCGCCAACGTGGCGGGCAAGGTCGACTACGTCATCGTCGGCCAGCCGAGTTACCTGAGCGGATTCAACCAGGTGCTGGAAAAGACCGACCTGGCGACCTGGAAATCGTATTTCGAATGGCAACTGTTGAACGGTTATTCGGAATACCTGTCGAAAGAATTCGTCGACGCCGATTTTGCCTTCTTTGAAACCGTGCTCAAGGGCGTGCCGGAAAATGAACCGCGCTGGAAGAACGGCGTCTCGACCGTGAATGGCGTGCTGGGCGAAGCGGTGGGCAAGGAATACGTCGGCAAGCATTTCCCGGCCGAACGCAAGGCGCGCATGGAAGAGCTGGTGCAGAACCTGCTGGTGGCCTACAAGCAGAGCATCGACACGCTCGACTGGATGGGTCCGGAAACCAGGAAGGAAGCCCAGGCCAAGCTGGCCAAGTTCCGCCCGAAGATCGGCTATCCGAGCAAATGGCGCGACTATTCGGCGCTGACGGTCAAGCAGGATGATCTGGTCGGCAACATGATGCGCGCGCGCACCTTTGCCTACAACCGCAGCATCAACAAGCTCGGTAAGCCGATCGACCGCGAAGAGTGGGGCATGACGCCGCAGACAGTGAATGCTTACTACAGCTCGACGATGAACGAAATCGTGTTCCCGGCATCGATCCTGCAGCCGCCGTTCTTCGACATGCGCGCCGACGATGCCGTGAACTACGGCGCCATCGGCGCGGTAATCGGGCACGAGATCAGCCACGGCTTCGACGACAAGGGCAGCCAGTCCGACGGCGACGGCAACCTGCGCGAATGGTGGACCAAGGAAGACCGCGCCAAGTTCCAGGCCAAGGCCGACATGCTGGTCAAGCAGTACAGCGGCTACAGCCCGCTGAAGGGCTACAACGTCAATGGCGAGCTGACCCTGGGCGAAAACATCGGCGACAACTCGGGCGTGGCGATTGCGTACAAGGCCTACAAGCTGTCGCTGGGCGGCAAGCCGGCGCCGGTAATCGACGGCCTGACGGGCGACCAGCGCTTCTTCATGGGCTTCGGGCAGGTATGGCGCATGAAGATGCGTGAAGCGCAGCAGATCGTGCAGGTGAAGACCGATCCGCACTCGCCGGGCCAGTTCCGCGCCAACGGCACCATGATGAACCAGCCGGCGTTCTACGAAGCGTTCGGCGTGAAGGAAGGCGACAAGATGTACCTGCCGCCGAAAGAGCGCGTCACGATCTGGTAATCGGGTGAATTGATACGACAAGGGCCACGCGAGTGGCCCTTTTTTTGTGCCCGCGGTATTGGGAACGGGGGATTTGCCGGGCGCCATGCTCGCGACAGTTTTACGTGTGCGAGCGCTCACTGGCGCCGCTCCTGCCCTTGGCGCGAACACATGCGTTCCTGTCAAGTTCGCAACAACTGACTGCGCCAGCCTCCCTCGGCTATTTCTCCAGGCGAAAAAAAACCGCTCTGAAAGAGCGGTTTAGCGGGCGTTCTGAACGCTTACTTGGATGCGGTAACCATGAAATCAACCGCTGCCTTGACTTCGTCATCCGATGCCGAGGAACCGCCTTTTGGAGGCATCATGCCAGCCTTGCCGGTATATCCCTTGATGGCGTGCTCGTACAGCAGTGGCGCGCCTTGCGCGATGCGTGCGGTCCATGCTGCCTTGTCGCCGACTTTCGGCGCACCGGCGATACCTGCGCCGTGGCAAGCGATGCATGCGGAGTTGTAGACGGTCTTGCCTGTGTCAGCGGCCAGCTTTGGCGCTTCGGCCGGTGCTGCTGCAGCAGCCGGGGCCGCTGCGGGAGCTGCCGCCGGTGCTGCTGCTTCGGCGGCTGCCGGGGCTGCGGCTGCTGCGGGAGCAGGAGCGGCTGGTTCCTTGAACGTGGCGCCGGACTGGTTTGCCATGTGCACGACTGCGCGCGCTACTTCGACATCGTCCAGATCAGGATTGCCGCCGCGCGCAGGCATGCCGCGGATACCGACGATGGCGTGCTTGACCAGCGTATCGTAGCCCTGAGCAATACGGGTAGCCCAGCCGCCGGCATCGCCGACCTTCGGTGCGCCACCGATGCCCGCGCCGTGGCAGGCCACGCAGTTGGCGGTGTACACGGCGTCGCCGGCGAGGAAAATCTTCGGTGCGTTGGCATCCTTGAGGACGTACCCTTCGTCGGCCACCGGACGCAGACGTGCGGCGATCGCTTCGGCCTTCTGGCTGTCGGTGCCGGCGCCAGTGGTTTTCGTCGTCGTCACGAACGTTACCAGCAGAATGATGCCGATGACAGTGACCAGGAAGAAGCCGGCCACCGCAGCGACGAGCTGCTTGGGTGTCCGGATCGCGGATTCGTGTTCGTTGTGTGCGTCGCTCATGATGTCCTTAGTACAATTTTCAAAAAGCTGCCGGCCGGTCGTGTTCGCATGGATGAACTTGCAAATACTCGCCAAACCCGCGATTATAGACTCAAAGCACCTCTTATGGAACGCAAATTCCCTGTAACGCGACACTTTCCATGGACGCGTGTACAGAAAAAACGGTATCCTTCGCGTTACGTTCGACATTCCTCAGCGCGGCTGTAGCTCAGTGGATAGAGTATTGGCCTCCGAAGCCAAGGGTCGTGGGTTCGATCCCCGCCAGCCGCACCACTTTTGTTCAGTAAAGATATCAAGTTTAGCCTTGACGACGTTGCAATAGGCGGCATTTTTAGCACCGCAGGTGCTCCGCTATCGTGCGGCCCCGCGCAATGTCGAAAATCATGCGCCCGCGCCTCCCTGAGGGGCTCGCTGTACGCTGGCGGATTTTGATCGGTTGGCCCAGCACTTGTGGATATGGTCTTCGTCATGTTGAGCATGGACATGATATTGGCTTAAAAACATCGTCGTCTCCTATATCATGGACGTCTAAACGACCTAGCTAGCCTGCCATGCCCAAGTTCTTCTCGCACGCCAGGTTCCCGCTGCCAAAATTTGTGTGTTGGAGCACGGAGGCTGCCGAACGTGAATGAGCCAACTATCATTATTGAGGAAGTCCTGGGGAGAGCACAGCAAGGGGTGACCGAGCCATTCATCTGTCGCGGCAACGACGGCGCGATTTATTTCGTCAAAGGTAAGGGTGCTGGTAGACGTAGCCAGATTTGTGAATGGGTTGCGGCCCAACTCGCGACGGGGTTCGGGCTTCCAATTGCAGAATACGCTTTGGCGGAAGTAGCCATCGAACTCATCGAAGCAGGGGTATTTCCCAACATCAGCCAACTGGGAAGCGGAATTGTATTTGCATCGCGCGAGTTGCCGCATCCTCAGGAGTTGACGGCGATCACGCGTAATTTGGTGTCAAACGAACTAGCGAGCGACGTCCTGATTTTCGACTGGTGGCTCCATAATGAAGATCGCTATCTCACTGAACGCGGCGGCAATCCTAATTTACTATGGGACATGCAGGCATCAGAGCTGGTTGTCATCGACCACAATCAAGCCTTCGATCGCAACTTTGATGCTGTAAATTTTCTGAGTTCACATGTCTTTTCGAGGCAGTGGAATGGAATTTTTGGTGACCATCTCGAGCGCGAGCGCTACCAGGCCAGATTGGTAGCCCTCCTGCCAAAGCTGGTGGACATACGTGCTACCATACCCGATTCATGGTGGTATGTTGATGATGGCGTCCCCGCCGATATAACGTGGGGCGAAATCGAGAGTTGTATCGAGCGCTGTCGCCGGGAAGATTTTTGGAATACCCCATGAAAAAATTTGCTTGCCAATATGCCCTACTGCGTTTTCGCCCGTTTGTCGAAACAGGTGAGTTCGCTAACGTCGGCATTGTCCTGATCGCCCCCGAGGCCCGATTCTTTGGCTTCCGAATATTGAAGCGTTACGGTCGAATTACTCAGTTCTTCCACCAGCTCGACCGTCAAGTCTACCTTGATGGGCGTCAGCTATTTAAGGAAGAGTTGGATCGCTTTGCTAAAGAGCTTCGCAGCTTGGCGCTAGACGGGCGCAAGGCGGAGCCAAACCTGTCTCTAGCCCGAAACCTCTTCGCAGAAATGGTTCGTCCTCGGGAAGCGATGATGCAATTTGCTGAGCAACGGTTAGTCTTGGCCCAAGATCCGAAAGCCAAGCTTCTACAGTTGTTCGATCACTATGTCGAACGTAATTTTGTGACAAAAGAATATCAGGAACGTTTGTTGGAGAACAATGTTCGTAAACTTCTTTTGCGAGCAAAAGTCATGGAGAAATATCAACGGGAAAAGATCGGAACCGAAGATTTTGCGGTGAACTTTCCTTTCGTAAGCATGGTTGACGGCGAAGCACAACGAGTAATAAAGCCCCTATATCTTGCTCAAGGGGACAGTACCAAGATTTTGACGCATGGTGGTCAATGGGTTGACAAGATACGTCGTCTGCGCAACCGAAACGCCTTGCCACCAAATGTGCTCTTCCCCGTGACTGAACCGGCCGAGAACACCAAGTCCTATCGCGCTTTTCAAGAAATTCGGAACGACCTGTTGGCGGCGGACGTACAGGTGGTTGCCGCCGAGGACGAAGCCCGGATTCTTCGATTTGCTACTGATCATGATTATCGACACTGACCTGTTGCTCGCTTCGATTTAATACCAATCAGGCCACGTGATCGTCGTCACCACCTGCGCGCTTCCGTCAGACGACGGCATCCGTGGGAAGCTTCAGCAGCAGCGCCAGCAGCGCCGATAGTTCGGCCCGCATCTGCCTGCGGTCGACAATCATGTCGACCGCGCCGCGTTCGAGCAGGAATTCGGGACGCTGATAACCATCGGGCAAGGTCACGCCCAGGGTACTTTTGATGACCCTGGCGCCGGTGAAGGCAATCAAGGCCTTTGGCTCGGCGATCACCACGTCGCCCAGGAAGCAGAACGAGGCCGACACGCCGCCCGAGGTCGGATCGGTCAGCACGGAAATAAAGGGCAGCTTCCTTTCCGCCAGCCGGGCCAGCATGGCAGTGGTCTTGGCCATTTGCAGCAGGGACATCAACCCTTCCTGCATGCGTGCTCCACCGCTGGCGGTAAAGCAGATGAACGGTACCTGCTGGTCGATGGCTGCCTGCGCCCCGCGCACGAAACGCTCGCCGACCACCGAGCCCATCGAACCGCCCATGAAGTCGAATTCGAAGCAGGCCACCACCACCGGCACCGACAGGATGGCGCCGCCCATGACCACCATGGCGTCGGTTTCCCCGGTCGCCTCGGTGGCGGCGCGCAGGCGTTCGGTGTAGCGCTTGCTTTCCTTGAATTTCAGGCTGTCGACCGGCAGCACTTCCTGGCCGATCTCGTAGCGCCCGCCGGCGTCCAGCAGGGCGTCGAGCCGGGCGCGGGCCCGGATGCGCAGATGATGGTCGCACTTGGGACACACCTGCAGGCTCGCTTCCAGCGCGGCGCGGTACAGGGGCGCCTTGCACGAAGGACATTGAATCCACAATCCGGACGGAATCGACTGGCGCAGCGCGCCGCCGTCGCGCCGGATGCGCGGCGGCAGCAGCTTGTCGAGCCAGCTCATGTGGTGGAACTGCGTGGAGTTGGTGGGGCAGGATGAAACAATGAAAGCGGGGGCATGTGCGATCCTTTCTGATCGATAGTCATGCCCGCATGCTAAAGCCTCACCTTACGTCAGGCTCAAGCGAAAGCGGCGGCCGGCGCGCCGCCGCCATCCTTTTCTCAGACCAGGAGACGCGAGTGCTTCGGCAGTTTGGCCGACAGATAATCATGCTGGTCCGCCAACACATTCCTGCCGCTCAAAATGAAGTGCTCGAAACGGCATGGCACATACGGCACGTACAGCAGCGGATGGAAGTCGTGCACCATGGTGGCGCCTTTGGCCTGGTTGCACGGCTTGCACGCGGTGACGCAGTTTGTCCAGCTATCCTTGCCGCCGTGGGTGCGCGCCAGCACGTGGTCGCGCGACAGGTGCTGGCGGGCGAAGACGTTACCGCAGTAAGCGCAGGTATGGCGGTCGCGCGCGAACAGCAGGTGGTTATCGTCACCCAGCGGCAACGCCACGCGCAGTTTCTTGGTCATGCGCTCGCTGCCCGAAATGGAAATGATCGGCTTGACCGTCATCGTCGAGAGCACGCCCGCATTCGACACGCCGCCGCGAAACAAGAATTCGCGGTCGCCCAGTTCCCACGCTACCTTGCCGACGGCGTAGTAGTGGATCGCTTCCTGGGCGGAGATCCATCCGAATGGATTTCCTGCGATGTCGAGTGCTAAGATTTGCGGAGTCATATTTTCACTTTTACTGATGCCTGTTTGAATGGAATAGTAGAAAAGATCGGCGCCTGGGC
Source organism: Massilia scottii (assembly GCF_030846495.1). Taxonomy (NCBI): domain Bacteria; kingdom Pseudomonadati; phylum Pseudomonadota; class Betaproteobacteria; order Burkholderiales; family Oxalobacteraceae; genus Massilia; species Massilia scottii. Next base: position 99,376 of record NZ_JAVCWM010000011.1, on the reverse strand, counting down.
GCTGGCCGGAGAATGAAAATCTGGACAGGTATTAACGTGATAATACGCCTTGCAGGCAAAGCAGCAAGCACGAAAAAAAAGGCGCAGCGCACCGCGCATTCCGGGGCGCCGTGAGGGACGCCCGAGCGATACCGCTTGCGCTGCATTGGAGTGGGGTGCCGGATTCGAACCGGCGAACAACAGCTTTGCAGGCTGCGCCCTTGGACCGCTCGGGCAACCCCACGTAAAAATGGCATCCCAGGAAGGAGTCGAACCTTCAGCCTTCGGTTTTGGAGACCGCTGCGCTGCCAATTGCGCCACTGAGATAGTGCCTGGATGATCGCGGCGAAAAGCGCGCAATCGAAGAAATGGGGTGACGTACCGGATTTGAACCGGCGGCCCTTGGAATCACAATCCAATGCTCTGCCAACTGAGCTAACGTCACCATTGAAACCTTATAAAAACTATTACTTTTTGCTGCCGCCGCAAGCCGCGATGGCGTCGTCGAGGTGGTTATGCCAGTACGAATTGCTGTCCTCGTCACGGCTGACCGCATTCCTGATCGCGTTTAGCGGCGCCAGCAGCAGCGGATTTCCCATCATGTCGGCCGCGTCCAGTTCGAAGACCATGCAGTCCTCATCGAGGCGTTCGAGCAAAACCGCGATCACGCGTTCATCCTTGCGCGACGCCAGTCCGGCCAGGGCTTCGCCGCTGACGCTCTCGTTGCTGTCGCCAAAGTTTTGCCACAGGCGCAATACCGCGGCGAACATGGGTGATTGGTGCGCTCGGAGGGCGTCGAACCCTCAATGCCTTTGCGGCGCCAGATTTTGAATCTGGTGTGTCTGCCATTTCCACCACGAGCGCGGTGCGGGCCCCGGTTGCCTGCCGGGGTAGTGCGCATCAAACTTTCGGAGCGCACCACGGCTTGCGCGTGCCGGGCTGATATCCGGAACCCGCACACGGAATTCGCCACGAACCCTATCCGGGAACTATGGGACTACCGCGTGCGGGCGACACGTGCCTTGAATGGACCCACCTGCAGGGATCGAACCTGCGACCTCGACGTTCGTAGCGTCGCGCTCTTCCATCTGAGCTAAGGTGAGAATAATGGGACTCGAACCGGTGGCCCTTGGAATCACAATCCAAAGCTCTGCCAACTAAGCTAACGTCACCATTGAAAACCTGAGTAATTGACTTGTCACTGCCGCTGCAGATTCCGGCAACGACGGGTAATTGGTGCGCTCGGAGGGCGTCGAACCCCCAATGCCTTGCGGCGCCAGATCCTAAGTCTGGTGTGTCTGCCATTTTCACCACGAGCGCGGTGCGGGTCCCGGTTGCCTGCCGGGGTAGTGCGCATCAAACTTTCGGAGCGCACCACGGCTTGCGCGTGCCGGGCTGATTTCCCGAACCCGCACACGGTGTTCGCCACGAACCCTATCCGGGAACTATGGGAATGCCGCGTGCGGGCGACACGTGCCTTGAATGGACCCACCTGCAGGGATCGAACCTGCGACCTCGACGTTCGTAGCGTCGCGCTCTTACGTCTGATAAGGTGAGAATAGTGGGGTGACGTACCGGATTCGAACCGGCGGCCCTTGGAATCACAATCCAAAGCTCTGCCAACTGAGCTAACGTCACCATTGAAAAAGAACCGCGCGGTCATACGCGGCAAACTGGCAGTGGATGCAGGAGTCGAACCTGCGACAACTTGAGTCAAAGTCAAGTGCTCTACCAGCTGAGCTAATCCACAATTGAAACTGGCTCCCCAAGCAGGACTCGAACCTGCATAACCCTGTCGGGCCGACAACGCATTAACAGTGCGTCCGCTTACCAGTTAGCGTATCGGGGAAAAAGGCATACGCGCCGCCTGAAAGCGGCGCATGAATGATGGTGGGTGACCAGGGATTCGAACCCCGTATGTCGGAGACGGCGGATTTACAGTCCGCTGCAGTCGCCAATGCTGCTCGTCACCCAAGGCTTGATCGGCCATTCCACAAAGCCTCTCGGCGTGAATCGCCCCTGGCAGGGCCAGGCGCTGTCTGAAAGCGCTTTGTGGAATGGCGCGGGATGGAAGATTCGAACTTCCGGCCTCAACCCGTCAAGGTTGCGCTCTGCGATTGAGCTATTCCCGCACCGTTCCACCCGCACTGGTATCGCACGTGAGGGTGCGATACCGATACAGGCGGAACCGTTTAATACCTGTCCAAATTGTGAAAGAACCTGCGTCTGGTCCGGGTTGTCCGGGGACGGCCTCAAACTGAAAGGGCTTGACTGCGTGTTGCGGTACTGCGGTTAAACCTCTGGCCAAAACAAAAAGGGCCCGGAGTCCTTGCGGAACATCCGAGCCCTTGAGCTTGACCTGCCGGTCAGCCGGGGAGGGGTGAGCCTCCGCGGCTAGGGGTTGCCCCCTCGGATGTTGTTCGTATGTTCCCAATTCGCGCCACAAAATGCGGGCCACTGGTGATGTTGGTGGTAATAGGGCGCTGGCAAAGGACGGCATGCATCAAGCGCGGCGGCGAGGGTACGGGAACCCTTGAGCCCGGCGGCGCCGGCGCCTTGCAGGGTGGCCAGAACAGCAACTTGCAGCGACGCCAACAGACTGCTGGCAAGCAGCGACAGGCCGCGCGCTGGGCGCTGCGTCGTCATCTGTTGTTGCGTCGTTGTTTTCACGGTAAATCCCTGTGGTCGTTGCTGCGGTTGGTGCTCTTGCTGAGCCAGTGAATGCATTCTGACATGCACAAAATCGGAAAGCAAGCAAATATCGAAAATAATTTGCATGAGATGCAAATAAATGGCGCTGCTTGGGTTTTTTTGCAACAGATGAAAACGGGGTGAGCGGCAAAAGAGTATGATGGCGCCTGTCGTAGTGAGGTACGGCGAACCCATGCAAACACTAAAACCATCCCCCCTATCCACGCCCCTCCAGGGGCCACAGCGCAAAGCCGTCCTGCGGGTCCAGGTTTTGATGGCTGAACACGACATCCGTTTCGTCACAGAGCTGTGGAAACGCCTGACCGCCATGGGCGTGGAGATTTCGCACTCCCAGCTCACGCGCGTGGTCAACAACAGCACCAAGTCCCTGAGCATCGATCTGCTCGAGGGACTGGCCAGCCTGTTCGACTGTCCGGTGTCGGCGCTGTTCAAGGACAGCTAGCACCAACAGGCGCTACGGGACAATTCCCTGACTGTGGAATCGCTCGGCCATCTTGTCCCATATTTTGCGAAGATCTTCATTCGACTTATCCCAAATGGCATGTCCCCCCGGATCGTCGATGATGGCAAGAAGCAGAAAACCGTAGGCCGGGCCACCGTCGACGTAAAAAAGATAACGGTCGCTTTTGTTGCCCCGCTTTTTGCGAAAGTTTTCCTTCCAGCGAGCGGCTGCGGCGGTTCCCAGAGGAACCATGTGCACATGGCTAAGTGATCCTGGAGCCTTTGTTCAGCCCGTTGCGCCCGAAGATCGCAGTCTCCGCGTCGACGCCGGGAATGGCTTTCCACTGATCGAAGTCAGCGATCAACTGAGCCACACTCAAATTATTTGCTGCGAATTGAGCGCGAATGAAGCTGGACACTTGCGTGGGCTTGGCCGCAATGACAGGTGTTAGTTGCGGGTGCGCTTGGATTTCGGTGCTGAAGATTCACCGAGGAAATGGCGGCGAGCCTCGCTGACGGAGAACCCATTTTCGGATGTCAGGGCGCCGTAGAGTTTTGTCTGCTCGGGCGACAAGTCTTCAGCGAGTGCGGGTGTTGTGCTGGCGCCGGATGGTTTGCGTCGTCCGGAGCCAACAACCGGAGCGGGTTTTTTTTTCAGTTCGGGCATGATTATCTGACCTTATCGGGTGCACATAATCTACCACGTTCCCCCCGCACCTATCGAATTCTCGGCCCAATGGGAGGTTGACCAGGCTCAATCGTTTTCATCAGTCGGCCGCGTCCGGAAGAGCCGCCCGCGGCAGCGGTCGTCGTTAACACGACCGCTGCCGTCCTTGCTATGCCTTACGGCGCGTAGGTCGCCTTGACGCTCAGCGTGTTGTAGGCTGTGTAGGCATACACGCCCACGTAGTAGCGGCCTGCCGCTGGCGCATTGATGGAGCAGTTTTCCACGCTGCTCGGCCCGTCCGACTTGCAGTTGTAGCTGGCCGTGGTCGGGGTGCCGCCCAGTTTGACGAACATGTCGGCGTCGCCATTGCCGCCGTTGAGGGCGAACGCGACCTGGGTTTTACCCGCCGGAACGTCAATCGTGTAGTACTTCCAGCTGCCTGCGGCCGCGCCCTGGCCGGTCAGGGCCACGCCGTTGCCCAGCACCGGATAGCCGCCGCCCGCGCCCGCCAGCGTCCCCTTCATCGCGTAGTGTCCCAGCGACGAGTAGTTCGAGAAGCCGTTGGCCGGGGTGCCCTCGGCGCCGCCGCGCACCACCAGGCGGTAGCTGCCGGCCGGCAGCGACAGATTGGTGAACTGGGCCGAGCGGTTGACCGCCAGGTTGCTGCGCGCAACCACCGTGCCCGCCGCGTTGAGGATGCTGGCGTCGACATCGAGCATGCGCAGGTATTCGAGCGGGTCGATGCGCAGGTTCAGGGTGGTCGTGCCGGTGGTGGTGAAGGTGAAGGTATCGGTATCGGTGTTGCGTTCGATCTGGCCGAAGTTGCGGGTCGGATCGATGGCGCCGCCCGTGCCCAAGGTCAGGGCGCGCGTGGTCGGGATATCGTCGGCCATGTACGGCACCGCCTCGTCCACGGTCATGATGCGCAGGTCATCCTCGAAATTGCTGGCCGTCGTGTACTCGCCGCGGCTCCACGTGAACAGCTGGTTGGCCCAGCCGCCGCCCATCCAGTAGTTGCCCATGATCGGCCCCCACTGGTAGGCGGCGATGCCCTCGAAATACTCGCCGCCGCTGCCGCCGCGGTCGTGGTTCATGCCCATCTGGTGCCCGACTTCGTGGGCGCCGGTCATGCCGATGCCGTAGCCATAGTCGAACCCGGACGACGGATTGCGGTACAGCGTGCCGGCGGCGGTAGTGCCGAAGGAGCGCAGCGGCGCGAACGAGCGGCCATCCTGGTTGATGAAGTTGATGATGCCGGTGCGCAGCAGGTTGGTGGTGCGCGCGGCGTCGTACACGGCGCGGCTGGTGGTCACGTTCAGGTTGAGCATCGAATACTGGTCGGCGATCGATTGCCAGGCGCGGTACATGTTTTCCTTGGTCACGCCGTTGAGCGGGGTGGTGCCGTTCATCACTGCCGTGATGTTGAGATAAAACACGTAAGGGCTGCCCGGTTTGCTCTGCAGCTGGGTCAGGTCTTCATTCTGGTACGGGCCGATGTGGCGCGCCTGGCGCAGCGCCATCGGGCTGTAGACCGGATGCGAGACTGCCATCGCCAGCATGGCCGCGCTGCGCTTGTCGCGGAACTCCGGATCGAAGTCGGGCACGATCTTGGTGATCGGCACTTCCGTCAGCCAGACCTTGCCGGCGCTGTCGGTGGTGTATTCGTAGGCCTTGCGCGTGTCGTACTTGAGCAGGTAGCCGTACACGGCCTTCTTGTTCCCTTTGAGCACGAACACCGAATCGGGCGTGTCGACCGCGGTACCGCTGATCGACACCACGCCATTCTTGTTGGCGTAGTCGCGGATATGGGCGGCCACGGTGTTGCCGCGGACCGATTGCACTTGCATGCTGCGGCCGTTGGCGTGTTGTGCGGCAAAGCCGCTCAGCACCGCGTCGACGCTGCCGATCTCCATGCCGGGTGCGGGGCGTTGCCCTTGTGCGCTGGCGAGTTCGGTTTGAGCGGTGGCGCCGGCAGCGAAGGCTGCGGCCATGAGCAGGAACAGGGTTTGCTTGGATTTCATTCAGTCTCCGGATTCATCGTTTTTTATCGATCTTTGCTTCCCGCCCAGGCAGGCGGTGAAGTTGTCGGCGAGCTATCAATTCCGACGGCAGAACGTTACCATATGAGCAAGAGTATGTATGTATCCAATCGGCACATTTTCTTCATGGCCGAGCCTGCTGCCTTTCACTCTTCGCGGCCAAATCTTCTTGATGTAAATACTTGAATTTCCGCCTAATCCGGCATAAAAGGGCAGTTACTTCCGCGCTTATTCGGCAGATGGCACGTATTTCCGTGTATTTCCATGCGAAACGGGTAGTCCTGTTCCCTTGGGTGTCTGCTGACGACGGACAAACGATGATATACACTACTTAACATTGAACAACTTTCGAGGCGCAACATGGGCCGCAATCCGAACGACGTCGCGGTAACCCATGTTCCAGGTGTCATTGCCGATGAAACAGGCAGGGGCGTGCGCGCAGCGACCGCGGTTGCCGAGCGGCCCCAGGCGCCGCAACCGAGCGCTTTCGGCATCTGGAAAAAGCGCATTCCCGAAGATGGCGTGAGCTACCAGCACAGGTTGCGCGACGAATGGTAAAAGCGCTGTTCGATACCAACATCCTGATCGACTATCTGAACGGCATCCTGGAAGCGGAACTGGCCTGCGATCACTATGTCGACAAGGCCATCAGCGTGGTGACGTGGATGGAAATCATGGAAGGCGTGGACGAGGACGAGGACGAGCGCCTGCTGGTCGAAGCCTTTTTGGGCCAGTTCGAGCTGGTGCCGATCGACCACCGGGTGGCACTGGAAGCGTCGCGCGTGCGCGAGGCGCATGCCATGCGCCTGCCGGATGCCGTGATCCAGGCCACCGCCAACCTGTCCGGGCGCGTGCTGATCACGCGCGATACCCGCGATTTCGTGCCGGGCGATACAGTCGTGGTGCCCTACACCCTCGCTCCCGGCGACGACACCTAGGCGCACCCGTCCGGGCCCGCGCTGCGCGAGCCCCTGGTAGCAGCGTCCGGCCCCCCGCCTTCGGGCACCTCCCGGGGCGCCACAGCGGCTGCCTGCGGGGGCGCTATTCTTCTCGTTCTCCCGAGAAATCGATATAGAATATTAGAACGTCCCAGACCGGCCAGCAGGCCGGCGCACGGTCATCCAGCCAAACATTTCACGTTGCACACGATAGGGAAGTCATGCCAGTTACCAGAACCAAGACGCACGCCGGCGCCGCCGTGGTGTCCGCACTATTACTGCTGGGCGCCGTCGGCGGTTGCGGCAAGACCGAAACGTCGGCGTCGCTGGTGGCCGACGCCAAACAGTTCATCCAGAAGGGTGACAGCAAGGCGGCCGTGATCCAGTTGAAAAATGCACTGGTGAAAAACCCGGCGGACGCCGACGCGCGCCTGACCCTGGGCCTGTTGTATATCGACACAGGCGACGCCGTCTCGGCCGAAAAAGAATTGCGCAAGGCGCTGGAGCTGGGCGTGCCCAAGGACAAGGTCATCCCCGCCCTGTCGACTGCCCTGATGCAGCAGCAGCAATACCAGAAAGTGCTCGACCTGGCCGCCGACGCGGGCAGCGACGCCGACATGCTGGCCCTGCGCGCCGACGCCAACGCCGGCCTCGGCCGCGCCGACCAGGCCAGGGACTTGTATGCCCAGGCCCTGGTCGCGAAACCGGGCCATGTGTCCGCGCTGATCGGTTCGGCGCGCCAGGCCCTGGCGCGCAAGGATCTGGAGGAAGCCAACCGCCTGGCCGACGAGGTCGTCGCCAGCAACCCGAACGACGCGACCGCCTGGATGTTCAAGGGCGACATGCTGCGCGCCCAGGCCAAGGCTGGGCCGGCCCTGGCCGCCTACGACCAGGTCTTGAAGCTCAAGCCGAACCACCGCTCGGCCCACGTCGAGCGCGCCTTCGTCGAAATCGCGGAAGGCAAGTTCGATGCCGCCAGGGCCGACCTCGAAGCGGCCCGCAAGCTCACCCCCAACGCGCTGATGGTGGCCTACGCCCAGGCGCTGCTCGACTTCACCCAGGGCAAGCACGCAGCGGCCAAGGATGCGCTGCAAAAAATCCTGCGCGTGGCGCCCGAACACATGCCGAGCGTGCTGATGGCTGGCGCGGTCGAGCATGCGCTCGGCTCGATGCCGCAAGCCGAACAGCACCTGCGCAAATACCTGGCCGCCATGCCCGAGCACCGCTACGCGCGCAAGCTGATGGTGAGCACCCTGCTGAAAATGGGCCAGACCACCGAAGCGCTGACCCAGCTCACGCCGATGCTCGAGTCCGGCAAGGATGACGTGCAATTGCTGGCGCTGGCCGGCGAAGCCTACATGCAGGCGCGCGACTACGGCAAGGCCACCGCCTACTTCGAGCAGGCCAGCACCCTGGCGCCGAACGCGGCCGGGCTGCGCACCTCGCTGGCGCTGGGCAAGCTGGCCACCGGCGACGATGCGCGCGCCGTGAGCGAACTGGAACAGTCGACCAAGCTCGACACCAAGTCGCCCAAGGCGGCGGTGCTGCTGGTGATGACCGAACTGCGCATGAAGCGCTACGACAAGGCGCTGGCCGCGGTCAAGGCGCTCGAAGCGACCCAGCCGGCCGACCCGATGGTGCACAACCTCAAGGGCGGCGTGTACCTGGGCATGAACGACATGGTCAACGCCCGCGCCAGCTTCGACAAGGCACTCTCGCTCAAGGCCGACTATTTCCCGGCCGCCGCCAACCTGGCGCAACTGGCCCTGCGCGAGAAAAAGCCGGACCTGGCGAAACAGCAGCTGGTCGGTTTCCTGGAAAAGGACAAGAAGAATGTCGAAGCCTACTACGCCCTGACCAAGCTGGCCCTGGCGCAAGGGCGCAACGATGAAGCGAACCAGTGGCTGGAAAAAGCCAGCAGCGAAAATCCGGAAGCGATCGGCCCGGCCCGCACCCTGGGTGCGCACTACCTGGCGATCGGCCAGAAGCAAAAGGCGCTGACCCTGGCGCGCAAGTTCCAGGTCGCCAATCCGAAAAACCTCGATTTGCTCGACCTGCTGGGCCAGGCCCAGATCGCCAATGACGACCTGCCCGGCGCGCTCGATACCTACGGCAAGCTGGCCGGCGCCGCGCCCAAATCGGCGATGGCGCATTTCCGCCTGGCGACCGTGCACGCGCAGATGAAGAACCTGAACGCCACCGCCGAGGACTTGAAAAGGGCGCTGGCGCTGCAGCCCGACTTTGTCGATGCCCAGGTGGCCCAGGCCGAGCTGGCCGCGCGCGCCGGCAAGGTCGACGATGCGCTGGCGATTGCGCGCCAGATGCAGAAACAGCGTCCGAAGGAAGCGCTCGGCTACCAGCTGGAAGGCAACCTGACGATGGGGCAGGGCAAGGCGGCGCAAGCGGTGGCTTCGTTCGAGAAAGCGTTCGCGCTGGCGCCGTCGAGCGCCAACCTGATCAAGCTGCATGCGGCCATGCGCCAGTCCGGCAAAGGCAAGGAAGCCGATGCGCGCCTGGCCAGGGCGGTGACCGAGCACCCGAACGACGTGGCGCTGGCGCTGTATGTGGCCGAGAACGACCTTTCCAACAAGCGCTACAAGGCAGCCATTGCCGGGCTCGAAGCGGTGCTCAAGGAGGCGCCGGCGAATGTCGCGGCGCTGAACAACCTGGCCTGGGCTTACCAGCAGGAAAAAGATCCGCGCGCGCTGAAAACCGCCGAAAAGGCTTTCGAGCTGGGCGGCAGCAGCGCGGCCGTGACCGATACCCTGGGCTGGATGCTGGTCGAGCAGGGCGACGCCAAGCGCGGCCTGACCCTGCTGCAAAAGGCGGTCGCGCTGGCGCCGGATGCGGCCGACATCCGCTTCCACCTGGCGGCGGGACTGGCGAAAACGGGCGACAAGGCCGGTGCCAAACGCGAACTGGAGCGGGTACTGGCCAGCAAGAACTTCGCGCAGATGGAGGAGGCCAAGGCGCTGGCCAAGACGCTGTAAGGAGAAGGGCGCCGCCGTTCGGGTGGCGCCGGTCTGCTGCGCCAAGCGCGAGCTGGAAAACTAAAAACCGTCATTCCCGCCTGCGCGGAAATGACGGTTTTTGCTATTTGGGGAAGGAAACGCTGGTGGAAAGTTTCACATCAGCATCACAACATCCCATTCCCGCAACCATCGACGTCTGTTGCATATTTGCGAAGAAAAAGTTTAATTGTCTCCCTGCATTTTGCCAGCGATGTTAGGATAGCTGAGTTAGCAATATGTTACTGAATTCGCAGCTTGGACAATATCTTCGGGATCATAGTCGATGGATCAGGTTCTTAATATGGTTGAAACAACTCGTTTCAATTTTCCCGCGCCCGATGCTGGCAACCTGGGTAGTCATTGCGTTTTTGTCGAAGATTATTCTGATAACATCTCCGAGATGACGATCAATACAAGAAGCTTCGGGATCCGCGTTGCCGACACCGAAGAAGGGCGTAACCGCGCCAGCATGCTCATCAATAAGATGTATGCCTGGCGCGGTTATGCCGGTACCCATCGGCTTGAAGATAATCCCAACCAGATCACCCTGTCGGCCTTCGACCAGGGCGAAGTGATCGGCACAGTCACACTGGGGGTCGACTCCCCGGTCGGCATCCTGGCCGACGAGGTCTTCAAGGACCATATCGACGTTTTCCGCGCGCGCGGCGCCAAGGTGTGCGAAATCAGCAAACTGGCGTTCGACCCCACCGTGCGCTCCAAGTTCGCGCTCGGCTCGCTGTTTCATATCCTGTACATCTATGCGCATCATATTTACCAGTGCACGGATGCTTTTATCGAGATCAATCCGCGTCACCGGCGCTATTATGAGCACATGCTCGGTTTTCGCACCCAGAGCGGGGTGAGGATCAATCCGCGCGTCGACGCACCTGCCCATTTGCTCTGGCTCAGCCTCGATTTCATGGGCGCCGAGATCGAGCGCCTCGGCGGCGTGCACGACGATGCGGGTACCGAACGCTCGCTCTACCCGTATTTTTTCTCGAAGCGCGAGGAAGCCGGCATCGCCGACCGCCTGCTGTCGATCGGCTGACGCCTGTCCAGCGCAACGGCAGCGGCTGACCGGCATGCCTGCGGCGCTTCATTCACGCAATCGGCGGGAAGCGTGCCCACGCCACCGCCTGTAACAACAGGATCGTCATGTCAACGCACGCGCACTCCCTGGCCGGCGCCGCCGCCCTCACCACCGTTCTTATGCTCGGTGCATTAAGCGGGTGTGGCAAGACCGAAACGCCGGCAGCCCTGCTGGCCGAGGCCAAACAGTTCCAGCAGCAGGGCGACCATGTGTCGGCCCTGATCCAGCTCAAGAACGCGGTCGCCAAAAATCCCACCGACCCCGAGGCGCGCCTGGCGCTGGGCGAAACCTATAACAAGCTCGGCGACGCCGTCTCGGCCGAAAAGGAAGTGCGCAAGGCCATGGAGCTGGGCATGGCGCCCGAACGCACCTTGCCCGAGCTGTTGCTTGCGCAACTGTTCCAGGGGCAATTCCAGAAAGTCATCGACGCCACCGCCGACAAGGCCTATACGGCCGACGTCAAGGTGGTCAGCCAGCGCGGCGCCGCGTTCTACCAGCTCGGCAAGCGGGCCGAGGCGACCGAAGCGTTCGAGCGCGCCCTCAAGCTCGATCCCGGCCACCCGGTCGCGCTGATGGGCCTGGCCAACATTGCCATGGCCAACGAAGACAAGGCCGCCGCGGCCCGCTATGTCGACCTGGCCGTGACGAAAAATCCCAAGGATATCCAGAGCTGGCTGTTCAAGGGCGACTTCGAGCGCGCCCAGGGCAATCCGGCAGCCGCCCTGGCCGCCTACGACCAGGTGCTGGCGCTCGACCCCAACAGCGCTTCCGGCCACCTGCAGAAGGCTTATCTGTTCATCGCCGAACGGCGCTATGACGAGGCGGCCGTGTCGCTGGCCGCCGCCAGGAAAAACGCGCCGAAGAACCTGATGGTCAGCTACGCCAGCGCCATGCTCGACTTCACCCAGGGCAAGCACGCGGCCGCGCTCGAATCGCTGCAGCAAGTGCTGCGCGTGGCGCCCGACCACATGCCTTCGGTGCTGCTGGCCGGCGCGGTGCAGTTCACCCTCAAATCGCTGCCGCAAGCCGAGCAGCACCTGAAAAAATACCACGAAGCCCATCCCGAGAGCGACTACGCGCGCAAGCTGCTGGCCTCGACCCGCATCGCCGCCGGCGACGCCAAGGGCGCCATCGCGGTGCTCGCGCCGGTCGTGGGCGCTTCCCAGGATGCCCAGCTGCTGGCCATTGCCGGCAAGGCGTACACGGATCACCGCGACTTCGGCAAGGCCACCGAACTGCTGGAGCGGGCCAGCGCGCTCGACCCGAAAAAGGCGCAGCTGCGCACCGCCCTGGGCTTGAGCAAGCTCGAACAGGGCGAAGAAGCGCGCGCCCTGAGCGAACTGGAACTGGCCAGCACCCTCGACCAGGCCACCAGCAATGCCGGCACCACCCTGGCCATGACGGCGCTGCGCCTGAACCAGTTCGACAAGGCCCTGGCAGCGCTGGCGCCGCTCGAAGCGCGCGCCCCGGGCGACCCGATGATCCAGAACCTCAAGGGCTTGGCGCTGCTGGGCAAGAAGGACCAGGCCGCGGCGCGCGCCGCCTTTGAAAAGGCGCTCGGCCTGCATCCTGATTTCTTTCCCGCGGTCGACAACCTGGCGCGCCTGGACATGCAGGCCAAGAACCTGGACGCCACGCGCCAGCGCTACCAAGCCTTCCTGGCCAAGTATCCCAACAATGTCGAAGCGCTCACCGCGCTCGGCGCCATGGCCGTGGCCCAGCGCCGCCTGGCCGAAGCGGGCACCCTGCTCGAACGCGCCAGCGCGGTCGACCCGGCCGCGGTCGGTCCGGCCATCGTGCTGGCCGGCCACTACGTGCGCATGGGCGCCGCCGACAAATCCCTGACCCTGATGCGCAAGCTGCTGGTGGCCCATCCGGACAACCCGGCCGTGCTCGACCAGCTCGGCCAGCTGCAGCTCGCCACCGGCGACAATGGCAGCGCCATGGAAACCTTCAACAAGCTGACCGTGGCCGCGCCGCAGTCGGCCGAAGCCCATTTCCGCCTCGGCTCGGCCCACGCGGCCATGGGCAACCTGCCTTCGGCCAGCGTCTCGCTCAAGCGCGCCCTGGTGCTGCAGCCCAATTACCTCGACGCCCAGCTGGCGCTGGCCAGCGCTCACCTGCGCCAGCAACAGTTCAACGATGCGCTCGGCGTGGCGCGTTCCATGCAGAAGCAGCATCCGAAACTGCCGGTTGGCTACGTGGCCGAAGCCGACGTGCTTCTGGTGCAGCACAATGCCATGGCGGCGATCCCCTTGTACGATAAAGCATTTTCTTTGGGCAACAATGCCGAGCTGCTGATCAAGCTGTATGAAGCCTTGCGCATCGTCGGCAAGACCAAGGAAGCTGATGCACGAGTGCAACAATGGCGTGCCGCTAACCCCGATGACGTCAAGGTGCCGGGTTACCTTGGAGAGCAGTATATTGCCAATAAAAAATATCAATTAGCAATAACAGAATTTGAGGCCATACTGAAGAAGGCGCCTGCCTACCCGAGCGCCCTGAACAATCTGGCGGTGGCCTACCAACTGGCGGGCGATGCGCGCGCCCTGCCGACCGCCGAGCTGGCCTTCAGGGCGCTGCCCGGCAACGCGGCGGTGAAGGATACCTTGGGCTGGCTGCTGGTGCAAAAGGGCGACCTGGCGCGCGGCTTGCCGCTGCTGCGCGACGCCAGCGCCAGATTGCCGGGCGTGCCCGAAATCCGCCTGCATCTGGCCAAGGCGCTGATCCAGGCCAAGGACAAGGACGCGGCGCGCAAGGAACTTGAAGTGTTGGTGGAGAAGTACAAGCAATTTCCGCAAGGGGAGGAGGCGCGGGGCTTGCTGAAACAACTATAAAGCGGGCACGACGGCGAGTCGCAGCCCACCGGGCGCTTTACTCGGCGGCACCATGTGCCGGGCTGGCGCCGCGCCACAGGGAGTTTTCACATGAATGCAGGGCACGATGCAGTGGAAGCGATGGGCCAGGAGCAGGACCGTCTCGAGTTGTCTTATCTGGTGAAAGGCGAGGAAGAGGATCACGGCCGCCTGATCGGCAGCTTCACCGACAACGACCGTACCTTCGGGATCCGCCTGGCCGATACCGACCAGGGGCGCAATTCGGCCAGCCTGCTGATCAGTAAAATGTACGCCACGCGCGGCTACAACGTGGCGCGCATGGAACGCGACCCCAACCGCATCACCCTGTCGGCTTCCGACAAGGGTAGCCTGATCGGCACCGTGACACTGGGGCTCGATTCCGAGCGCGGCATCCTGGCCGACGAGATTTTCCGCGACCATGTCGATGCCTTCCGCGCGCGCGGCGCGCGCCTGTGCGAAATCACCAAGCTGGCGTTCGATCCCCAGGTCAAATCCAAGGCGGCGCTGGCGGCCCTGTTCCACACCCTGTTCATCTACGCGCGCTATATTCACAGCCGCACCGACGTGCTGATCGAAGTCAATCCGCGCCACCGGCGCTTTTACCAGACCATGCTCGGTTTCGAGGACCAGGCCGAGCTGCGCCACAATACCCGGGTCGATGCGCCCGCCTACCTGATGTGGCTCAGCGTCGAGCACATGGCGCAGCAGATCGCGCTGCTGGGCGGCAGCGGCAGCAATCCCGGCACCGAACGCTCGCTGTATCCGTATTTTTTCTCCTCGCGCGAGGAAGAGGGCATCGCCAACCGCCTGATCAAGCTCGGCTAGGAGGCGGCCTGGGGCCTGGCGCGGCCGGCTGGGCATCGTAGCGCCCCGGCGCGATGATGCCGTCCGGATCGAGCCGGGTCTTGAGCGAGTGGATGATGGCCCAGTAGTGCGGGTCGCGCCGCACGATGGCCGCCATCATGTCGGCCCGTGCCCGGTACACTTCCAGCCCCATCGCGTGGATCTTGTCGAGCAGGCGGTCGGCGCAGAAGTGGGCGCGCTTGACCCCTTCCAGGTTGCTGCGGTCGAACAGCAGGTTGATCACCGCCACCAGCGAGGTCGGGGTTTCGATATTGATCGTGATGTACAGGGTGTCGTGATAATGGCGCGCCGCCGTCTTTTTCATTTCATCGATGAACTTGGCCACGAAAGCCCCGTCCAGCGGCAGCGCCGGGTTAATGAACAGCAAACCGCAGTTCGACTGGTCGAGCTGGGCCGCGTTCAGGTCGGTGCGCCCGAATTTCCACAGTAAATTATCGATCGCCGCATCGGTCGGCACCCCCAGCGCCAGCGTGTGCAGGGGGCGGATGGCCGAGATCGCGGCCGCGTTCGCGCGCGCGACCGGAATGAAGCGCAGCTTGTGCGCCACCGCGTAGGCGGTGTCGAGCAACTGGTGGGTGATCGGGCGCACCTGCGCCAGGCCCTTCATGCGTTTGCGGATCTCGGCCAGGTTGGCCTTGACCTGGGCGCGGGTGCCCGTAATCGCCCCCAGGCTGGCCCATTCGCCCGGGGCGATCAGGTCCATCACGCTTTCCGCTTCGCCAAAGGCGCGCTCGGGCGTGTACGCGCATTCCTGTTCCAGGTAGCGCGTCACGCCGTAGGCCAGGGTGGCGTGGGTGCGCGCGCGGTTGGCGATGTGGGTGACCGATTCGATCAAGCCTTCGCGCTTGCAATTGGCCAGCTCGTCGATAAAGGCCGGCAAATCCTCTTCGCGCCGCAGCGACAGCGACAGCGCCACCTGCCTGGGACGCTTGGGCACGAGGCGAAAGCAGGCGCTGACGACGATGCCGAAATTACTCTGGAAGAAAAGCCCGTCGAGCATCGGCCCCAGCCCGTAAGGATTGCTGGTGCCCAGCGGCGAGCGCTTCAGGCGCCGGAACCCGGTGCGCAGCAGCTTGCCGTTGCCGCACACCACGGCCAGCCCGAACAGGTCTTCCTTGCGCGGACCGAAATAGCCGACCCCGCGGTCGAGCGCATTGCCGATGATGCTGGTGGCGCGCGCCGAGCCGGTGACGTTGAACGTGAGGTTAGGATGGTGTTCTTCGAGGAAGTCGTACAGCGCGCCCTGGGTGACGCCCGGACCGATCACGGCCACCGGCAACACCCGGCCGTTGCGCTTGTCGACTGTCATGCGGATCGCGTTGAGCGCGCCGAGGTCGACCAGCAGGCTGCCGGCCATGGTGGGCGACTTGCCGCCGTAGCCGAAATTGAGGCCGGTCGAGAACGGGTACAGGGGCGTGCCGTTCTCGCGCGCCGCGCGCACCAGCTTGATCACGGCGCGCACGCTCTCGGGACGCACCTGGCCGCGCACATCGGTCGCGCGGCCGGTGATGTTATTGCTCGGGTGGTCGCTCTGGGTGTAGGCCATGATTCTATTATCGCTTAAAAGCGGGCGCGCAAAAGCAAACGACCCGGGCGCTGACGCGCTCGGGTCGTTCATTGACACACTGCGCGCACCGGCCTGGCCAGCCCGGCGCGCGCATCGGTCTTACTTGGCAGCCTTGCGGCGCGAAGCGGCGCCCAAGGCCAGCAGGCCCAGGCCGATCAGGACCATGCTGCCTGGTTCAGGCACGGCACGCACTTCCGAAGCGATCGAGTTCGACGCCTGGTTGATGGTCAGCTTGTAGGTACGGCCGCCGGTCAGGGTCACCAGGTTCGACAGGATCGTGCCCGAGCTTTCCTTGATCGAGTTTTGCGAAATGTCGCTCGAGGTCACGCCGTCGTTGATCTCGGCCGGGCTCCAGTTCATGATCGTCGTCGATACATTGCCGATCACTTCCTGCAGCGACAGCGTCCAGCTGATCGTGCCCAGCGAGGAACCGCTGACGCCGTTGATCGCATTGACGAACGCAGCCACGTAGGCGTTGTAGCCGAGCGCGAATTTCGCTTGCAGCGTATTGCCGACGGTGAACGTGGTTACCGCGGTCGCCGAGTTGGCGATGGTGGCGTTCGCGCTGCCGGCGTTACCTGGCGACATCACGGACGAATCGGCACGGGTCAGGCCGTTAGCGCCCGTCACGCCCAGCGCGGTGCCGGCGATGTACATGTCACCCATGGCGTAGTTGCCGCTCGGTGCAGGGATGTGAGCCGTGAAATTGTTTTCCACGCCACCTGGGTAGTTGCCAACTGGCATGCCTGCGCCGCACGAAGGACCCGCGCAACGGTTCTGGACGTCGACCGTGCCACCGATGGTGGTGCTGAAAATGTTGCCCAGGCCGGCGCCGGTGCCTTGCGCATTGTTGAAGTTCGAGTTCGCGGTGCCGGTGCGGTTTTCGTTCTGGATCACGATGCCGTTGGTCACTGGCGCGTTGTTCGAGTTCAGGATGATCAGGCCGGTGATGGCCAGGTCGGCCATACCCATGGTCGCTGCCGATGCGGGGGCGGCGACGAACGCTGCCGACACGGCTGCTGCAGCGAGGTATTTTGTCAGTTTCATATGTGGTTCTCCCGGATTGTGTTTGTTGTTCCTACGTGCCTCTGTGTAAGCAGGACTCGTGCCAGATAATAGTCTTTGTTTTAAATCAAAGGCTTACCAACTATTTTATGGCTGCTGCGTGAGGGGGTGTAAGGAAAACCGACATGTCGCACTTGCATTAATCTTTACGGGGAGAAATAAAAGCCTTATGAAACAGATGTCTTGTTAATAATATCGGTGGCATGCGCAGCCAGTTTCCGCGGATATACAGCAAAAAGCGCGCGCCGGCGCTCCAGCGGTCGGCGCAGCTGGGGTGGTTCGGCAGCAGGGCGCGCAGGAACAGGCTGTCCATCAGGGCCAGCAGCGGCGCGCCGGGTCCGGCCGGGCGCGCGGCGGCCAGGGCCGATGCCGGCACCGGCGTGTGCAGCAGGCGCGCGCAGTAGCGCAGGGCATAGAACAGGGGCCGGCCCAGTTCCAGTTCGGCGGCGCGCGCCGGCAGCGCTTCCCAGAAACCGGGCGCGGCGCCCAGGCTGCTCAGCAGGCGGTGCAGGTCGAGCAGGTCGCGCAGGCCGTGGTCGAATTCGCCGTCATGGAACAGGTGCACGGCGCTGTGCAGCACCATGTCGGCCGGGGCCAGCACATGGACTGGCGCCTGGCCCGGGGCGGGTTGTCCTTCCGGCGCCAGGGCCACGGCGGCGGCGCGCAGCCTGGCCGGGTCGGGCCGCAGGCGCGCCGTTTCCGGCAGGATCGCGTGGTGCACATCGATCACGCTGGCGCGCCGCGCATGCTTCATCGGCGGCAATTCGTGCATCCAGGTGCGGTAATAGCGCTGGTCGTAGGCGTCCTGCGCCACCGTGGACCAGCCGTGCAGCATCAGCGCCGCTTCGACCTGGGCCAGCTGGTCCTTGGGCACCAGGATGTCGATGTCGGAAAACAGCCGTCCGCGCGCCGCCGGCAGGCGCGCCATGGCGTAGGCGCCGCCCTTGAGCAGGATCAGCGGCACGCCGGTGGCGGCCAGCGCCGCGCCGATCTGCGCCACTTCGAAGCGCACCGCGTTCGCGTGGCGTTCGGCATGCACCCCGGCCCAGTCGAGGTGGCGCCTGGCCTGGGGGGGAATCGCGCCGGCCGCGCCGTGCTCGTCCAGCAAGCCGTGCAGGCTCGCTTCCAGGCGCGCGCTGGCGGCCTGGCGCAGCAGCAAGTCCCATTCGGCCAGCGTCAGGGCGGCGCCGCGCGCGGGCTGGCGCAGCAGTTGCAGCAGCAGCGGTACGGCGCTGCGGGGAGCGCGGCCGGCTTGCCCTTCGGTGGACATCACGGCGTGCCCGCGAGCTGCTCGAACACGGCCACCGCCTCGTCCAGCGCACTGTAGGTGAAATCGATGCAGCGCGACTGCCCGACCAGGGTACCCAGGGCGGCGAAGCCGCGCGCGCCCAGCACGCTGTAGTTAAAGCCGTTCTCGGCCACGCGCATGAAGGCGCGCGCGGCCGCCACCTCCAGCAGCGTGGTGGCCGCGCCCGCCGCGTATTTCGGAAACACGATCCAGCCCGGGCGCGCCAGTTCCCGCGCGCGCGCGATGCTGTCGGCCGGCGCCTTCAGGTGCGCCACCGTGCCCTTGGTGGTGTCGGGCACCGGGCGGCTGATGACGGCGTCCGGCTGGTAGCGCCGCATCACCTCGATCGAGGCGTTTTTCAGGCTGATCGGGCGCGGCAGCGGTGCCAGCAAGCCGTCTTCGGGGCGCACCAGCGCCAGTTCGTCCGATAGCAGGCGCCAGCCGCGGCTGACCAGGGCCGCGCACAGGGTGCTCTTGCCCGAGCCGGGCGGGGCCGGCAGGATGGCGGCGCGCCCATGCTTCTCGACCACGGCCGCGTGCAGGATCAGGTAGCCGTGGGCGCGGCTCGACACGCACCAGTTCATGCCCCACTCGAACATGGGAAACGCTTGCGCGGCCGGCAGCGGCAGGAAGGGCACCATGCCATCGTAGACGAAGCGCGCCAGCGGCTTGTACCAGCGCCGCAGCGATGGCGGCGGCGCGACGTCGACGTGGAAGTCGGCAAAGCCATTGTTTTCCAGCAGGGGATAGTCGCCGTACAGCAGGTGCAAGCCATCGGCCACGCTGGCAAAGGGGCTATGCACGCGGGTGACGAAGGCGCCGGTCTGCAGGTCGATGCTGCCCTCGCGCAGGCGGCGGCCCAGTTCGGCGCGGCCGAGCGCGCTCAGGGTGGTCATGGATGGGCGGCGATCAGGGAAATGCCCGCCAGCTGCTCGAGCAAGGCTTGCAGCGCGGAGTCGGCCTCGTCCCCGGCGTCCAGCGCCAGGCGCAGGGCGGCCAGGTCGGCCGCGCCGCCCTTCACGGCCAGCAGCAGCGCCAGCGCATCGGCGTCGAGCAGGTGGGTGTCGCCGCTGAGGTCGTTAAACAGGACCGCTTCCTGGTCCCAGCTGTGGTAGCGCAGGGATTGGCCGGGAAGGACGTGCCAGGAAAGAGCGTGCGGCATGAGGTCGGAAAGGCGGGCGCGCGCGGCGCCATCGCCGTGCAGGCTACTGATGGAAGGTGGTTTTCAGGTAAGCGACGATGTCGTCGCCATACCATTTGATGCCGGCCGTCGGTGCGTAATAGCCCAGCTTGCCGCCACCGGTGGTCTGGTATTCGCGCCAGATATTGCGCAACTGCGTTTCGGTCAGCACGGTGGAGCGCTTGGTCTGGATGTTCAGGTAGGCGGCGACCACATGGCTGGCCACATTGTGCGGATCGAGGTCTTCGCTCTTGAACGGGCCCTTGCCGCTGTTGCCGCCGTTTTTCTTGCCGTTGGTCTTGAGCACGTCGACCAGGGCCAGTTCGCCGAGCGCGGCCTGGCCGGCGTTGACCGGGAAAATATCCTTGAAGTGGCGCGTGGACGCCGGCGTCGATGGCCAGCCCGCCGGATTGTTGGCGTAAAAGCCCGGCGAATTGCCGCCGCAGGTCAGGGGATTATCGGGCCGGTGGCTCGATTGCAGGCCGTTCGACAGCGAGCCGGACGGGGAAGCGCACGTGGTGGCGGCCATGCCGGGCTGGCTGGCCAGGGTCATCAGGACCCCGGACACGCCCACGCCGGCGCGCGTAAAGCGGCGCCGCGCATTCCCCGACACTGACAAGCCCGCTTGCGGCTGGGCTGGTTCGCCGCTGGGGCGGTCCTGTTGCTCATTGTTAGTCACGTCAGTTTCCTCGAATTGAAAAGCACCGTCAGGCGATGCCCAGTCAGGCGTGCACGATACGGAGCAATCCATGCAATTTCCATACCATCGGCGCATTGCGCCATAAAAATCTGATCTAGATCAAAGGCTTGGCGGCAGGGTGTGCTAGCGGCCCGGCCATTGCGCGGCCCAGCCTGTAAAAAAACCCGACATCCTGTCTTTTGCGCAAGTATTCCACGACTTGGGCCCGTTGTCGACCAGCTTTGGAAGAAGGCGTGGCAGCGCGCTTAAAAGAAGCTCTCCGGAATCACCAGCACGTCGCCCGGCCGCATGTAGATATTCGCCGAAATATCGCCCTGCTTGATCAGGTCGTTCAAGCGCACGGCCAGCTTTTCCGACTTGCCGTCGACCTTGCGGATGACGATGGCTTTGTTGCCCGAGGCAAACTCCGTGACGCCGCCGACCGCGATCAGCACATCCATCAGCGACATGTCGCGCCGGTAAGCCAGGGCTTGCGGACGGGCCGCCTGGCCGATCACGCGGATCTGTTCGCTGTAATTGCCGACGAAACTGGTCACGATCACCGTCACCACCGGTTGCTGGATGTACTTTTCCAGCGCTTTTTCGATATCGCGCGCCAGGGTGGTCGAGGTTTTGCCGCTGGCCTGCAAGTCTTCCACCAGCGGGGTGGTGATCTTGCCGTCCGGACGCACCGGCACCGACGTCGACACTTCCGGATTGCGCCAGACCACGATGTTGACGCTGTCGCCCGGGCCGATCAGGTATTCATGGGCGGTGGCCGGCAGCGGATCGGGTACCACGGTCGAGACCGGGGAAGCGCAGCCGCCCAGCAACAGGGCGGACAGCGCCAGTGCGCTGCCGCCCAGCCATTTCATCGTATGCGATTTGAACGTGTTCACCTGATTTTCCTTTATGCGGACGGCGCCGGTATTGAAGTACTGCAATGCAATTTTAATTACAACAGTTTCTATTTTAGCATGAAGTTTTTTAAGCGAAAGGGCAGGCGCTATTTTTGTCCTGGCGCTGTTGTTTGTTGTAACAGGGCGCGTACATGGCTGACCGGGATCGCATAGCTGATCCCGCTCGGCTTGGTGATCGCATTTTCCTTCAAGCCCTTGACGAATACCATATTGAGCACCGCCAGCACATGGCCGGTTTCGGGATCGTAGACCGGGCTGCCGCTGTTGCCGGGATAGGCCGTGCCGTCGAGCTGGTAGATGGGGGAGGGGGCGCGCGCCAGTTGCGTGATCGCCCGCGCATCGAGCTTGCGCGAACTGACCGAGGGCATCACCAGCGGGGTGATGGCCGACAGCATGGCGCGGTGGGTCACCGGATGCAGGCCGAGGACCATGCCGAGCGGAAAGCCGGTAAACGCCAGCGCCTGGCCTTCCTCGATACCGCTGCCGTCGCCCAGGCGCAGGGCCGGCATGGGCGAGCCCGCCAGGCGCAAATGGGCCAGGTCGTGCAGGCGGTCGAGCGCCGCCAGCTTGGCCGGCCGGAAATCGACCTTGTCGCCGCGCGCGATGACGATGCCGAGCGTTTCATTGCGCTCGCTGTCGAGCGTCTCGGGAATGCCGTGCGCATTGGTGACCACGCTCAGGCCGTCGCCGGTGACGAAACCGGTGGCCACGAACACGATCGCAGGACTGCGGGTGGGCTGGTAAGTGCCGATGCCGACCACGGAGGGCTTGACCGACTGGATCACTTGGCCGAAGCTGGCGGCCCCGGCTGGAAAATTCACCAGCAGGGACCAGACGGTCGCCGCCGCAAGGGTTTTGCCGAGGTGCAAAAAGGGGGAAGTAGCCATGCGCCGACAGTACCTGATTGGCGAGCGCGCAACAACTAGTTTCATTCACGCAAAAGCACTGCACCATGGTTACTTCGCCACTGTTGTAATTTCAGCTTCGCGGGCACGGTTTTCCTCCTTTTTTACGGGGCGATGTGCGAAACTCTTTGCGAGGGGCAACAGGATTAGTCGACTTGTCATGGAATACACGAGTGGTGCCGTAAACAATTGTTGAACGTATACTTTCCTTAGCGAATTTACTATCAGCAAGCAACGGATTTCCTGTATCATATGATTATTAATCAATGCCTTAGGGCAATTCATTGCTAAGCTCCCTGAGCTGCCGCAACGAATTGCTTTTTGTGCATCCGACAACACTTTGGCTGGCGCTTTGCGGCACCGGGCGCGCCGCGTCCGTGTTCGGAGCTGCCGGCCTGGGCCACCCTTGCGGGCCGCCCTTCATGGCGAGATTGACGAGATGGCAGAATTGCAGGCCCTGTTGACGAACTTCTTGAAAGCGATCTGGAAATACCGCTGGTATGCGGTCGTCATTTCCTGGATCGTGGCCTTGGTCGGCTGGGCAGTCGTGTACCGTCTCCCCAACGAATACCAGGCGTCGGCGCGCGTGTACGTCGACACCCAGAGCATCCTGCAGCCGCTGCTGGCGGGCATGACCAGCGTGCCGAACGTGGACCAGCAGGTGGCCTTCATGCGCCGCACCCTGATCAGCCGTCCCAACGTCGAGCGCGTCATGCGCATGGTCGACCTCGACATCAAGGCGTCCACCCCCAAGGAAAACGAAAAGCTGGTCGACGACCTGATGGCGCAGATCAGCATCGGCGGCACCGAGCGCGACGACATCTACACGATCTCGTACAAGAATTCCAATCCCAAGCTGGGCAAGGATATCGTGCAGTCGCTGCTGACGATTTTCGTCGAAGGCAGTTTCGGCGGCAAGAAGCAGGATTCCGAAAAAGCCGTGCAGTTCATCGACGACCAGATCAAGAATTACGAAGAAAAACTGGTCCAGGCCGAAAACGCGCTCAAGGAATTCAAGATCAAGCACCTGGGCATGCTGCCGCGCGGCGGCGGTGGCGACTTTACCGCCAACATGACCCAGATCGAAGACTTGCTCAACCAGGCGCGCCTGGAACTGACCGAAGCCGAGCAGGCGCGCAACGCCATCAAGCGCCAGATCGCCGGCGAGGAACCGGCACCGCTGACCGCTCCGGAAGCATCAAGCGTCGCCAACCCCGAACTCGATGCCCGCATCGCCACGCTCAACAAGAACCTGGACAGCCTGCGCATGCAGTACACCGACGCCCATCCGGACATCGTGGCGGCGCGCCGCCTGATCGCCCAGCTGGAAGCGCGCAAGCTCGAAGAAGCCAAGCGCAACAAGCGCAACAACGATCCCGGCGCCAACTACAGCCCGATGCTGCAGCAAATGAACGTGGCCCTGTCGGTGGAAGAAGCGCGGGTCGCCTCGCTCAAGGCCCGCGTGGCCGAATACGGATCGCGCGCGGCGCGCCTGCGCTCGCAGAGCGCCAACGCGCCCGAAGTCGAGGCCCAGCTGGCCCAGCTCAACCGCGATTACCTGATCAACAAAGAGAACTACGAAAAGCTGGTCGGACGGCGCGAAGCGGCCAAGCTGTCGGGCGACTTGAGTTCGGCCACCGACATGCTGACCTTCCGCGTGATCGACCCGCCGACCGTGCCGTCGACCCCGTCGGGACCGAACCGCCACCGCCTGTTCTCGTTCGTGTTCGCCGCCGCGCTGCTGGCCGGCCTGGGCGTGGCCTTCCTGATGAGCCAATTGCGTCCGACCTTCATGAGCCAGGGCACCCTGCGCGACGTTACCGGCATTCCTATCCTGGGCAGCATCAGCATGAACTGGACCAACGAACAGAAGGTCATGCGCACCAAGCGCCTGTACGCCTTCGGCGCGGCGGTGATCGTCCTGTTCGGCGCCTACGGCGGCGTGATGGCGGCCCTGTTTGTACGACCGCTGCTCTGATGCGGCCTTCACTGGAGAGAACAGCGTGAGCATTATCGAAAAAGCGGCCAGCCGCATCGACAACAAGAAGGGCGAGGCGCAGGGCGCGCCGGCCGGCGCCGCGCGCCAGGCCGACAGCCTGCCGCCAGCGCCGCCAGCGCCGCCTGCGGCCGTGCCGGACGCTGCGACGCCGACGGCGGCTGCGAGCGCGCCGGCGCCGGCAGCGGCGCCGCTGCATGCCCCGCGCCGCACCACCAACCACGTCGAACTCGATCTGGAACGCATGCACGGCATCGGCCTGGTGACGGCCGCCGGCGGGCGCACCACCCTGGTCGAGGACTTCCGCATCATCAAGCGGCCCTTGCTCAAGCGCGCTTTCGCGGCGCGCGCGCCCGGCGAAAAACCGGGCAACCTGATCATGGTCACCAGCTCCCTGCCGGGCGAAGGCAAGACCTTCTGCTCGATCAACCTGGCCATGAGCATCGCCATGGAACTCGATCACACGGTGCTGCTGATCGACGCCGACGTGGCCCGTCCCTCGGTGCTGCGCACGCTCGGCCTGCCGGCCCACCGCGGCCTGATGGACCTCCTGCTCGACGATAAGCTCGATATGTCGGACGTCATGCTGCGCACGAACGTGAACACCCTGAGCATCCTGCCGGCCGGCAGCAACAACCCGCGCGCCACCGAACTGCTGGCCAGCCAGGCCATGAGCACCTTCGTCTACGAAATCGCCAACCGCTATCCCGACCGTATCGTCATTTTCGATTCGCCGCCGCTGCTGCTCACCAGCGAAGCGCACGTCCTGGCCAGCCACATGGGCCAGATCGCGCTGGTGGTCGAAGCCGAGGGCACGACCCAGCACGCGGTCAAGGAATCGCTGCGCCAGCTCGAAGGCTGCAGCAATGTGAACCTGATCTACAACAAGACGCGCGAATTCCCCGGCACCGAAACGTATGACTACCACTATGGCTAAGCGTGCGTCCGGACGGTGCCGCGCCGCGGTCGTTCCCGTGGCGCTGGCGGCCCTGCTGGCCGCGCCGGCAGGCCGCGCCGCCTGGAAGTTCACGCCCACGCTCGACCTGCGCGAGACGGTCACCGACAATGTGGCGCTGACCCGCGCCGACCAGGCCAAAAGCCGCTTCGTGACCGAGCTCACGCCCGGTTTCACCTTGCTGGGCAAAGGCCCGCGCCTGAAACTATCGGCCAACTACCAGCTGCACTACTACGCCTTCGACGACGACGATGTGGAAGGCGTGCGCCACGCCCAGTCGCAATTGCGGGCGGCGGCCAAGGCCACCGTCATCGGCGACCTGCTGTTTGTCGACGCCGACGGCGCCATCGGCCAGCAAGCCGTGTCGGCCTTCGGCCCGCAGGTCAACAGCAACGGCTACGCGACAGCCAACCGCGCCAACGTCAAGACCTGGCGCATCAGCCCCTACATGCTGCACCGCTTCGGCAGCACGGCCACGGCGGCGGTGCGCTACACCCACGATTCGGTCGACGCCGGGCGCATCGGCTTTGGCGACAGCACCAGCGACGTGCTGATGATGAACCTGAACAGCGGGCGCACCTTCCGCCGCGTCGGCTGGGGCGTGCAGTACAGTCAGCAGCGCGTGGACGACAGCATCGCGCCCAAGTCGAACGTCAAGATGGTCAGCGCCAATGCGCGCTACCGCCTCGGCCAGGAATTGAACCTGACCGCCAGCGCCGGCTACGACGAATACGATTACCAGTCCGGCGGCGAACCGACCAAGGGCCGCTTCTGGCAGGGCGGCATCGAGTGGACCCCGACCTCGCGCACCAGCCTCGTGGCCGGCGCCGGCAAGCGTTACTACGGCAATACCTACAACCTGCAGGCGCTGCACCGCAGCCGCCGCTCGGTCTGGAGCATCAACTACAGCGATTCGGTGACCACCACCCGTTCGCAGCTGCTGCTGCCGGCCACCATCGACACCGCTTCGATGCTGGACCGCCTGTTTACCGCGCAGATTCCCGACCCGGTGGCGCGCGCGCAGGCGGTCGACGCCTACATCCGCGCCACCGGCTTGCCGGTCGCACTGGCCGACAGCATCAACTACTTCAGCAACCGCTACATCCTGCAGAAGCAGTTCCAGGCCTCGGTGGCACTCAACACGGCGCGCACTACCTTGATACTGAGCGGTTTTGACAACCGGCGCGAAGGGCTGTCGCTGATCCAGACCGACAGCCTGCTCACCGGTCCGGCCAGCGCGCGCATCAACGACGACACCACCCAGCGCGGCGGCAGCGCACTGTGGAACATGCGCCTGACCTCGCGCAGCGGGATCAACGCTTCGTGGACCACCTCGCGCACGCAATCGCACGCCACTGGTTTGTCTAGTAAGAATGCAGCCTTGCGGCTGGCCGTGACGCGCCAGTTTTCGCCCAAAGTGCGGGGCGCCTTCGAGGCGCGCCGCGTGTCCGGTACCACGACCGACCAGGTCGCGTCGTACCGCGAGAACGCCTTGTCGGCCTCTCTGTCCTTACAGTTCTAGCGGAATCGAGTCAGCGATGTATGAAACTTATTATGGGCTGAGCGACAAGCCCTTCCGGCTGCGGCCGGACCCCCATTTTTTCTTTGCCAGCAAAGGCCACAAGCGCGCCATGGCGTACCTCGAGTACGGCCTGTCGCATGGCGAAGGCTTTATCGTCATCACCGGTGAAGTCGGCGCCGGCAAGACCACGCTGGTGCGCAACCTGTTCAAGCAAATGCCGTCCGAGCAGATCGTCGCCGCCCACATCGTCAACACCCATCTCGATGCCGACGACACCCTGCGCACCGTGGTCGCCGCCTTCGGGCTGCCGTATGAAAACGCCAGCAAGACCGCGCTGCTCGAGCGCCTCGAACAGTTCCTGCTCGCCTGCGACCAGGACGGCAAGCGCGCCTTGCTGGTGGTCGACGAAGCGCAGAACCTGACCCCGCGCGCGGTCGAGGAACTGCGCATGCTGTCGAACTTCCAGACCGACGACAAGTCCTTGCTGCAAACCTTTTTGCTGGGCCAGCCGGAGTTCCGCACCATCCTGCACAGCGCCGGCATGCAGCAGCTGCGCCAGCGCATCACGGCCAGCTATCACCTCGGCCCCATGGATGGCCCGGAAACCCAGGCCTACGTCGAGCACCGCCTGCATACGGTCGGCTGGAACAACGATCCCTCGTTCTCCCCCGGCGCGCACGCGGCCATCTACGACTACAGCGGCGGCATCCCGAGGAAGACCAACGCCCTGTGCGACCGCCTGCTGCTGATGGGCTACCTGGAAGAGATGCACTCCTTCACCGAAGCCGATGTGAATGAAGTGGTGCGCGACATCCGCCAGGAATACGAACTGCCGCCCGAAGCGCTGCGCGAGCAGGCTGCCGCCGCCCTGCGCGGCGTGGCCTCGATCGGCACGCTGGATAACCCGGGCTACCTCGACGAGCGCATTCTCAAGATGGAAAAGTCGATGGCCTCGGTGCTGTCGATCCTCAAAAAAGTCGTCAGTACCCTGCCGGCGCTCTCGCACCAGGCGCCGGATCACCATCCATCGGACCATCACGAATGAACGACCGCCTGCATCCCGCCGCCATGCCGCGCGCGCTCGGCCAACCGATCCGCAATGCGATGACGATCGACGTCGAGGATTACTTCCAGGTGTCGGCGTTCGCGCCCATCATCGCGCGCGAGTCCTGGCCCGCGCGCGAATGCCGGGTTGAAGCGAACATCGAACGCATCCTGGCGATCCTGGCCGACGGCGGCGTGCATGCCACCTTCTTCACGCTGGGCTGGATCGCCGAACGCTATCCCGACATGGTGCGCCGCATCGTCGCCGGCGGCCACGAACTGGCCAGCCACGGCTACGGCCACCTGCGCGCCTCCGACCAGACCCGCGCCGAATTCGCCGACGACGTCGGGCGCAGCAAGGCCCTGCTGGAAGACATCGGGGCCCAAGCAGTGCTGGGCTACCGCGCGCCGAGTTTTTCGATCGGCACGGCCAACCTGTGGGCGCTCGACGTGCTGCACGACGCCGGCTACCGCTACAGCTCCAGCATCTACCCGATCCAGCATGACCACTACGGCATGCCGGACGCGCCGCGCTTCGCGTTTTTCCCGAACGGCCCCGATGGCCTGCTGGAAGTGCCGATCACCACCGCCATGCTGGGCCAGCGCAAGCTGCCGGCCGGCGGCGGCGGTTACTTTCGCCTGCTGCCTTACAGCCTGTCGCGCTGGATGATGCGGCGCGTGAACAGCGACGACGGCCAGCCGGCGATCTTCTACTTCCACCCGTGGGAGCTCGATCCCGGCCAGCCGCGCCCCGAAGGCGCCAGCCTGAAAACCCGTTTCCGCCATTACGTCAACCTGCAACGCATGGAAGGGCGCATCAAGCTGCTCACGCGCGATTTTGCCTGGGACCGGATGGACCGCATATTCTTAGGGACTAAATGAGTTCGATTACCGACGCTGTGCAGGACCGCCCGACTACCAGCAGCGGCGCTGGCGCCACCGTGCATCTGTTGCGCGCCGGCGACGCGCGCGACATGGCGCGCTGGGATGCCTTCGTGGCCGCCTGTCCGGAAGCGACGTTCTTCCATCGCGCCGGCTGGCAAACCATCATCGACCGCGTGTACGGCCACAAGACCTGGTTCTACTACGTGGAACAGGATGGGCAGATCGTCGGCGTGCTGCCGCTGGCCGAGATCAAGAGCCGCCTGTTCGGCCATTCGCTCGGATCGCTGCCGTTCTGCGTGCTGGGCGGCGTGGCCGCCACCTCGGACGTCGCCCGTCCGCTGCTCGACGCCGCCGCCGACAAGCTGGCCGCGTCGCTCAAGGTCGGTCACCTCGAATACCGCAACCTGCTGCCGGCGCACGCGGGCGACCCGGCCTGGCACCAGAAGGAACTGTACGTCACCTTCCGCAAGGCGATAACCGCCGACGACGACGAGAACATGAACGCCATTCCGCGCAAGCAGCGCGCCATGGTGCGCAAGGGGATCAAGTGCGGCCTCAGCGCCGAGATCGACCAGGGCGTGGACCGCTTCTTCACCGCCTACGCCACCAGCGTGCACCGTCTCGGCACGCCGGTATTCCCGAAAAAGTACTTCGCGGTGATCAAGGAAGTCTTCGGCGAGGAATGCGAAATCCGCATCATCGTCAAGGATGGCGCGATCGTGGCCGGGGTGCTGAGCTTTTACTTCCGCGACGAAGTGCTGCCTTACTACGGCGGCGGCATGCCGGCCGCGCGCGAGTTCGCCGGCAACGACTTCATGTACTGGAACCTGATGCAGGCCGCCGCCGCGCGCGGCGCGCGCATCTTCGACTTCGGCCGCAGCAAGCTCGGTACCGGCGCCTTCGACTTCAAGAAGAACTGGGGCTTTTCGCC
This sequence comes from Massilia scottii, assembly GCF_030846495.1. Lineage (NCBI taxonomy): Bacteria > Pseudomonadati > Pseudomonadota > Betaproteobacteria > Burkholderiales > Oxalobacteraceae > Massilia > Massilia scottii. The sequence continues at coordinate 69,840 of NZ_JAVCWM010000011.1, read as the reverse complement.
CACGCCGCTGGCCTACGAATACCGCCTGTACGAGTCGACCGAACTGCCCGACAACAACCCGCTCAATCCCAAGTACCAGCTGTTCATCAAGCTGTGGAAAAAGATGCCGCTGGCGCTGGCCAATGTCCTGGGCCCGCACATCGTCAAGAGCCTGGGCTGAGCGTGGACGACCTGCTGCTGCTGATCCACCGGATTCCCTACCCGCCCAACAAGGGCGACAAGATCCGCTCGTATCATCTGCTCAAGCACCTGGCGCGCCACTACAGGGTACACCTGGCCACGTTTGTGGACGACGCCGACGACTGGCAGCACCTGCCGCGCGTGCAAGCCCTGTGCGCGTCGAGCCATTTCGCCCGGCTCGATCCGACCATGGCGCGCGTGCGCAGCCTGGGCGCGCTGCTGGCCAACCGCTCGCTCTCGCTCGACTACTACCGCGACAAGGGTTTGCGCGGCTGGGTTGCCGGCACCATGGCGGCCAACAGGATCGACCGCATCCTGGTGTTTTCCTCGCCCATGGCGCAGTATGCCGAGCCGTATAAGAAGGCGCGCCGCGTGGTCGACTTTTGCGATGTCGATTCCGACAAATGGCGCCAGTACGCCGCGCAGAAATCCTGGCCAATGAGCATGCTGTACGCGCACGAAGCGCGCCAGTTGCTGCGCTACGAGCGCAAGGTGGCGCTTGACAGCGCGGCCGCGCTGTTCGTCTCGGCGCCGGAAGCGGCGCTGTTTCGCCAGCTCGCGCCCGAGAGCGCCGAGCGCACCGGTTTTTTCAATAACGGCGTCGATACCGACTACTTCACGCCGCACGCCGATTATCCGAACCCGTTCATCGCCGGCCAGCAGGCGCTGGTGTTTTGCGGCGCCATGGATTACTGGCCGAACGTGGACGCGGTGACCTGGTTCGCGCGCGAGATTTTCCCGGCCGTGCTGGCGCGCCATCCGGCGGCGCAATTCGTCATCGTCGGCGCGCGTCCCGCGCCCGACGTGCTGCAACTGGCCGCGCTGCCCGGCGTGTCCGTCACCGGCACCGTGCCCGATGTACGCCCGTACGTCGCGCACGCGGCCCTGTGCGTGGCACCGCTGCGCATCGCGCGCGGCATCCAGAACAAGGTGCTCGAAGCCCTGTCCATGGCGAAAACGGTGGTGGTGTCGCCGCAGGCGCTCGAAGGCATCGCCGCCGAGCCGGGACGCGACCTGCTGCTCGCCGCCGACGCGCCGCAGTTTGCCGCCGCCATCGGCCAGGCGCTGGACGCGCCACGCCCCGACATGGGCCGCGCCGCGCGCCACGTCGTCGAAACCCAGTATGGCTGGTCCAGCAACCTGGCGCCGGTTGTCTCCCTGTTAGAACAGATGTCCGTCGAAAGCGCATAGTGGAACAAGGCATTACCCTCAACCCGGCGCGCCCGGCCCAATCCTATTTTCTGCAGGCGCTCCTGATCGGCGCCGTGCTGCTGTTTCCCTTCCTCGCCTACTTCGAGACGGCGGCGTCGATCGTCAACATCTGGGACAGTTCCGGCACCTTTGCGCACGGCTATGTGATCCTGCCGATCAGCCTCTGGCTGATCTGGGGCCGGCGCGATGCGCTGCGGGCCATGCCGGTGCAGCCGTGGTGGCCCGCGCTTGTCCTGCTGGCTGGTTGCGGCGTGGCCTGGCTGCTCGGCGAAATGGGCGAAGTGCAGATCGTGCGCCACTACGCCTTTGTGGCCATGCTGCCTTTGAGCGCGCTGGCGATCCTCGGTATGCCGATCGCGCGCAGCCTGGCCTTTCCGCTGGCGTTCATGCTGTTCGCGGTGCCCTTCGGCGATGTGTTCATCGAACCGTTGATCGGCATGACCGCCAACTTCACGGTCGACGCCCTGATCGCCACCGGCATTCCGGTTTTCCGCGAAGGGAACAACTTCAGTATCCCGACCGGCAACTGGTCTGTGGTGGAAGCCTGCAGCGGCGTGCGCTACCTGATTTCGTCGGTGACGCTCGGCTGCCTGTACGCCTACCTGACCTACCGCACCACCTGGCGCCGCGCGCTGTTCATCGCCGCCTCGATCATCGTGCCGATCTTCGCCAACGGCGCGCGCGCCTACCTGATCGTGATGATCGGCCACCTGAGCGGCATGACCCTGGCGGTCGGCTTCGACCACCTGATCTACGGCTGGGTGTTCTTCGGCTTCGTGATGTTCCTGCTGTTCTGGATCGGCGCCATCTGGCGCGAAGATATCGCGCCCGCCGCCGATGCGGCAGCGGCGCCGGCCGTGCCGAATGCACCGCCGGCGCCGCTGAACAAGCTGCTGCCGGCCGCGCTGGCGGTCATCGCCTGCGTCGGCATCTGGCCCGCCTATGACTACTACCTGGAAAAGACCGAGCCGGCGCCCGCACCCGTGGTGCTCACCGAGGTAGCTACCCGTGCGCCGCGCGGCCCCGCCTTTGTCGACTGGACCCCGGCCTTCCCGACAGCGAGCGCCGAACTGCAGCAGTTCCATGCGCAGGATGGCGTTGGCGTCGGCGTCAAGCTGCTGTACTACCGCAAGCCGCCCAAAGGCACCAAGCTCATTACCACCACCAACCGCCTTTCGCCGGTTGAAGATCCGGTCTGGCGCACCATCACCACCGTCGTGCGCGACGAAGCGATCGGCGAGCGCGGCCTGCGCCTGCGCGAAAGCAGCATGTCCGGCCCGAGCGGCAAGATGCTGGTGTGGCACTGGTACTGGATCGACGGCAGCACCACCAGCAACGACTACGTCGGCAAGCTGCTGCAGATCCGCCAGAAGCTGCTGCATGCCAGCGACGACGGCGCCGCCGTGATGATTTTCGCGCCGTACGATGAGAATCCGGAGCCGGCGCGGGTGGCGATGCGCGCCTTCCTCAAAGGCGACCTGGCCGCCATCGAGGCCGCGCTGGCCGCCAACACGAGGCCCAGATGACCGCGCAGGCGAACAACACGGCACCCCTCGTCGTCCACCTGATCTACCGGCTCGATTTCGGCGGCCTGGAGACCTTGCTCGTCGAGCGCATCAACCGCATGCCGGCCGCGCACTACCGCCATGCGGTGGTGTGCCTGACCGACTACACCGCCTTCGCCGACAAGATCACCAAGCCCGGCGTGGAGCTGTTCGCCCTGCACAAGCAGCCCGGCTTGTCGCCCGGTACCCACGCGGCGCTGTGGAAGCTGCTGCGCCGCCTGCGCCCGACCATCCTGCACACTTACAATCTGTCGGCGGTCGAATACGCGCCGGCCGCCATGCTGGCCGGGGTCCCGGTGCGCATCAACGGCCTGCACGGACGCGACGCGGGCGATCCGCAAGGGCGCAACCGCAAGCACAACCTGCTGCGCCGCCTGATGCTGCCGTTTTACGACTGCTGCTACGCCAATTCGGCCGACATGCTGGCCTGGAACCGCACGGTGATCGGCGTGGCCGAGAACAAGAGCCGCTTGCTGGCCAACGGCATCGACGCCGACAAATTCAACCCGCAAGGCGGCGCGGTGCGCCAGTTCGGACCGGAGACGATCGTCATCGGCACCGTCGGCCGCATCCAGGACGTGAAGGACCATGCGACGCTCTTGCGCGCCTTTGTGCTGCTGCACGCGCGCCTGCCGCAGGTGCGCCTGGCGATTGTCGGCGGCGGCCCGCTGCTGGCGGCCCTGCAGGCCCAGGCCGGGCAGGCTGGCGTGGCACACGCCGTCTGGCTGCCCGGCGCGCGCACCGACGTTGCCGACATTTTGCGCGGCTTCGATATGTTTGCGCTGTCGTCGATTGCCGAAGGCACGCCCGGTTCGGCGCTGGAAGCGATGGCGAGCGGCCTGCCGGTGGTCGGCACCCGCGTCGGCGGCGTGCCGGAAGTGGTCGCCCATGGCGTGACGGGCGCGCTGGTTCCGCCGTCCGATCCGGCTGCCATGGCCGATGCGCTGGAGCGCTACGTGACGGACGCCGCACTGCGGCTGGAACACGGCACGGCAGGCCGCGCACGGGTCGAGCGCCACTACAACATGGCGGCCATGGTGGCCGCTTACGAATCTTTGTACGACGCCTTGTGCGAACATAAAAAACAATTCAGGAAGAGTGCGAAATCATGTGTGGAATAGTCGGCATTTTTGATACGCGCGGTGCGCGCGAGATCGACCCGGCGCTGGTCAAGCGCATGAACGAAACCCAGCACCATCGCGGTCCGGACGAAGGCGACGTGTACACCGAGCCGGGCGTCGGCTTCGGCCACCGGCGCCTGTCGGTGATCGATATCCTGAGCGGCCAGCAGCCGATGTTCAATGCCGAAGGCAATGTCGGCGTGGTCTTCAACGGCGAAATCTACAACTACCCCGAGCTGACCGAGGAACTGCAAAAACTCGGCTACGTGTTCCGCACCAAGAGCGACACCGAAACCATCGTGCACGCCTGGTCGGCCTGGGGCGAGGAGTGCGTGCAGCACTTTCGCGGCATGTTCGCCATCGCCGTGTGGGACCGCGTCAAGCAGACCATGTTCATGGCGCGCGACCGCCTCGGCGTCAAACCTTTTTACTACGCCGTGCTGCCGGACGGGATGTTCATCTTCGGTTCCGAGCTCAAGTCGCTGCGCGCCCACCCGGACCTGCCGCGTGCGATCGACCCGCGCGCCGTGGAAGACTATTTCGCCTACGGCTACGTGCCGGAACCGAAAACCATCTACAGCAGTGCCTTCAAGCTCTCGCCGGGCTTTTGCCTGACCGTGAAAATCGGCGAGCCGATTCCGCAGCCGCGCCAGTTCTGGGACGTGCCGTTCAAGCTGCACGGTGCCATGACCCAGAGCGACGCCGAGGGCGAGCTGGTGGTGCGCCTGCGCGAAGCGGTCAAGATCCGCCTCAAGGCCGAAGTGCCGCTGGGCGCCTTTTTGTCGGGCGGCGTCGATTCGAGCGCCATCGTGGCCATGATGGCCGGCCTGATGAAGGACCCGGTCAACACCTGCTCGATTGCCTTCAACGACAAGGCCTTCGACGAGTCGGAGTACGCGGAACAGGTGGCGCGCCAGTACAAGACGCACCACCACACCGAAACGGTGGACACCGACGATTACGCGCTGCTCGACACCCTGGCCGACCTGTACGACGAGCCGTATGCCGACAGCTCCGCCATTCCGACCTACCGCGTGTGCCAGCTGGCGAGGAAGCGCGTGACGGTAGCCCTGTCGGGCGACGGCGGCGACGAAAACCTGGCCGGCTACCGCCGCTACCGCTACGCCATGGCCGAGGACAGCGTGCGTTCGCGCCTGCCGACCGGCCTGCGCAAGCTGGTTTTCGGCCCGCTCGGAAAATACTATCCCAAGGCCGACTGGGCGCCGCGCATGTTCCGCGCCAAGACCACCTTCGAGGCGCTCTCGCGCGATCTGGTCGAGGGTTACTTTCATGGCGTGTCGATCATGTCCGACGCCATGCGCGCGCAGTTGTTCACGCCAGGCTTTCACAAGCAGTTGCAGGGCTACCGCGCGATCGACGTGATGCAGGGCCACGCCGCCAAATCGCCGACCGACGATCCGCTGTCGATGATCCAGTACCTCGACATGAAAACCTATCTGCCGGGCGACATTCTTACCAAGGTCGACCGCGCCAGCATGGCCCATGCGCTCGAAGTGCGCGTGCCGCTGCTGGACCACAAGCTGGTGGAATGGATTTCGGGCCTGCCGCCGGAAATGAAGCTGCGCGGCAGCGAAGGCAAGTACATCTTCAAGAAAAGCCTGGAGCAGTACCTGCCCAACGATATTTTGTACCGCAAGAAGATGGGCTTCGCGGTGCCGCTGGCGGGCTGGTTCCGCGGCCCGCTGCGCCAGCGCGTGCGCGATTCGCTGCTTGGCGAAACGCTCAAGGATACCGGCATCTTCAACATCGATTACCTGACCGAGATGGTCGAGCAGCACGAGTCGGGCCGGCGCGATTACAGCGCGCCGATCTGGACCCTGCTGATGTTTGAAGCCTTCCTGCGCAAAGAGCTGCTGGGAGCCGGGGCATGACGGTGGCGGGCGCACCGCTGCGCATTCTGCACGTGCTGGACCACTCCATTCCGCTCCACAGCGGCTACACCTTCCGCACGCGCGCGATCCTGAACGAACAGCGTGCGCTGGGCTGGGACACCTTTCACGTCACCAGCCCCAAACAGGGGATGACCCAGGCCGCCTTCGAGCACGTCGACGGCCTCGATTTCTTCCGCACGGCGGCGGCGGGCGGCCCGCTATCGCGCCTGCCGGTGTTCAACCAGATCGCCGTCATCGACGTGCTGGAAGACCGCCTGCTCAACGTCGCGCGCGAGGTCAAGCCCGACGTGCTGCACGCGCATTCGCCGGCGTTGAATGCGGTGGCGGCCCTGCGCGTGGGGCGCCGCCTCGGTATTCCGGTGGTGTATGAAATCCGCGCCTTCTGGGAAGACGCCGCGGTCGATCACGGCACCAGCCGCGAATGGGGCCTGCGCTACCGCATGACGCGCGCGCTGGAAACGTATGCGCTCAAACGCGTCGACGCCGCCACCACCATCTGCGAAGGCTTGCGCGCCGAGATCGTCGGGCGCGGTATTCCGGCCGATAAAATCACCGTGATTCCGAACGCGGTCGACGTGGCCGACTTCGGCGTCGACGGCACGCGCGACGAGACGCTGGCCTTGCGCCTGCACCTCGACGGCAAGTCGGTACTCGGCTTCATCGGCTCGTTCTACGCCTACGAGGGCCTGGACGTGCTGCTGCGCGCGCTGCCGGCGATGCTGGCGGCGAACCCCGACATCCGCGTGCTGCTGGTCGGCGGCGGCCCGCAGGATGCGGCGCTCAAGGCGCTGGCCAAGCAGCTGGGCGTGGCCGATCAGGTGGTGTTCACCGGCCGCGTGCCGCACGACCAGGTGCAGCGCTATTACAACCTGGTCGACGTGCTGGTGTATCCGCGCCTGAAGATGCGCCTGACCGACCTGGTCACGCCGCTCAAACCGCTCGAAGCGATGGCCCAGGGCCGCTTGCTGGCCGCATCCGACGTGGGCGGCCACCGCGAACTGATAGCCGACGGCCAGACCGGCATCCTGTTCGCCGCCGGCGACCCGGCCGCGCTGGCGCAGAAAGTGCTGGCCCTGCTGGGCGCGCCGGAGCGCTGGGCCGCGCTGCGCGCCAACGGCCGCGCCTTTGTGGAGCGCGAACGCACCTGGACCGCCAGCGTGGCGCGCTACAAGGCGGTGTACGGCTCGCTCAAACGCGCCGGTGACGAATGAAAATCCTGACCTTCACGACCCTGTTCCCGAACCAGGTCAGGCCGAACAACGCCATTTTTGTCGAGACGCGCCTGCGTCACCTGGTCGCCAGCGGCCAGGTGGAGGCGCGCGTGGTGGCGCCGGTGCCCTGGTTTCCGTTCACGGCCAAGCGGTTCGGCCAGTACGGCGACTTTGCGCGCGTGCCGGCCAGTGAAGAGCGCTTCGGCCTGCCGGTGCTGCACCCGCGCTATCCGGTCATCCCGAAGGTCGGCATGAACTTCGCGCCGGCGCTGCTGGCCAACGCGGCCAAGGCCACGGTGGGCCGCATGCTCGATGAAGGCTACGACTTCGACCTGATCGACGCCCACTATTTTTATCCCGATGGCGTGGCCGCGGTCAAGCTGGGCAAGCATTTCAACAAGCCGGTGGTGATCACCGCGCGCGGCTCGGACATCAGCCTGATTCCGAATTTTGCCAAACCGCGCAAGATGATCCAGTGGGCCGCCGCCAACGCCGCCGCCGTCATCACCGTGTGCGACGCGCTCAAGACGGAGCTGGTGCAGCTGGGCGCCGACCCGGCCACCATCACGCCGCTGCGCAACGGCGTCGACCTGCAGCGCTTCCATCAGGGCGACCGCGCCGGCTTGCGCCGCGAAATCGGGCTCGATGGCTTTACCCTGCTGTCGGTCGGCCACCTGGTTGAACTGAAGGGCCACGACCTGGCCATCGGCGCGCTGCCGCTGCTCCCCGGCGTGACCTTGCTGATCGCCGGCAGCGGCGTCGAACTGCCACGCCTGCAGGCACTGGCGCGCGAATTGAAGGTGGAGGAGCGCGTGCGCTTCCTGGGCGCCGTGCCGCAGCCCGAGCTGCCGCGCTACTACGGCGCGGCCGACGCGCTGGTGCTGGCGTCGAGCCGCGAAGGCTGGGCCAATGTGCTGCTCGAATCGATGGCTTGCGGCACACCCGTGGTGGCCAGCCGCGTGTGGGGTACGCCGGAAGTGGTGGCCGCGCCGGCCGCCGGTGTGCTGATGCGGGAGCGCAGCCGCCAGGGCGTGGCCGATGCCGTGCAGGCGCTGCGCGCCGACTACCCCGCGCATGACGACACGCGCCGCTACGCCGAGCAGTTCAGCTGGGACAGCACCACCGCCGGCCAGCTGCGCCTCTTTAACGCGATTGTGCGGAAATAGCCATGCCTCACGCATCCACGCCGCTGGTGTCGGTCGTCATCCCGTGCTACAACGCGCAGCGCTACATCGGCGCGACCATCGCCTCGGTGCTGGCGCAAAAGGACGTTACGCTGGAGATCATCGTGGTCGACGACGGCTCGCGCGACGGCTCGGTGGCACTGGTGCGCACGGGTTTCCCGGCGGTGCGCGTCATCGAACAGGCCAACGCCGGCGTGGCGGCCGCGCGCAATGCCGGCATCGCCGCCGCGCGCGGCGAGTGGATCGCCTTTATCGACGCCGACGACATCTGGCTGCCCGGTAAGCTGGCGGCCCAGCTGGCGCAGATCGCGGCGCTGCCCGACTGCCGCATGAGCTACACCGCCTGGAAGGTGTGGCCGAGCGACGTGCCGCAGCCGCCGCCCGACTACCTGGCGCGCCTGCAGGACGAGGCGATGGATAGCGCGCGCTGGGCCGGCGCGACCGGCTGGATCTATCCGCAGCTGCTGCTCGACTGCGTGGTGTGGACCTCCACGGTGCTGATGCAGCGCACGCTGCTGGCGGAATTGAACGGCTTCGACACCACCTTGCGTCTCGGCGAAGACTACGACCTGTGGCTGCGCGCCTCGCGCGTGACGCCGATTGACCGCGTGGCGCGGCCCTACGCCCTGTACCGCATTCACCCGGCCAGCATCACCAGGGCCACGCCCGCCGAAAACTACCGCGCGCGCGTGATCGGCCAGGCGCTGGGCCGCTGGGGCCTGGCTTCGCCCGACGGGCGCATCGGCGACGCGCAAGCGGTGCGGCGCATGCTCGCCAAAAGCTGGAGCGACTTCGCCGGGGCCCACCTGCAAGCGCGCAACCTGGGCCAGGCGCGGCGCGCCGGCTGGACCGCGCTGCGCACCGACCCCACTCACGTCCCGGCGTGGAAAGTGCTGGTCAAGACTGGCCTCAAGGCGCTGTCGCCATCAAAGGAAAAATCATGAGCCTGAACATAGGACTGGTAGCACGCTGCCTCAATACCGAACACATTCGCGGCATGGGCAAGTACGTGTACGAGCTGCTGAGCCACTCGAAGAACCATCCCGAGATGCACTGGCGCCTGTTCGGCGACGACGACCGCCATGGCATGGTCACGCCGCCCGGCGCCAACCTGGAAACCGACGTGTTCACCTTCCGCGGCGACCGTTTCCGCGCATGGGAGCAGGTCGGCCTGCCGCTGCGCCTGCGCAAACTCGATATCGACCTGCTGCACGCGACCGAAGGCGCCTTGTCGCTGTGGCAGCCGAAACCCACGGTGGTGACCTTGCACGATACGCTGGCCTGGGAAGAACGCCCCGATACGCTGGGCGCGCGCCTGTACTGGGACCACACGATTCCGGCCGCCCTGAAAAAGTGCGCGCACGTCATCACCATCAGCGAATGCTCGCGCACCGACATCCTGGCGCGCTGGCCGTGGCTGGAGCCGAAGCTGACGGTGATCCCGCACGGGATCGACGAAGCCTATTTTACGAATGAGCAGAGTGCGATGCACGCGGAATTGGCACGCCAGATCGGCAGCGCACCCTACGCCGTCTACCTGGGCGGCCCGATGAAGCGCAAGCGCCCCGAGTGGGCGATGGAAGTGATCGCCGCCAGCCGCCAGAAGGACCTGAAACTGGTCATCTGCGGTTTTGGGGCCGCCGCCCGCCGCACCGCCATGGCCGACCTGCCGCCGCATCTGCAGGGCCGCGTGCTGTTCGCCGAATTTTTGTCCGACGCCGAACTGCGCGCCCTGTACCGGGGCGCCCAGGCGGTGCTGTACCCGACCCTGTACGAAGGCTTCGGCTTTCCCGCGCTGGAAGCGCAGGCGGCCGGCGTGCCGGTCATCTTCAGCGCGCTGGGCAGCCTCAAGGAATTGATTGGACCGCTGGCCATGGTGGTGCCGCCGCACGACCTTGACGCCTGGGTGTCGGCGCTGGAGCGTGCCGGAAGCCTGGGCGAGCAGCGCGCACCGATGGTCGCCGCGGCAGCCGGGTGGGTGCGCAAGTTCGCCTGGTCCGAGAGCTTCGCCAGCCACCTGGCCGTATACCGCAAAGTGCGCGGCTGAACGATGAAGAAAGTGCTGGTCATCGCCTATTTGTATCCGCCGATTTTCAATTCGGGGACGCGCCGCAGCCTGGAGTTCGTCAATCACTTGCCGGACCATGGCTGGACGCCGACCGTGCTGACGGTCGACAGCCCGGACCCGAAGGATTGCGATGCCTCGCTGCTGGATGAAGTGCGCCCCGGCACCCGCATCGAGCGCGCGCCCTTGTGGACCCGCCACATGGCGCCCAGGATCGCGGCAAAATTCGCCAGCGTGATCGACCCGCAGCGGCTGGCCGGCGCCATCGAATGGCGCGTGCGCCGTTTCTGGAATGTGCCGGACGAATGCGCCAGCTGGATTCCCATGGCGGTCGAGCATGCCGTGCAGCTTCATGCGGCGCAACCCTTTGACGCCATTTACGCCACCGGCTGGCCGTGGTCTTCTTTCCTGGTCGCCGAAAAGCTCAGCCGGCGCATCGGCGTGCCGTTCGTGATCGATTATCGCGACCTGTGGAAGCCGGCCGAAGTGGAGTGGGACAAGTCCACCTGGCTGCAGCGGCGCCTGAACCCCGGCCTGGAGCGGCGCGTGCTGCGCGCGGCGTCCGGGGTGATCGCCACCACCGAATCGTTCCTTGGCCTGCTGCCGCAGGAGCTGCTGCCGAAGAACCGCTTTTTTATTACCAACGGCTTCGATGAAGACGACTTCCCGGCCGCCGCGCCGGCGCCTGCCAACGATCAGGTACGCATCGTCTACACCGGCGTATGGCGGCCCGGCTACGGCCCGGACGACCTGTACGCGGCGGTGCGGCTGCTCAAGGAGCGTGGACTGCCATCGCTGGCGCGCCTCGTCATCGTGGTGGCCGGCTACGCGCCGGGCCCCGCGCGCGAGTACGGCATCGACGACATCGTCGAGGAGCGCGGGCGCGTGCAGCACGCCGAAGCGACCGCGCTGATGTCGGGCGCCAGCGCCCTGTACCTGCCGGTCTCGAAAGGCGTCTACGAGCACGCCAGCATGCCCGGAAAGCTGTTCGAATACCTGGGCAGCGGCCGCCCGATCCTGGCCTCGGCGCAGCCGGTCAGCGAAGTGGCCAAGACGCTCACCCAGGTCGGCGGCGCATGCCGTGCCGACCCTGGCGAGGTGGCGGCGCTGGCGGACATTCTGGCCCGCCTGTGCGAGAGCGGCCCGGCGTCGATTTTTTCGCCGCGCATTCCCAGCGAGCTGGCCATGTACACGCGCGCGAACCTGACTGGCAAACTGGCGCTCGCCCTCGACGCGATCGTGCAGCACCCACGGAGCGCCGCATGAGCACCGTGCGGCGCGCGATGGCGTTTTCCTTCCTGGAGAGTTATCTCGGCATTGCCCTGAACCTGGTTTCCTTCGTGCTGCTGGCGCGCCTGCTCACGCCCAAGCAGGTCGGCCTGTTTTCGGTTGCGCTGGCGATCATCAGCGTCACCCAGGTGATCCGTGATTTCGGTCTCGTGAATTTTTTGATCCAGAAGAAGGAGCTGACGAGCGAGTACATCGCCAGCGCCTGGGGCCTGGCCCTGATCCTGGGCACCAGCCTGTTTTTGCTCATTCAACTGTGCGCGCCGCTGATCGGCGCCTTCTATCATGAAGAGAGCCTGACCACCATCGCCCGCATCGTGGCGCTCAACTTCCTGATCCTGCCGTTCAATTCGGTGTGCCTGGCCCTGCTGCGCAGGGAACTCAATTTCAAGACCGTGATGCGGATTAACCTGTCGGGGGCCGTGCTCTCGACCATTGCCACCTTGCTGATGGCGTGGCAGGGTGCCGGCGCGTATGCGCTCGCCTTCGGCGCCGTATTGAACAACGCGATCATCGCGGCCGGCATCTGGCATGTTGGCGCGGCCGCGCGCCTGCTGCGTCCCGCGCTGACCAAGTGGCGCGAGATCATGAAGTTCGGCGGGCCGCTCACGGTCGCCAACGTGATCACCTCGATCACGATGGATATCAACGATCTGGCGGTCGGCAAGATCATGGGCTTTTCGGCAGTAGCCATTGCCAGCCGCGCGCAGGGCTTGATGAACCTGTTCCACCGCGACTTCATGGGCGCGGTGCGCAATGTGGCCTATCCGGCGTTCTCGAAAGCGGTGCGCAACGGCGATGCGCTCGAAGAAAAATACGTCGCCAGCGTCACCAACGTGACCGCCATCGCGTGGACCTTTTACGGCTTTGCGGCGCTGTTCCCGCTCGAAGTGCTGCGCCTGATGTTCGGACCGCAGTGGGACCAGTCGGCACCGCTGGTGCCGTTTTTCTGCCTGGCCGGCGCCGCCAGCGCCATGATCAACCTGACGCCGACGGTGCTGCTGGCGGCCGGCCACTCGAAACTGGTGGCCACGGCCGAACTGGTGATCCAGCCGGTCAAGGCCATCGCCCTGTGCCTCGTGGTCTTCTATTACCGCAACCTGCAGTATTTCGCGATCGGCTTCATGGTCATGGCCGTGGTCAGCGTGCCGTACTGGTATGCGCTCAAGCAGCGCCGCCTGCCGACCGACTTTGGCGCGCTGCTGCGCAACGTGGGCATGAACCTGATGCTCGCCGTCCTCAGTCTCGCACCGGCGCTGGCGCTGACCGTCTGGCTGCGTCCCGCCGGCCAGGCGCTCGGACACGCGGCCTTCTTTGCCTGCGCCGGCGCCACCTGCTTGGCCTGGCCGCTGCTGCTGTGGGCCTTTCGCCATCCGCTGTACCGCGAGTTCCTGGCCATCGTCCAGGCGCGCCGCGCGCCGGCCGGCGCATGAGCGCGCAAGCTGCCCACCCGGCCTACGTGCCCGCGCTGGACGGCTGGCGCGGCATGGCCATCGGCCTGCTGCTGGTCGGGCACTTCATGCCGCTGCCGGGGATTAACCTGGGGCGGGTCGGCGTGAGCCTGTTTTTCGTGCTGTCCGGGATGCTGATGGCACGCCTGTTGTTTATCGACAAGGTGGCAATCGGCCATTTTTACCGGCGCCGTATCTCGCGCATTATTCCTGCCCACCTGGTGTTTATTATCCTCACCTCGCTCGCCTGGGTGGCGCTCGGCTTGCCGATCACGTTGTCAGAGATATTACCACCGTTGTTTTTCTTTAATAATTACGTATTAAGCAGCGCGCTCCAATTCGGCCATATCTGGTCCTTGTCGGTGGAAGAACACAGTTATATCGCCCTGTCGCTGGTGGCGATTGCGGTGCGCGCCTGGCGCCGCACGCCATCGGCGATTCTCCTGGTGCTGGCGGCGGCATGCGCGGCGATGATTATCTGGTATCAGCGCGCTTATCCGCCCGGGCCGGAACTGTATGCGCACATGCTGCATACCGAAACGGCGGCCTATGGCATTGTGCTGTCGGCATTCTTTTGCGTACTGTTTCACCGGCGCGGCGTGCCGCGCACGAATAGCGTGATGGTTCCCCTGCTGCTCGGCGGCGGCGTGGTGCTGCACTGGTGGTCGGTGCCGCCCGCGATTGCCCAGGTCGCCGGGGTGGCCGCGTTCGCGCTGGCGGTCAACCTGCTGCCGCGCGCGGCCGCGCCGCTGCAGGCGCTGTTTTCGCTGCGTCCCCTGCGCCAGCTGGGTTTGTGGTCGTTTTCGCTGTACCTGTGGCAGCAGCCGTTCTATGCGGCCTGCCTGAAAAAAGCACTGCCGCTGCCGCTCGCGCTGGCGGGCGCGGCGGCGCTCGGGATCGCCTCCTATTACCTGATCGAGGGCCCCGCGCGCCGCTACCTGAACGCGCGCTGGTCGCCCGCCCGGGCCGCGTGATATTAATATTTTATAAATACCGACAGCGCCTGTTAATATGCCGCCGGTCCGCCTGATAATGCCGGACCGCTTATCAAGTTAACCCGCAGGTAATATTGAGCAGAGTTTCATAGTTATTCCTTCTAGGTAATGAAATACTCATTGCCATTTAATCATCCCACGAAAATATATATTGATAATTGGCGTTTTGTTTGTGAACGGTCATTTCGTGTTCAACAAATATGCAGGTAGAATGTCGTTTCCATGCCGCAACAAACGATATCATCGCCGCGCTATTGGGGTTGTTTAAAAAACGAGCGACGCCGCGTTAATAGCTATTTATTCATTGTTATTACGAAGAAACCATTATGACCGATCTGCAACGCCGTATTTTTCTCCGACGCTCAACAATGCTGGTCGCTTCCGGCGCGCTTACCGCTTGCGGTGGCGGCGGTGGCGGCGGCAATGGCGCCGCAGCCGCGCCTACCTCGACCGCCGCCAGCGGCGTGCAGACGCCGTCGTCCGGCCCGTTCGACCCCGGTACCCCGGCCGTGCCGGAACCGGGCGCGCCGATTCCGAATGCGCGCTTTAGCGTCATCAGCACCACCGGCCAGACGTCCGTGCCGTTCTGCCTGGGCTTTGCGTTCCGCCGCGGCGACCTGCCGGCTAGCCGCTCGATCGGCTCGGACAAGGGCGCCTTGCAGATCAACGTCAAGAACCTGTGGCCGGACGGTTCGGTCAAGTTCGCGCTGCTGTCGGGCCAGGCCAGCCTGCCCACGGCGGCCGGCACCACCATCAACCTTGGCGTAGTCACTTCCAGCGCGGGCGACGCCGCGATCGACACGGCGCGCCTGCGCAACAGCGGCGCGGTCGCCGAAGTGGGCTGCGGCGCGTTCGGCACCGCCAGCTGGCAGGGCGCCGACTGGGACAGCCCGTTCAAGGTCTGGGTCAGCGGTCCGCTGATGTCGTCCTGGATCTACCGCAAGCCGGTCGGCAGCGACCCGCACCTGGTGGCCTGGCTGGAAGTGCGCATGTGGGCCAGCGGCGCGCTCGAAGTGCTGCCGTGGATCGAGAACGGCTACCTGCGCGTGGCCGCGCCATCGAACAAGGCCGCCACTTACACCTTCTCCCTCAATGGCAGTGCGCGCATGTCGGCCGCCATCGACCTCAAACACCACCAGCGCACCCCGCTGATCAGCGGCAGCGCCCTGTCGTACTGGGGCGGCGCCGATCCTGGCGTGGTACCGCGCCAGGACGCGGCCTATCTGCAGGCGAGCGAACTGGTGCCCTCGTACCAGGCGCGCCTCACCGCCGAATCGACCGCCGTCAAGGCGCTGGTATCGAGCTACACGCCGCTCCAGGCGGGCAATTTCATCTACGACGGCGACAGCATGGCGTCGTCCGGCTATCAGGACCCGATCGGCCTCTTGCCGCAGCACGATGTGCTGTTCCTGGTGGCCGACGTGCCGGCCACCTACGCGGCGGTGGTGCGCAATGGTTTTTCGGCCGGGCGCTATGGCCTGCACTACCGCGACGAGAGCACCAACCGTCCGCTGCGCTTTTCCAGCTACCCGACCCTCAACATCCGCAGCGGCCATGGCTTCAAGGATACCGGCGGCTCCACCAACGCCCAGTACACCCCGGTGGCCACCGGCGGCAATCCGCCGACCTGGGATGTGGCGCACAGCCCCTCGGTCGGTTTTGCCGCCTACCTGGTCACGGGCCGTTTCTACTTCATGGAACAGGTGCAGTTCGCCGCCACCGCCAACTACCTTGGCAATGGCGACAACGCCGCGCTGCGCACAGGCAGCAAGGGCCTGGTGCAGACCGCCGTCGCCGCCTGGCAGACCCGCAGCTGCGCGTGGGACTGGCGCGCGCGCGTGCAGGCCCTGTGCGTCACGCCCGATGACGACAGCGCCCTGCGCGCCGAATTCATCGCCTCGGTCGAAGCCAATATCGAGCACTTCCACGGGCGCTACGTGGCCCAGCCGAACAACCCGTTCGGCTGGATCAAGCCGGGCGAAGGCTACGACGGCACCATCCGCGTGGCCTCGCCATGGCAGCAGGATTTCGTCACCGCGGCCTTCGGCTATTCGGTTTCGCTGGGTTTGCCGATTTCGGCCGCCGCCAGCACCAAGCTGGGCGCCTTCTTTGCCTGGAAGGCGCGCAGCGCGGTCGGCCGGCTCGGCACCAAGGACGGCTTCTGGTACGTCAATGCGGTACCGTACACCATGGTCATTTCGCCGGTCGCCAAGCCCGATTACGATACCGGCGCCGGTCCCTGGTACAGCTCCGAGGCCGAGGTGTACAGCGCAACCTATGCCAAGCCGCCAGTCTGGCTGGGCAAGGTCGAAGGCACCCTGGCCGGCGAATACATGCCGGGCGAGCGCGCCTTGTGGGGCAACCTGGTGCCGGCGATTGCCTACGCGGTGCGCCACGGCGTGCCGGGCGCGCGCGAAGCCTACGAGCGCATGACGCGCGCCACCAACTGGGGCACCTTGCGCGCCGCGTTCGACACCAAGCCGGTATGGGGCGTGAAACCGGCGTACTACACGCCGGTCCAGCCGCTGCCGGTGCCAAGCACGCCGCAGGCGGGCGATCCGATCTGGTTCTCCGGCAAGGGGCTGGGCGAGTGGATCGAAATCGCCGGCACCGCGGGCGCGGGCGGGGCGGCGGCGCATGCCTACAGCGGCATCGCCTTCAATGAACGCACCAACGAGATTCTGATCGCCGGCGCCGGCGGCCACCTCGACTCGGCCGACAACCGGGTGGTGTCGCTGCGCCTGACCGACAATGCGCCGGTGTGGCAGCTGCGCCACGGCCAGTCCTCGGTCACCGCGATCGACGTGGCTTACTACGCCGACGGCAAACCGACCTCGCGCCACCTGTACAGCACCGTGCATTTCGTGCCGCAGCTGAACCGCCTGATGATGTTCGGGGTGCGCGGCGCTTACGGCAATGCGCACTTCTTCAACAAGGTCGACGGTTTCGACCTGGGGACCAACAGCTGGGATCCCGCCGGCACCTGGGCCGACGCGCCGGCCGGCCACCTTGGCGCGGTATCGATCCGCGCCACGGGCGACACCTGGAGCACGGGCCTGGCGCGCTTTTCGGCCGCCACCCGTACCTGGAGCCAGCCGATCACGCAGCGCAGCAACGACACCATCCGCTGGCCGATCGCGCACGATTCGCTGCGCAACCAGCTGTTTTCGCTGAACTGGGCCGACGGCATGGGTTACGGGACGCTCGGCGTGTTCGCGTCGCGCGTGCCGGTCGATGGCTCGGTGCAGATCTCGGTGAGCTTCAATCCGAGTGCGGCGCTGGAGAGCTTCAAGGCCGACAAGCCGACCTACGCCGGCATGGACTACGACCCGGCCAACGACCGCTTCCTGTTCTACTGCGGCCAGGGCGCGGGTGCGGGACGCATCTACGTGATCAAGCCGAATGGGGGCAACACCTGGGATATGAGCATGTTCGAGCTGGCCAGTCCCACCATGCCGCCCGCGACCACGGGGGCCGGGGTGCATAACCGCTTCCGCTACGTGCCGGCGCTGCGCGGTTTCATGCTGATGCCGAACGGGAAGACGCACAACATCTTCTTCATCCGCACCTCGGCATAAAGCCTGTCAGATCAGCCGGCCGGCCACGCCCCGCGCGGCGCGGCCGGCCGCTTCGCGCGCCAGTCCGGTGAGTCCGCGCAGCGATGTGGGGTTGTACGCCACCAGGCCCCAGCGCTCGCGCCGGTGGCTCATCCACGTCTTCTTGTAAGCGTCGTCGCCGCTCAGGTAATCGACTTCGTTCACCTTGTCCTTGTCGATCGTGTGCTCCATCAGCATGGCCGTGATCAGGGTCCCCGGCGAATAGCCCTTGAAGCGCTCGTCGTAGGCCAGCTTGTAGATTTCGGCCCGTCCGTGCGAGACGATCCACAGCTGCGCGGCCACCGGCTCGCCACCCAGCCACGCCAGGCCAAGGCGCAGGAAGCCCTTGGCCGCGTAGGCCTGCATCAGGCCTGGCGTGAACGCCGGGAAGGGTTCGGGCTTTTTCCAGCTGGCCGCATACACCTTCTCGTACGCGGCAATCGCCACCGGCAGCTCCTTGGGATTGGTGACGATCTCCAGGGTGCCGCCATCGCCGGCGAACTTCTTGCGCATCCGGCGGATGGTGTTTTGCAGCGGACCGCTGCGCGCCGCCAGATAGGTCGGCCAGTCGAAGCTCACCGGCTGGTACCAGTTCCCGAAGGTGAAATACTCGAACGCGATCCAGCCCTTGATCCGCATCGCGCCCAGCAAGGTCTGGTACGAATGCGAGGCCGTGTCCATCGGCGCCAGGGTCAGCGACGCCAGGCCGGGAAACTCGGTTTGAATGGCCGACAGCACGGCCACCATCTCGCGCGATTTGAGGCCCGGTTCGAGCACCGGCTCGTACAGGCTGGTATAGAAATTCGACAGCGAATTGAGTTGCCAGCTGCCGCCGGCTTTTTCGGCGCGCAGCGGCAGCACCGCCATCAGTTGCTGGCCGTGGCGCAGCACGTAGAAGCGCAGGCCGGGATTTTTCGGATACACCGTTTCGACCAGGTTGCGGTACCACGCCAGGCCGCAGGCCACGTTGTGCTTTTCGGCCTTGGTCATGAAGGTCTGCACGTCGGCGGGAAGGGCGTCGGGATGGTCGAACGCCTCCACCAGCAAACCGTCGGGGCTCTGCGGATTGCTGCGCCAGGCGCGCAGCGATACCGTCAGCGCTTCGGCCACGTTCCAGCGGTACAGCGTGCGGTGCTGGATCCAGCGCTGGGCGGTGGCCCATTCGAGCTGGTTCTGGTCGGCGTCGGTATAGAACTCGATGGCGCCGCCCGGATCGGCCGCGAAGGCTTGTTCGATCACGTCGCGCAGCAGCAGGCGCCCCGGCGAATAGTCGGCGAAGCTTTCGTCGTAGCTGGTCTTGAGGATCACGTACACGCCGTTCCGGCGCAGGATCAGGCGCGAGGCCGCCAGCGTGTCGCCGAACCACAGTTCGGAGACGAAGGCGTGGCCATCAAGCGCGGCGCGCTGCATCAGGTCGCGGTAGAACTGGTGCTGGGCCGGGGTGGAGCCGACCGCCGTGCCGTTGCGGCCCTTCCAGCCGGCGCCCTCCAGCGCGGCGTAGCGGTCGACCGCCGCGACGATCTCGCCAGCCTCGCCGATGTGCACGCGGCGCTGTTCGATGCCGTTCTCAAACAGGCGCTTGTCGCGCTTTTTGATATTGCTTTGCAGTTGCTTGGAGCGCGACGACCAGTAGCCGGCGAAGCTGCCCGCCAGATCGATCTTCATCGTCAGCGCATGATTGAGCAAATGGCGGCGCGGCGCGGCGCCCGACAGCACGGCGCCCACGGCCGGGTCGTTGCACAGCAGGTCGAGCTGGATCGCCATGCCGGGCAGGCTGCTCAATAATGAGGACAGCAGCGCGCCATCGGCCACCAGGGTGGCGGCGATCTGCGCCTGCGGCGGCAGGAAGCTGGCCCACACCAGCGGATTGCGGCGTTTGAGCACGCACATCGCCTCGGTCACGCCGTCGCGCCGGTACACGCACAGGTGCTCGCCGCCGTCGCCGAAGTGCTGCAGCAGGCCGTCGATGAACAGGGTGGTGAGGAGAGGATGGTCGCCGAACAGGCGCCGGTTCAACTGGTCCCAGGCCGCGCCGTGCGCGCCGAGGGAGCGCTGCAGCGGCACGCTGGTCCAGCCGCTCATGCCAGCGCTTTCGCCACCAGCGCCGTCATCCAGGCCATCTGCTGCGAGGTCAAGCCCTGGTGGCAGGGCAGGTGCAGCAGGTGCAGGCGGTAGTTGCGCGCCACCGTGCAGCTCGATACCGCCATGTCGTCCCAGCGGAAGATCGGCATGCCGGCCTGCTTCAACTGATAGAACACCGGGTCCGGTTCGGCGATCGTGATCGGGAACATGTACGGCGCGCAGTCGTCCGGCAGGTCGTGCATGAGGGCCTGGCCGCCGCGCGCGCCGGCCACCGCTTCGAGCCACTGGCGGTAATGCTGGCGGCGCTGTTCGACCAGGGGCGCGAGCAGCGTGCGCCGCATGACCCAGCGCGACAGGGCCAGGCTGTTCTTGTTTTCCATGGCGCGCTCGTACAGGGGCGATGGCTGGTCGTGGCGCTCGGTGATGTCCTGGCCGCGCAGCGCGGGCTCGCGCGGCACCGCCTCGGTGGCGTCGACGCGCGCGGCGCGGTTGCGCGACCACGCCGACTTGAAAGCCTTCGCTTCGCGCAGCAGGCCGGGACGGGCCGGTGGCGTGATCGGAAACAGCGCCGGGTTGGCCCACAACACGCCGCCATCCTCGCAGCCGAAAAATTTGTACGGGCTGGCCATCAGCACGTGGTCGGCATTCGCTTGCGCGCCCTGGGCGCGCTTGGCCGCCACCTGCCAGGCGTGCGAGCAGTCTTCGATGAACATCAGGCCGTGGTGGCGGCACACGGCCATCACGGCCGCCAGCAGCGCGGGCGGCTGCTCGAAGCCGAAGTAGTGCGGCAGCACCAGCGCCTTGATGCCGTGGTCGCGCGGCGCCAGCAGGGCGCGAATGCTGTCCACGCGCGGCGTCAGGTCGCTGTCGACTTCATAGAACAGCACCGTGCCGCCCAGCGCCAGCGCCGGGTCGATCATGGTGCGGCAGTGGTAGGACGGGGCCAGGAGCGCGGTACCCGGGCCGATGCCGGCCGCCAGGTAGGCCGCGTGCATGGCGTAACGGCCGCGCGCGAAGTGGCGCACGGCGGTGCCGTCGATCAGGGCGGGAGCGACCGTGCCGCTCCCGCCGAAACTCAGGTCGGCCCAGCGCAGGCTGGGGAACAGGGGAGCGCGCGGACGGGGGAATTCACATGCAACGGCGTCGAAACGCTGGTATTCGGGCATCGGTATCAGCTTTGCGGTGCGGAGCGCTGCTTGAACCACTGCTCCATCATCATCAGGACCCACACCATGGTGCCGTGGTAGCCGGCGTGCTCGTTCAAGTGCTGGCCGACCAGCGCATCGATGAATTCCGGACGCACGATCTGGCGCGCCTTCAGGTCGGACAGGCTGTCGAGCGCGAGCTGCTGCAGCGGCTTGTGCTTTTGCAGCCACACGCCGAACGGCAGGCCGAAGCCGTGCTTTTGCTTGGTGATGATGTCGTCGGGCAGGAAGCCGCGCAGCGCTTCCTTGAAGAAGTAGCGCAGCTGGGTGCCATTCAATTTCTGTTTGGCCGTCAGGCGCGCCGAGAACGCGACCATCTGGTCGGACAGGAAGGGGAAGGCCGCTTCCATCGCCGCCAGCTCGCAGGCCTTGATCACTTTCGGCAGGTCGTTGTCGGCAAGCGTCACTTTGAGGTCGAGCGCCAGCATGCGGTTGATCAGGCTCGATGCATCGTTCTGGGCGTAGGTATGCGACAGGCTGGCCAGCGGCGCGCCGACGTCCGCACTGGCCAGGAATTCGCCGGTGAATACTTGCGACGGGCCGAAGCGGCCCAGCAGGTTGTAGGTTTCCAGGCGCGCCGGCATCGGCAGCGAGGCTTGCTCGATGTAGCTGCGCGCCTTGCGAATCAGCTTCAGATGTTCGCCGGCCGGGAAGTTGAATACGGCCGGTTCCAGCAGCGCCTTGCGCAGCAGGCCGGGCACCTTGTCATACAGGGCGAACACGTGCTGCTTGGAGTAGCGCTCGTTGCCGCCGAAAAGTTCGTCGCCGCCGTCGCCGCCGAGCATGCGGGTGACGCCGTCGGCGCGGGCCAGGCGCGCGCAGTAAAAGGCCGGCACCGCCGAGGCGTTGCCGAAGGGCTGGTCGAACACCGCGCCGATGCGCGGAATGGCGGCCACCACGTCATCGGGCGTGACGTAGTATTCGTGGTGGCTGGTGCCGAAGTGTTTTGACGCCAGGCGCGCGTACGACATTTCGTCGTAGCCTTCGGCCTCGAAGCCGATCGAATAGGTGTTGACCGGCTTGTCGTCAAGCTCGCGCATGATGCCGGCAATGGTGGAGCTGTCGGTACCGCCGCTGAGGAAGGCGCCATACGGCTGCTTGCCGGCGGCGTCGCGCACGCTGCTGCGCAGGATCTCGCGGAACTGCTGCTTGAGGTCCTCGAACGAGTGCTGCGGCTGTTCGTCGAACACCATGCGCCAGTAAGCGCGCTTGTCGACGCGGCCCTGCCTGAAGCGCAGGCATTCGCCCGGCAGCAGGCGTTGCTGGCCGCGGTACACGGTGCCCGGCGCCGGGACCATGTGGAAGTAGACGTAGTTGTACAAGCCTTGCGGATCGATCGCTCCGGGCGTCTTCGGATGGCGGATCAGCGCATCCGACGAGGTGGCGAACACCAGCGCCTCGGCCACCGTCTGGTAGCTCAGCTGGTGGGTGCCCATGCGGTCGATCGCCAGCAGGGCCTCGCCCTTGGCGTCGTCGAGAATGGCCAGCGCAAATGCGCCGCGCAGTTTGACGCAGACGGCATCCGGGTCGCGCCGCCACAGGCGGGCCACGCGCTCGGCCAGGCCATCTTGCTGGCCCTGCGCGTCGGCGCCGTCGTCGAGTTCCGGTTCGCCCCACACGGCCACCATCAGGCCATCGCCTTGCCAGGCATGGCTGCTGGCGGCACGTGCGGCTACCGCCACCGCGCTGCGCGAGGCTTGCAGGGTGCTGATACCGGTCTTGTCGAAGGCCGCCAGCGGGACCGCCATGGCCTCGATCAGGACCTGGTTTTCAGCTGCACTGGCGCCGTGGCCGATCCATCCACACAGCCCGCTCACTGCGGCATCCCGGAAAATTCAGTCATTGCACTCCTCGCGCTTGCGTTGGTTTTGTTTGTTGATGATGGATCGAGAGCGGATTATGGCATCAGACCAGCACTTCCAGCGCCACGGGATGGCTCAGGAAGGCGACCGGGCTGGCGGACAGGCCGTAAGCGCCGGACTGGAACACGACCACCAGGTCGCCGACGTCCGCCTTGGCCAGCGACATCTGGTCGGCCAGCAGGTCGAGCGGGGTGCACAGCGGGCCGACCACGGACACGGTTTCACGCTCCTGGGCCGCCATGCGGTTGCCGATGGCGACCGGGTAGTTCTTGCGGATCACCTGGCCGAAGTTGCCCGATGCCGCCAGATGGTGGTGCAGGCCGCCGTCGGTGACCAGGTAGACCTGCCCGCGCGACTCCTTGCGCTCGATCACGCGGCTGACGTAAATACCCGCTTCGGCCACCAGGTAGCGTCCCAGTTCGATCACGATCTCGGTGTCGGGCAGGTCGCGCCGCACCTCGGGCAGGATGCGCTTGAGGTTTTCGCCCACGGCGGCCAGGTCGAGCCGTTCTTCGCCGGGGAAGTAGGGAATGCCGAAGCCGCCGCCGATGTTGAGCGTGCGCAGGGGACCGGGCCAGTGCGCGGCCAGGCGGATCGCCAGCGCGAAGGTTTTTTCGTGCGCGTCCTGGATCGATGCCGCCTTCAGGTTTTGCGAGCCGCTGTAGATGTGGAAGCCCTGGAAGTCGAGTTCCAGTTCGCCGATGCGCTCCAGCATGGCCGGGACGCGTTCGGCGTCGACGCCGAACTGCTTCGGTCCGCCGCCCATCTTCATGCCCGACGATTTGAGCTCGAAGTCGGGATTGACGCGCACCGCCACGCGCGGCTTGACGGACAGGCGCCGGCCGATGACGGCGATGCGCTCCATTTCCGCTTCCGACTCCATGTTCAGCACCACGCCGGCGGCAATCGCGCAGCTCAGGTCCGTGTCGCTTTTGCCGGGACCGGCGAAGCTGACCAGGTGCGGCGCCATGGGCGTGTCGAGCGCCACGCGCTGTTCGCCGCCGGAGGCGATGTCGATGCCGTCGACCAGGGTGGCCATGTGCTGGACCACGGCCGGCATCGGATTGGCCTTCATGGCGTAGTGCAGATGGATTTCCGGCGGCAGGTGGCGGCGCAGCAGTTCGACCCTCTCGGTCAGCTTGGCGCGGTCGTAGGCGTAGAAGGGCGTGCGTCCGACCCGTTCGGCCAGGCGCGTGAGCGGCATGCCGCCGATCTGCAGGCAATCGCCCTCGACCTCGAATTGCGCCAGCGGCGCGTGTTGGGGACGTGGGACGCTCATTGGCTTGCTTCCATAAACAACTGTTCCATTTGCACGCTCAAGAGCTTGCGGTCGATTTTGCCGTTCGGGTTGCGCGGCAGGCTATCGGGCGAGATGATCACGCGCGCCGGCAGCATGTAGGCCGGCAGGTGCGGCTTGCAGGCCGCCAGCAGGGATTCGGGGCTCAAGGCGCTGCCTTCCTTCGGATGCGCGACGACGACGATGGCCTGGCCCAAGGTGGGGTGGGCCAGGCCGATGGCGGCCGCTTCGGCCACGCCGTCGCGCGCGTAGACGACTTCCTCCACTTCGGAGGGGCTGACCCGGTAGCCCGAGGTCTTGATCATTTCATCGTTGCGGCTGATGAAGTACAAGAAGCCTTCTTCATCCTTGCGCACGGTGTCGCCCGACCACACCGCCATTTCGGTCAGGGTCAGGCCGTGGTGCACGCTGACCAGCGGCTTGAAGCGCTCGGCGGTCTTGGCGCGGTCGTTCCAGTAGCCCAGCGAGACGAGCGCGCCGCGGTGCACCAGTTCACCGGCTTCGCCGGGATCGCATTCGGTACCGTCGGCCCGCAACACCATCACTTCGGCGTTCGGGATCGCCTTGCCCATCGAATCGGGGCGGCGATCCAGCTCGGACGGCGGCAGGTAGGTCGAGCGGAAGGCTTCGGTCAGGCCGTACATCAGGAACGGTTGGGCGTTCGGCAGTGCGCGGCGCAGCGCATCCAAGGTGGGGCGCTGCATGGCGCCGCCGGAATTGGTGAGGTAGCGCAGGGTGCAGTCGGCCGGCCACGGCAGGGGCGCGATCTGGATCCACAGCGGCGGCACCGCGGCCAGCCCGGTGATGCGTTCCGCTTCCACGGCTTTGAGAATATCGCGCGCCAGCAGGTGGTTGATCAGCACCGCGGTGGCGCCGACAGAAAACGCCGTGGTCAGCTGGCTCAGGCCATAGTCGAAACTGAGCGGCAGCACGGCCAGGATGCGGTCGGCGGGCGTGTTTTCCAGGTAGCTGGCCACGCTGTTGGCGCCGGCCACCATGTTGCGGTGCGAGAGCACTACGCCTTTCGGCTTGCCGGTGCTGCCCGAGGTGTACAAAATCGCCGCCATGTCGGTATCGATATTGCGCGCGGGGGTGGCGGGCACGGCGGCGGCCAGGGCGGCGTCCCAGGCCACTACCTTGATGCGTTCGAGCGCGGGCGCGTTGTCGACATTGCCGGTGACGATGACGGTGTGCAGGTCCGGGCAGGCGCCCAGGGCGGCGGCGAGCAACTTCAGGCGGTCGGCCGAGGTGACCAGGATGCGCACATTGCAGTCGGCCAGGATGTAGGCGACCTGTTCCGGCTTGAGCAGCGGATTGACGGGCACGAACACGCCACCGGCGGCCGCGGCGCCGAACATGGCGGCCACGTTCTCGATGTTTTTTTCAAGATACACCGCGAGCCGCTGGCCACGGCCCAGGCCGAGACCGAGCACGCTTGTCGAGACTTGCCGTACGGAATCCGCAAGTGTTGCGTAATCCAGACGGCGGCTGCCATAAACGAGCGCCTCCGCTTGTGGGGTGCGGCCGGCAGAGCGGAAGATGAAGTCGTGGATCAAGTCACTCATTGAAACCTTGCGTACGGCTGAAAGCCAAAACGTTGCTGTTCGGGACGAAAAGGGGGCGACTTGCGCCAAGTACTGACGCTAGCCAAATTGTGCGGAGAACAATTTTTCTCTGCAAGCGATATTTGGAGGAAGTTCAAGTACAATCTTACCACTTGAACACTAACAATATCAATTACATATTACTTAAGCGAATCCGCCACGGCCGATTAGCCTAACTTAACCAGATCGTCCATGAGAGACCTAGTCATTACGCTGGTTGTTTTCGGCTCGCTACCGTTTATCCTGAAGCGCCCGTATATCGGCGTGCTGATGTGGGTATGGATCAGCGTGATGAACCCGCACCGGCTCAGCTGGGGCTTTGCCTATTCCTTTCCGTTCGCCGCGATCATCGCCGGCGTGACCCTGATCGGCTTGCTGGTCACGCGCGATCCCAAGAAGCTGCCCATGACGCCGATCGTGTGCACCCTGATGGCGTTCAGTGCCTGGATGGGCATCACGACGATTTTCTCGATGTGGCCGGCCGAATCGGTGGTGATGCTCAACCGCGTCTCGAAGATCATGCTGATGACCTTTGCCACCATCATGCTCATCAAGACCCAGAAACAGGTACAGCTGCTGATCTGGGTTTTGGTCGGTTCGCTCGGCTATTACGGGGTGAAGGGCGGCATCTTTACCGTGATGACGGGCGGCGGCAGCATCGTGTGGGGGCCGCAGGGCAGCTACATCGAGGGCAATAACGAAGTCGCGCTGGCCTTCATCACCATCATTCCGATCATGTTCTACCTGTATATGTCGGCGGAAAAGAAGTGGATCCGCTGGGGCATGGCGGCCTCGATCATGCTGTGTTCGTTTGCCGCGCTCGGTTCCTACTCGCGCGGGGCGCTGGTGGGTATTGCCGCGATGCTGTTTTTCCTGTGGCTGAAAAGCCCCAAGAAAGTGTTGCTGGGCGGCTTGATGGTGCTGATGGTGCCGTTCGCCATCGCCTTCATGCCCGAAAAATGGTCCACGCGCATGGAGACCATTAATACCTACAAGGAAGACAGTTCGGCCATGGGACGCATCAATGCCTGGTATATGGCATACAACATGGCCAAGGACCGTCCGCTCGGCGGCGGCTTCGAGATTTATAACCGCACCGCTTTCGAGCTGTACGCGCCGGTGCCGGAAGATGTGCACGCCGCCCACAGTATTTATTTCCAGGCGCTGGGCGAGCATGGCTTTATCGGGCTCGGCATCTATCTGTTGCTGGCTTTCCTGACCTGGCGCAAGGCGTCCTGGATCGTGCGCATATCGGCGAAAAGGGAGGACTTCAAATGGGCCGGCGACCTTGCCCGCATGATCCAGGTCAGCCTGCTCGGCTTCGGGGTGGGCGGCGCCTTCCTCAGCCTGCTGTATTACGACGTGCCCTACTATCTGATGGCGGCGGTGGTGAGTACCGGCTACATTATCGAGAAAACGCTGGCGGCCGAGGCGGCTGCCGCCAGGGTGGCCGCGCGCGACGCCGCCCGGGCCGCGCAGACCGAGGCCCACGCCCAGGCGCACAGTGCGGCCGCGCCATGACCCTGTTCACCACGAAAGAGCATTCCATGCCGCACCAGCGCACCGATCGCGTCGACCCCGCGCCTGCCGGACCGGCCTGGGCCGGCATGGCCAGCCACGCCATGCGCCACCTGGGGTTCCTGGGCAGCGCGCGCCAGCGCCTGTCGATCCTGATCTTTCACCGCGTGCTGCCGCAGCAGGATGCGATTTTTCCGGACGAGGTCGACGCGCGCCGCTTCGATGCGCAGCTGACCCAGCTGAAACAGTGCTTCAATATCATCTCGCTGGCCGATGGCGTGCGCGGCTTGAAGGCCGGCAAGCTGCCGCCGCGCGCGGCCTGCATCACCTTCGACGATGGCTACGCCGACAATGCCGGGATCGCCTTGCCGATCCTGCAGCGGCATGGCGTGCACGCGACGTTTTTCATCGCCAGCGGCTTCCTGAACGGCGGGCGCATGTGGAACGACACGGTGATCGAGCTGATCCGCCGCGCGCCGGAGCGCATCGATCTGCGACCGGCCGGGCAGGGCGAGTTCGTGCTCGAGTCGGTGGCCAGCCGGCAGGCGGCGATTTCGACCCTGCTCAACGCGCTCAAGTACCTGCCGCTCGACGAGCGCCTGCGCCAGGTGGCGGCGCTGTGCGCGCTGGTGCCGGTGGCGCTGCCGGACGACCTGATGATGACGTCCGAACAGGTGCGCGTGCTGCACCGGGCCGGCATGGAGATCGGCGCGCATACGGTCAACCATCCGATTGTCGCGCGCATGGAGGCGGCCGGCGCGCGCAAGGAGATTGCCGACGGCAAGGCCGCGCTGGAAGCGATCATCGGCGCGCCGGTGCGGCTGTTCGCTTACCCGAACGGCAAGCCGGGACAGGATTACCTGGCCGAGCATGTGGCCATCGTGAAGGAGTTGGGCTTCGACGCGGCGGTGTCGACCTCGTGGGGCGCGGCGCGGCCGGGCGGCGACCTGTTCCAGTTGCCCAGATTCACGCCGTGGGACCGCGGCCAGTTCCGTTTCATGCTGCGCATGATGCAAAATTTGCGGCGCAATGGCGACACGGTGTAAGGGGCGCGCGCACGCCGATGGCGCTCTGGACTGTTTGTCCGGCCGCCGTGTAACATGTCGCGACCTTTCCCGCCATTGGCGCAAGCGACGCGATCAGCATTCATTTATCTAGGATTTCCATGTATCTCGAAGACATCAAAACCATCCTCACCGACGTGCTCAGCCTGGGCGATGCCGGCAAGGAACTGAACGAGCAATCCGCCCTGCTGGGCAGCATCCCCGAGCTCGACTCGATGGCGGTGGTGAACCTCATGGCCGCGCTGGAAGAGCATTTCGGCATCACCATCGACGACGATGAAATCAGCGCCAGTACCTTTGAAACGCTGGGCAGCCTGAATGCGTTCGTGAAGCAAAAACTGGCCTGATGACTGTCCATCCCAAGCCGCCCGGCGCCGAGCCCTTCTTTCTCCAGACGGACTTGGGACAACGTTTCTGCCTGTTCCATCCGCCCGCCGGGCCGCGCTGCCACGGCGCGGTCCTGTACGTGCATCCTTTCGGCGACGAAATGAACAAGGCGCGCCGCATGGCCGCCCTGCAGGCGCGCGCGCTGGCGGCGCAAGGCTACGGCGTGCTGCAGCTCGACCTGTACGGCTGCGGCGACAGCAGCGGCGAATTTGCCGAGGCCCGCTGGGAGATCTGGAAAGACGACCTGGCCGCCGGCTGCGACTGGCTCGCGGCCCGCCTGTCCGCCCCGCTGACCCTGTGGGGACTGCGCCTGGGCGCCTTGCTGGCGCTGGACTATGCGCACGAGAACACGCGCCACCCGCTCGCGCAACTGGTGCTGTGGCAACCGGTGCAAAACGGCGCCACCTTCCTGACCCAGTTTTTGCGCCTGCTCACCGCCAACGCCATGCTGGCCGATGGCGCCGATGCCAAAAAGCCCGATAAAAGCACCGGCACGGCCGCCCTGCGCGCCGCGCTGCTCGGCGGCGAGATGCTCGAAGTGGCAGGCTACGACATCGCCCCGGCGCTGGCTGCCGCCATCGACAGCCGGGACGCGGCCAAGCTCGCGCCCCTGGGTTGCCCGGTGCACTGGATCGAGACCTCGGCCGCGCCCGAGCGGCCGCTCACGCCGGCCGTGGTGCGCCTGGCCGACGCCTGGCGCGAGGCCGGCGTCGACCTGCACTTGCAGCAAGTTACCTGCCCGCCATTCTGGTCGACCCAGGAAATCGCCGAGTCGCCCGCACTGCTGGCGGCCACGTCGGCCCTGTTTCAGGGAGCGCCGCATGGACTATCGTGAAGAGGTGCTCAGTTTTAACTGCGGCGGCGATGCGCTGTTCGGCATCGTCAGCGTGCCCGCGCAGATAGCCAGGCGCGCGGTGCTGATCGTGGTCGGCGGCCCGCAATACCGGGTCGGCAGCCACCGCCAGTTCACCACGCTCGCGCGCGCTCTGGCGGCGCAGGGCATCGCCTCGCTGCGCTTCGACTACCGCGGCATGGGCGACAGCCACGGCGCCATGCGCGACTTCGAGGCGGTCGGCGAGGACCTGCGCGCCGCCGTCGACAACCTGTTCAAGGCCTTGCCCGGCGTTGAGGAAGTGGTCATCTGGGGCTTGTGCGACGGCGCCTCGGCCGCGATTTTCTACGCCGCCGACGATGCCCGCGTGACCGGGCTGGTGCTGCTCAACCCATGGGTGCGCACCAGCGGCGGCCATGCCAAGGCCACCATCAAGCATTATTACCGCGCCCGATTGTTTGACCCGGAACTGTGGAAAAAGATCCTGCGCGGCCAATTCAATGTGGCTGCCGCGGCCGGCTCGTTCGTGCGCATCGCCGGTGCCGCGTTCGGCAAGGGCAGGGGCGGCGCTTCCGGCGCTTCCGCTGGCGGGCCGGCATCGCTGCCCGAGCGCATGCAGGCCGGGCTGGCGCGCTTTCGCGGCAAGGTCCTGTTGATCATCAGCGGCGCCGACCTGACCGCGCAGGAGTTTCTCGACACCGCCGCCGCATCCGAGCAGTGGCAAGGCTTGCTGGCTGCGCCGCAGGTGTCGCGCCGGACCTTGCCTGAAGCGGACCACACGTTTTCGCGGCGCGTGTGGAAAGACCAGGTGGTGAACTGGACCGGCGACTGGCTGCGCTCGTGGTAAGCGCGCGCCCGGCCGTCTTCATGGCAGAGAAAAGGATATCGATGAAACTATTGCCTTACCTGTTAGCCGGCACCGTGCTGCTGACCTCGACCGGCGCCCAGGCGCTGAACTATTGCGGCGAGCTGAAAAATCACTACGGCCCGCTCGACTACCGCAAGCGCGGCCAGGTCAACCTCGAAATCGTCGAGGGCGCCCACTTCACGCCCGAAGTCGAAGCCGGCATCAAGGGCAACACCAGCTATCTCGGCGGCGACCTCGACTACACCCTGCGCGCGATTCCCAATCATGCGCGCGCCCTGGCCACCCTGGCCATGGTCAGCTTGCGCGACAAGCAGGTGAAAGTGCCCGCGACCAAGTGGCCGGTGGAATGCTATTTCAACCGCGCGATCCGCTTCGCGCCGGATGACGCCGCCGTGCGCGCCACCTACGGCAGTTATCTGCTCTCGCTCGGCAAAACCAACGAAGCGGTGAATATGTTTACCACCGCGGTGGAACTGCAGCCGGAAAACCCGACCATCAATTACAACGCCGGGCTGGCTTACCTCAGGAAAAAAGATTACGACAAGGCCAGGCTGCACGCCAAGAAGGCCTATGAACTGGGCTTTCCTTTGCCGGGGCTCAAGAACAAGCTGGTCGCAGCGGGCAAGTGGGACGAGCCGGTGCGATGACGGGCCTGCCGCCGCAGCGCCGCTCCCGTCGCAGCCAGGGCTGAGGCGCACCCGATGCGCCGCCTGGTCCTGCTCTTTGTCGTCCTGATCGTCTACGGCAGCCTGTATCCGTTCGCCGGCTGGCGCGAGCCGGGCGCGCCCCTGTTCAGCTTCCTGTTTGCCGGCCACGTGCGCGTGGAAAAGGCCGACCTGGTCCAGAACGTGCTCGCCTACATGCCGTTCGGCCTGTTCATGGTGGCCTGGCTGATGCGCAGCACGCGCTTTGGCGTGGCGCTGGTGACGGCGGCCGTGGCCGGTGGCGTGCTGAGCCTGGCGATGGAAGCGATCCAGCAGTTCCTGCCGAGCCGGGACGCCTCGCGCATCGACCTGGTATTGAATATTGCCGGCAGCATGGCCGGCGGCGTGCTCGCTTCCCTGCTGCACGGCGAAACCCTGGCCGGGCCGCGCCTGGTGGCATTGCGCGCGCACTGGCTGCGGCGCGGCACCTTGCCCAACCTGGGGCTGGCGGCGCTGGCGCTGTGGGCCTTGTCGCAAACCAGTCCGCTGGTGCCGACCCTCGACATGGGGCAGCTGCGCCACGGGCTGGCGCTGCTGTACCGCTCGCTGCAGCAGCCGCAGGCGATGCAGATGGCGCAGATGCTCACCTACGCCTGTTACCTTGCTGGCCTGGGCATGGTGGCGCGCACGCTCACGCGCGAAGACAAGCCGGCCTTGCTGCTGTTCGGTTCTCTGGTTGCGTGCGTGCTCCTGCTCAAGATCATCATCGAAGGGCGCCAGCTGTCGCTCGAAGCGGTCGCCGGCGCATTTGCCGCGTGGATGTTTTTGCTGCTGGCCAGCCGGATGCGGCGTGCCGCGTGGATGGGCATCGTGCTGATCGGCACCGGTTTCGTCATCAGCGAACTGGCACCGGGGCCGGACGGGATGGTGTATGGTTTTAACTGGATTCCGCTGGTGGGGCAGATGCAATCGCTGTCGGGGCTGCAGAATATCCTCGACATCTTCTGGCCGTTTTTTGCGATGGCGTATCTGGCGCGCCTGGCGACGCCGATCGGCCACCGCCAGCCGGTGGTGGTGATCGGCGCGGTGCTCATTGCCGCGGTGGTATTCTGGCTGGAGTGGTCGCAGCAAGAATTGCCGGGGCGCTTCGGCGATATCACGCAGGTGCTGCTGGCCTGTGCCGGATGGGTGATCCCGTGGACGTTCGCGGGGCCGGATTTTTTGGTGGAAGTGGCTGGAAAAAAGACGGCTGCACGCGGAGCATATTAATCGGTTTCACAAAGTTCCGGCTGCGATTGGCTGCGATATGTGGCCGCCAGTCGCGCACGGGAAAATAATGACAAACAAGCTATTAATCTTCCTATAATATAGCGACGGTCAGCAACATAGCTGTCCGAGTATATTTCGCTCATGGTTTTCAAGGAGTAACTGCATGCCGAATAATGAAGAAACAGAACAGCAGTATGTTAGCGATGATCTCCAGCTCGCCGGGCGCGACGCGGCCCTCGAACCGTTAAGGCTGGCGGCCGAGAGCGGTGACGCAGAGGCTCAGGTGGAATATGCGAGAACCTTGCATCAGTCTTTCGATGATCCTGATGCAGCCTTTCCATGGATGGAGCGCGCCGCCGAGCAGCAAAATCCGGATGGTTTGTACGGATTGGCCCTGTATTACAACAAAGGCTGGGGCTGCGTCGCCAACCCGGAACTGTCCTTTACCATCATGCAAACCGCCGCAGAGGCTGGCAATGCATGGGCCCAATTCGACCTGGGCTTGTACTATATGAAGGGCTACGGTTGCCAGGCCGACATGGCGAAGGCGGTGGAATGGATTTCCAAAGCGGCCGAGACCGGTCTGGCGCAGGCCCAGTACGAAATGGGTGTGCTGTATCTGAATGGCGAAGGGCTGGCGCAGAATCTTGGCGAATCGCTGGCGTGGTTCATGAAGGCTGGCGAGCAAAACCATCCTGATGCGGTCTTCTATATCGGCGCGGCTTTCTACGACGGTTTGGGCGTGGAAAAAGACCCGGTCAAAGGCATGGAAATCATGCGCGATGCCGTGCAAATGGGTTCGTACATCGGACAGCAGTACATTCACAAATTCGAAGAGCGCAGTTCCACGCCTGCCTGATTTGCGCCTGTGTCCACGGGCCGGTCTCCACTTTATCAAGCGACCGCGCCCCATCCATGCCATGTTGCACGTCAATTCCGCCGTTCCCTACTTTTCGTCGGCGCCATGGACACATTAAAGACCACACTGGCCCGTCTGGGCGACCTGCACGACGCATGCCTACAGGCGATCGTCTGGGATATCGCGGCCGGTACGCTTGAGTTCAGGATCGCCGATATCCATGCAAATTTGCGCGGCTTGCCGGATTATCCTGGTCTGACGCCAGCATCGATCATCCTGCGCGAGATTGGCGAGCTCGCCTTCGATGTGGAGAGCGGCGCACGCGATCAATATATTTCCGAGTTTTCCGTCAGCGAGGCTGGCGGGGTGTGGCGTGCGGCAGTTTTCTTTCGCTCCAATGGAAAAATCACGGCAACATATCGGTCTGCGGATTTCCCGGATGTCGGTTTCCTTTCACTTAGCGCGTCCGTGAGCGAGGCGACATGATCAGATTGACGATTCAGGTGGTCGGCGACGATGGCATTGAAGAGAAGGTCTTTTTCAAACGCGTGCTCGATACCTATGATGATGTGGATTTTTCTGCATTGATCGTGGATGCGTTGCATGGCGCAAGGGCGGCACTGGGTCTTGCTTCGCTTTCGCTACTGAAAGCATTTTCGCCGCAAGTCTGTCTTTTACTCTACGCGGATGGGGAGCGTTTGCGTCCAGTACTCAATTTCAGCACTGAAGCCATCCTGGCCCTCGCCGAAGCGGAATCGTCTTTCGACTTCGATCCTTACATCTATGAGTAGTATCCGGCCTGGCTTTGAGTGACATTTGACCCGCATTGGCGGGGTCGAACCGTCCCGTTCGCAAGCTCTGCAACGCCAGGCGCGTGGTGGCAGTACGCGCCTGGCGGTTTAGACCCTCTTTAACGCTGTTGGCCGGCTGCTCTCTCGGGCGCCATGTCGCTCATCTGTGCGCGGCCGTCGTGATACGCAATCAGGATCGGTTTGTCCTGGACCGGGATGCTCGGCAAATCGCGCAACTCGTGCGCGATGAAGGCTTTCTCGCCCACCGCCTGGACCGCGTGATAACTGGTCATGGCCGTCACCGGTCCCGTGTGCTTGCTGTCGGCCGCGGCAGCCCTCACTTCGGCGCTGTCGCCGCGTTGCGCACGGGCTGCCGTAGTTGCCTGTTCCAGGCTGTGATCGACCGACCGGGCCACCGCCTTGTCGACTTGCTCCTTTACCGCCGGCAAGCCTTCGCGTATATGCAGTTCGTTGAAGTCGGCCATCGTGCCCGCCGTCTTGAACTCCGGGAATGCAATGCCGACCTGGTGCTTCTCTGCCGCCGCAGTGGCCTTTTCGACACCGATATTGTCCGCCATGATGTGCAAAGGAACGGTCGGATGGCGTGACTTTACCGAGTCGACCACGGCATCCATGTTGCGCGCATCGAAGGCCACCACGACCGGTTTTCCGGTGGCTTGGTGCAGCGAGGCGCCGCTTGCGTATCCTTCGGCCACGAGCACATCGTTACCCGGCTTGATGTCGCCGATGATGTGCATGTTGCCAACCCTGCGGCCGCCTTTTTCAAACGTCGCGCCGCCATCGTCCCCGGGGCCGATCGTCTGCGCCGACCAGACCTTGCCATCGATGTCGCGCAGCGGAATGATTAGCTTGTCGCCATCGAATTTGACGCCGTGGGCATCGATCTGCTTGCCCGCCAGATACGCATTGCCTTGCGCCGGCGGGGCATCGGGCAGCCGATCGAGTTTCTCCGTCGTCCTTGCGGCAACGTTATTGTATTGCTCGGAAAGCTCGGCGCCACGCTGCTGCCGTGCATTTTGTGTATCCACCGCCAGCTGGCCTTGCTGCTTGTCCGACAGCGCTATCCCGTCCATGCTCCAGTCCAGTTTGACGCCGCTGGCGAAATTGGTGATTTGTCCGTGAGCATGGCCATCCAGATGCCCGGTATACGCGCCATCGCGGTTGCCCGGCATGCCACTGGCGACCGCCACGCGCTGCAGGGTGCCATCCATGACGGGCGGCTCGGTCAGCTCCAGACCGGCTGCCTGAATTTGCCTGCCAAACGCGGCTGGTCCACTTGGTGCCGGGGGCGGCACAGCCGTACCGCCGCCGGAAGTGTCCGCAGGCATCGGACACCAGTCGCTCTCGAGTGCCCCGGTACTGGGTTGGGGCTGGTTCGGCTGAACGACGGGAGGCGGACTGGGCGCCACTGGTACCTCGGCAGGTAACCTGCCTGGCTGTACGTCCTTGTAGGCATGCTCCGATCCGAAACGCGGCGCAACATCCGTGGGCGTGAATCGTGGTCCAGTTTCCGGTTGTCCGTTAGCGCCAATCTGAACCCAGAGCTTGTCGTCAGTCGTATGGGACGTGACGTTTTTCACTTTTATATCAACGCCGGAATAGTTGTTCCGCACCACTTCCCCCAAGTCTTTGGCGACCGTATCGCTCATGATGGTGGCCGACATCTCATATAAATTGAAATAGGTATCGTGCAGAATTCTCGTCCGGGCTATTCCTCCCGCGTCAATTGAGTGCGCCGCCTCATGTACGAATACGTTTGCTGACGATTGCACGCCTTTGATATTGCCGGCATCATCACTGATCATGACGCCTTCCTCCGGGTTCCACACGATGGCATGAGCCGCGCTGCCGTACCCGGAGTGCTGGTTAACGCGGGGGTCTGAAAATATCACTTTGACCCCGCTTGCAGCGGATGTTTCCAAAAGGCCAATTGCCATCTGACTTCCATTTGACTGAAGGTAAGTAAGGGCGCTCTCTAGTTTTGCCACCTTTTCAGGCGTAGGATTGACTATATTAAAACTGGACGCGGTGACTGCCATGTTATCTTGCTCCAGCTTTTATTTCGGTTGAGGGATGATCATGGACGCAGCTTTTTCTGGATCCAGTTTGTCGCTGTCGCAATAATAGTTGGGTTTTGTTTGCTGACGAGTTGCAGCAAAAGCGCGCAATTCGTCGGCAAAGGCGGGACTCGACATTACCCCCGTGTGCTCGTCGTACCGGCCCCGCATGCCGGCATTGAGTCCTGGATTGTTCAGAAGTATTTTCTTAACTGCCCCATCGGTTCGGTGGAGATAAATGCCCATCCGTACATTCATCCGATAAGGGGGCGGGTGGTTCGCAAATTTCCCGCGCTCAAGGATATCCATTAAGGTGGACAGAGAGTCAGCATCCGTTAAAATATATTCACAGGAAATCGAAGGTAGCTGACTTTCATTTTTCGCGGTGCTGAACGCCCAGTTTTCCGGGCCTATATAAATAATGGCTTTTGCCAGCTGTCCGCGCACAGCTGCGATGTCATTCGCAACCTGGGGCTCTTCTGGCGTGGCTGCCGTTGCTGGAGGTAATGCGAGAGCCGACAATAGCGTTATTGCCGCCCACGTCGATTTGAATAGCGCCGATGCCAAATATTTTTTCATGCGTCAAGTGCTCCTGGTTGTGGTTTTTGCAATTTACCTTGTTGCTTGGTTTTTTCAACCGGTTAATGCGCGCTCATCGTGCTGGCTAAACCGAGTCTGTCACGATCCATCCGCTTATGTATACCGTTAACCAGCATGGCGGACTGTTTTTTCTGTCATGCCTGAGAGTTTCAATTGGAATCACATGCTTTAGCCCGCGCTGTCGGAGGTTGTGGTGGTCGATTTTCGGGTAATTGTTGAGCGTCGATTCAAGTTCGGCGGCAGAGCCGGCACGGGTATGGTTCAGGATATCGCTGATGCGCGTGATCGATGCGCTCGAACATGCGGTCCCCGCTGGGTTGATTTATTCTTTTGCTTGCTGATGAATTAAGTTCGGCGCGGAGCCCGGCCAGCCGAAGACAGGCCAATAAACGTTCCCGCAAAGTCAGCTCAATTATTAATATTATACTATGTTGGTTGTTTTGATAATGCAATATTTGTGGTGTTGCGGATGCTTGTTCGACGTCCTTATTCATCGCCTGGAGGCGCAATCGCGCCCACAACCTGTTCATGGAACTTGGACTTGGGCTCGGACGTTGCGCAAGCCATGCTGTCCGGGCTGGAGAAAAGTTATCGGCGACCAGGTTTTCTGAGACAATTCCTACGGCCATACCGCTGGCCTTCAGTGGTCGTCAACGGGAACGCGCCAAGATCGGATCTGCCGTTCTTCAACACACGGGTATCCGCATACATGACATTTTCAACGGTATTTCTCTGCTTGCTCGCGGCAAGGCTGGTCTCTGACATGCTGAGCTTGTTTAGTGAGCATCCCATTTTCGATATCGTCTCGGGAACCCTCTGTGCGCTTGGCGCCGCCATCTTGCTCGTGGAGGATGCGCGCGACCCGGTCGGCTACATTGCCGTGGTAGTGGCGGTGTACTTTCTGGTCAGTGGTGCCATGGCATTGGCGAGGCGCAAGCGCCACAATGCCAGGTCCGCCGACGTGCGTTAAGCAACGATTGCGCCGGCGTTCGGCATGACCAGCAAACCGGGTACGTTCGAATAACTCATCATCACGCCATGAAAGCGACGTGCGGCCAGATCGGCAAGCTCACCGCGGCCGTAACGATCGGGTGCCGCATGCTAGCCGTTTGGAAAAGAACTGCCTGGGTGAGCCCCCTTACGCGCCCGCCGCCGCCGATTTGATCGCGTGCCGGCTCATCAAATCGTACAAGGTCGGCCGGCTGATCCCCAGCAACTCCGCGGCGCGCACGATGTTGCCATCGACCCGCGCCAGCGCCTTGACGATGGCCGCATACTCGGCTTCGTCGCGCACCTGGCGCAGGTTGATCGGCTGCTCCGGTTCGGCCGAGGCCGACAATCCCAGATCGTCCGCCGTAATCTGCGGCCCGTCGGCCATGATGATGGCGCGCTTGATGCAGTTTTCCATCTCGCGCACATTGCCCGGCCACGGGTAGCTTTCGATCACGCCGATGGCTTCCTGGCTGAAATGCAAGGTCGGCCGCGATTCCTGCGCGCAGAACTTGTTCTTGAAGTGGTGCGCCAGCAGCGCCGCGTCGCCGACCCGGTCGCGCAGCGGCGGAATGGTGACCACGATTTCCGACAGGCGGTAGTACAAATCCTCGCGAAAACGCCCGCTGGCCGACAGTGCCTTGAGATTCTGGTGCGTCGCGCACACGATGCGCACATCGACGGCGATTTCTTCATGCCCGCCGACGCGCTCGATCACGCGCTCCTGCAAAAAGCGCAGCAATTTCGCTTGCAGCGACATCGGCAGATCGCCCACCTCGTCGAGGAAGAAGGTGCCGCCGTGCGCCAGTTCGACCTTGCCCTTGGTCTGCTTGACCGCGCCCGTAAACGCGCCTTTTTCGTAGCCGAACAGCTCGCTCTCGAGCAGATTCTCGGGAATCGCCGCGCAATTGATCGCCATGAAGCGCTGGTTGGCGCGCGGACTCAACTGGTGCAGTGCGCGCGCCAGCACTTCCTTGCCGGTACCGCTTTCGCCCAGCACCATCACCGACGCCGACGTGGGCGCCACTTTTTCGATATTGCGGCACACGCGCTGCATGCCGGCGTCGCGGCTGATCACGCCGCTCAGCGGCGAATCGGCCTGCGACTGGCGCATGCGGCGGTTTTCCTGCTGCAGCGCGTGCAGATAGAAGGCGCGCTGCACCACCAGCCCCAGCATTTCGGGGTCGAACGGCTTCTGGTGGAAGTCGTACGCGCCCAGGCCAATCGCTTCGACCGCGTGCGCATGGTTCTGGTTCCCGGTCAGGACGATGACCTTGGTATCCGGCGCCAGCGCCAGGATCTGGCGCAGGGTGGCCAGGCCTTCGGTGGCGCCGTCCGGATCGGGCGGCAAGCCCAGGTCCATCGTCACCACCGCCGGCTCGTGGCGCCGCACCTGCGCCAGCGCGGCGTCGCGGTCGCCCGCCACCACCACCTCGTAGGCATCGAAGCACCAGCGCAACTGCTTTTGCAGGCCGGGGTCGTCTTCGATGATGAGCATCTTCATTTTGTTTTGGGTCACAGCGATCCTCTGGCCGTCATGCGGCTTTGTCGACAGTTTGAGTGTCCTGCTGGCATAGCGGCAGGGTGATTCTGAATGTGGTGCCTTCAGGCGGCGTGCTGCTGACTGTCAGGCTGCCGCCGAGCTCATGGATGTATTCGCGGCTCTCGAAGGCGCCGATGCCCATGCCCGCCGATTTGGTCGATTCAAACGGCTTGTACAGGCGCTCGCGGATGAATTCTTCGCTCATGCCTTCGCCGGTGTCGCGGATCTCGATGATAACCGAATCGTTCGCGCGGCTGAGCGTGATTGCCACCTGGCCTTCCTTGGGCGTGGCTTCGATCGCGTTCTGGATCAGGTGACCGACTACCCGCTCCAGCCGCTCCCAGTCGGCCACCACGCGCAGGCGCGGCTCGGCGATCGTGAGCAGCGGCCGCGGCTCGAAGGCGGCCTTGCTGGCCACCGCCTGGACCAGCAGTTTTTCGATGGACAGCGGAGCAGGGCGCTCCTGCGAAGCGCTGCGGCTGAGCTTTTGCAGCATCAGGCGCATCTTTTGCACCGACAAGGTGACCGTTTCGAGCATGTCGCGCTGGAACTCCGGGTTGTCCTTGTGCTTTTCGGCATTGGGTATGAGCAAGCCCAGCTGCGACACCAGGTTCTTCAGGTCGTGCACGACAAAGGTCGACATGCGGTTGAAGGACTCGAACTGGCGCGCCAGCATCAGGGCGCTGGCCGCTTCGTGCTGGGCCAGGTAGCTGGCGGCCTGGCTGCCGGCAATCTTGAGCAGGTCGATTACTTCCCAGTTCAGGGTGATGGCGCTGCGCGGCTGCAACAGCAGCATGAAGCCGAACAGGCGGCCCTGCAGCATCAGCGGCACCACCAGCCAGCCGCGCGGAAATTTACCCAGCCACTCGGGCAGCACCAGGCCCTCGTACTTGTCGGGATCCTTGGTAAATTCCTGCAGGTCGACCACCCACTGGCGCGATTCCAGAAAGCGGCAAAAGGCCGAGTCGTCCGGCTCGGACGGCGCGCTGTCGGGCAAATGCCAGCTGGCCACCGGTTCGCACTGGCCCGCTTCGCGCCGGATCCACAGCATGCCGCCGGAACTTTCCACCAGCTCGCCCACCGCTTGCAGGGTGCGCTCGCCCAGGTTGGGACCGGCTTCGGACAGGGTGCGGGTAAAGCGCAGCCATTCTTCGCGGTAGTCGTAGTTGTAGCTGTAGAAATGCTTGCTGATGAACACTTTCAGCCAGGAGCGGAAGGTGCCCGAGAACAAAATGCCGGCCAGCAGCACCAGCGCCCCGAACAGGAAGGCCATCTGCATCAGCGAGCCCCACTGGCCGCCGAAGTAGCGCAAGTAATAACCGGCCGCGCCCATGGCCAGCAGGTAGGCGGCCGAGCCGAACAGGGCGGCCGAATGGAACAGCAGGCGGCGCGAGACGGCGATATGGGTCGACCACGAGGCGCTGCGCGCCACCGACACCGCGATCAGGGGCGCGGTCAGGGCATTGACCACGCCGCGCGCGGACCAGATCTCGGGATTGACCTGGCGCATCAGTAGAGCGTTACTGTAAAGATAAAAATCGTAGACGAAGATGCCGCCGATGCCGAGGCAGGCGAACTTGATGGCCCAGCGTTCCTGCACCGGCTTGTTGCGGTACAACTGTTCGACGAGCAGCATGCCGAGCACGGCCATGCCAATGCGCGCCATCACGCCCAGGATGCCGCTCTGCTGGCCCAGCACGGCGGGAAAGAACTCGGACAAGACCTTGTCGCCCAGCACCAGCACGTACAGTGCCGCGACCGCCGGCAGGGCCGGGGTACGGCGCAGCTGGCGCCAGCTGGTGCCCTCGAAGTGGCCCAGCAGCGACAGCAGCACCACGGTCCAGGCGCCGTTGCGCGCCACTTCCAGCAGTTCGCCGGCCCAGTTCTGGGGCAGGGCGCCCCAGGCCTGGGCCGCCAGCGCAGCGCCCCACAGCACCGTCAGGGCGCAGGCGCAGGCCAGCACCGACGCATGCTGGCGGCTGCGCCAGCGCGTGACCAGCACGGCGCCGAGCAGCGTAAACGCGAGCGCGGCAATGGAATAGCTAAAGGTAGCGATGTTGCTCAGCATTCCGGTCCCGTCGTCTTTCCGGTGTGGATCGAATTGCCGGACGAGGCCGGCGCAGCCGCCCGCCGCAAGGTGCAGGCCGCGGTCAACGCCCGTGACTGCCCATGACGACCTTGAGGGTATCGATCAGGATCAGCAGGTCGAGGAACAGGCTGTTGTTTTTCACATAATACAGATCATACTGGAGCTTTTGCACCGCGTCATCGACAGATGCGCCATAACCGTAGCGCACCTGGGCCCAGCCGGTGATGCCGGGCTTGATGCTGTGGCGTACGTTGTAGTAAGGAACCTGCTCGGTCAGCTGCTCGACGAAGTACGGCCGCTCGGGGCGCGGACCGACGAAGCTCATCTCGCCCTTGAACACGTTGAGGATCTGCGGCAACTCGTCGATACGGCATTTGCGGATGAAGTTGCCCACGCGGGTGACGCGCGGATCGTTCTGGGCCGCCCACTGCGGCTTGCCGCCCTTTTCGGCATCGTTGTACATGCTGCGGAACTTGAGCACCTTGAAGGTTTCGCCATTCGTGCCGACCCGTTCCTGCTGGTAAAAAATCGGGGCGCGGTCTTCGATGAAAATCGCCAGCGCGGTCAGGAACATCACCGGCAGGGAGACCACCAGCAAGGTGCCGCTGACCACCAGGTCGAACGTGCGCTTGACGAAAATGCGGATGAAGCTCTGGTCGAAACCGCCGCCGAAGACCAGCCAGCTCGGCTGCAGCGAATCGACCCGGATCTGGCTCGTTTCGCGCTCGAAAAAGGTGGCGGCGTCGATCACTTTCACGCCGTACAGCTTGCACTCAAGCAATTCCTTGATCGGAAAGGCGCCGCCGCGGCGGTTTTCCACCGACACCACGATTTCCTCGACATCATGGCGCCGCGCCAGGGTCAGCAGCGATTCGCCGCCGCGCACTTCCAGCAGGGCCGAGGCCGGCACGCGCGATTCTTCGGACGGCATGGCGATGAAGCCGGCGATTTCGTAGCGGTGGTAGACCTGGTCGCGGTTGGCCAGTTCGCGGCATTCGTTGGCCAGGGCGCCGCCGCCGACGAACAGGATGCGCGACTCGAACTTGCGCGCTTCGGATGTCTTGAGGAAAATCGTGCGCGCCACAAAGATGCCGCCGGCCCCGATCATGAATACCAGCAGCATGATGCCGCGCCCGAAATACAGGTTCGGCGCCACGTAGAACAGCAGTGTCAGGATGCAAAAGCCCATCGCGAACGAGGGCAGCAGCTTCTGGAAGAAGGGATTGCGCAAGCCTTCGGTCAGGTTGAGCTGGTACATGCCGAGCGCACTCATGCTGAACACGATGGCGATGGCGTAGGCGATCGCCGACACCAGGAAATTGTCCAGGCCCGGCGGCAGCGTGGTCTTGCCGTCTTCGTAGACGCGCAGCGCCGCGCCCGCGTACGCCGAACCGATCAGGATCAGCACCTCGACAAACAGCAGCACGAAGACGACGCGCGATACATAGTGATTAGAAATCCGAAGCATTTTTCCACCCCTGGACAGGAAAAGTGGCGATGCATGGCGGGCGCGGATGGCGCCCTGCCGCAGCGCTTTTAGTTGTTATAAGTTAAATTCCGGATGTACC
This sequence comes from Massilia scottii, assembly GCF_030846495.1. NCBI lineage: Bacteria > Pseudomonadati > Pseudomonadota > Betaproteobacteria > Burkholderiales > Oxalobacteraceae > Massilia > Massilia scottii. The sequence goes on along the minus strand of NZ_JAVCWM010000011.1, from coordinate 26,910 downwards.
ATGCCATGGCTTGCCGCATGCCCTCGCCGATCCGGTGGGTGGGGGCAAAACCGAGCAGCTTGATCGCTTTGGAAATATCGGCCTGCGAGTGGCGCACATCGCCGGCGCGGAAAGGCGCGTACTGCGGCTGATGGTCGCGCACGTGCGGAAACTGTTCTGCCAGCAATTCGCACATCATCGCGTGCAGCTGGTTCAGGCTGGTGCGCTCGTTGAGCGCGACGTTGTAGACCTGGTTGCTCGCGTCAAGGTCGTCGGCCAGGGCGGCCAGCAGATTGGCCTGCACCACATTGTCGATGTAGCAGAAGTCGCGGCTGGTTTCGCCGTCGCCATTGATGAACAGCGGCTTGTTCTTGATCAGCGCGGCAATCCATTGCGGGATCACGGCGGCGTAGGCGCCATCCGGGTCCTGGCGCGGGCCGAACACATTGAAGTAGCGCAGGCCGATGGTCTGGGTGCCGTAGCAGCGCCCGAACACTTCGGCGTACAGTTCGTTGACATACTTGGTGATGGCGTAGGGCGACAGCGGGCTGCCGATCTCGTCCTCGACCTTGGGCAGGGCCGGATGGTCGCCGTAGGTCGAGCTGGAAGCGGCGTACACGAAGCGCTTGACCCTGGCGTCGCGCGCGGCCACCAGCATGTTCAGGAAACCGGTGACGTTGGTATCGTTGGTGGTGATCGGGTCTTCCATCGAGCGCGACACCGAGCCGAGCGCCGCTTCGTGCAGCACATAGTCGGCGCCGGCCACGGCCCTGGCGCAATCGGCGGGCACGCGGATGTCGCCGCGGATGAAGGTGAAGTTGCTCCAGGCCGCGCTGCCGACCAGTTCGCGCACCTGGTCCAGGTTGTGCTGGTGGCCCGTGGCGAAGTTGTCGAGGCCGGTAACCTTCTGGCCCAGCCGCAGCAGCGCTTCGACCAGGTTCGACCCGATGAAACCGGCCGCGCCCGTAACCAGCCAGTGGCTGCGGTGCGCGCGCAAGTGCTGTTGAACCTCGATAAATTTACCCACGGCAGACTCCAGTTTCTTATTCATGCTGCATACAAGGAAGCGCCACCGGGCGCTCCCCAGGCGCCCCTACAGGCGCCAGACGGAAAAACCGGCGGCGCGCAAGGCGTCCTGGTCGAACAGCGATTTGACATCCATGAAGCAGCCACCCTTGTTCAGTTTGGCCTGGAGGTCGGACAGCGGACGCGCCAGCAACGCCTGGTGCGAGACCGCCGCGATGATGGCGTCGGCCTGCGGCAGGCGTTCCCAGCTTTCCAGTTCCACGCCGTACTCGTGCATGGCTTCGGCGGCATCGGCCACCGGATCGTGCACGTGCACCTGCACGCCGTAGGTTTGCAGTTCGGCGATGATATCGGCCACCTTGGAATTGCGCAGGTCCGGGCAGTTTTCCTTGAACGTCAGGCCGATCACGTTGACCTTGGCGCCCTTGACGTTGAAGCCGGCCGCGATCATCGACTTGACCGTCTTTTCAGCGACGAACTTGGCCATGCCATCGTTGATGCGGCGCCCCGCCAGGATCACCTGCGGGTGGTAGCCGATCATTTCGGCCTTGTGCGTCAGGTAATACGGATCGACCCCGATGCAATGCCCGCCGACCAGGCCCGGGCGGAACGGCAGGAAGTTCCATTTGGTGCCGGCCGCCTTCAGTACGTCGAGCGTATCGATGCCGATTTTATCGAAAATGATGGCAAGTTCGTTCATCAGCGCGATATTCAAGTCGCGCTGGGTGTTCTCGATAACCTTCGCCGCTTCCGCCACCTTGACCGACGACGCCCGGTACACGCCGGCCGTGATGATCGATTCGTACAGCCTGGCCACTTCATCGAGGGTGGCGTCGTCGTCGCCCGAGACCACCTTGAGGATGGTGGTCAGGGTATGTTCCTTGTCGCCCGGATTGATGCGCTCAGGGGAAAAGCCGACGTGGAAGTCTTGCTTCCACTTCAGGCCCGAATGCTGTTCGAGAATGGGAATGCACACTTCCTCGGTCGCGCCCGGGTACACGGTGGACTCGAAAATGACGATCGCGCCCTTCTTCATGTGCAGGCCGACCGTCTTGGTGGCGCCGGCGAGCGGCGTGAAGTCGGGATTGTGGGCAATATCGACCGGGGTCGGCACCGCCACCACGATGTAATCGGCGCCGGCGATGGCGGCAGGGTCGGCGCTGACGGTCAGGTGCTGCGCGGCGCGCAACTGTTCACTGTTCAGCTCGCCCGTAGGGTCGATGAAGCGCCGATAGCTGTCGATCTTGCTGGTCGACAGATCGAAACCGATCGTCGTGCGCTTCTTGCCGAATTCGACAGCCAATGGCAGGCCGACATAACCCAGGCCAACGACGGCCACTACTTTTGCTGCTGCTTCCATCTCGGATTCCCTGTTTAAAACGTATTTTGTTATTATAGCAACTGAATTACGCGGGCAAAATTTCCTTGAAAACATCGGTCAGCCGGTTTGCCTCGCCTGCCTGCCGCGGCGGCCGATCCCGGGCGCCGTCTGATGCCATATGGAGCGACTGCGGGGCTGGCCAAAATTGCACGCGGCACAAGTCGCCGACCAAAAATAATGATCGGAACCATATGTTTAGGAATATACACTCTTTCCTTGCGAAATAGCAAAGTTCGTTACAACTTAACTAACTATATAAGAAATTTGTGTTGTTATTTTTATCTGTCCATGACAGGGCTGGTCATTCGCGGAAGCGGCGCGCCCGGACGCGTCCGGAGGCTGCGACCGAGGCCGCAGCGCGTTCCGGAAAAGGCCGCATAAGACGGGCCTGAATCCCTATTGTAATGAGGTGCCATCGGCCTAAAAAAGTATTATTAGTAACTGTTGCGTTTTTGCCCTGACGATTTTCTTCGCATGTACGGCTGCCTATTCAGCGTTAGTTTGCGCGTTCGCAAAGTGCGTTGCCGAGAACTTGAACGTGACTCCCATTCGGGAACATCTGGCGCCCGCCGCGGCCTAATTTTCATGCCCATCGAGCGTCGCCACCAGCGGCGCCGGCCATCCCGCACAGGAGACGTCATGGAAACGAGCAGCGACACCAGCCGGCGCCAGGCGCGTCCCGGCTCTTGGCAATATCCGGGCGCCGCGCCCGGCGTGGACGACGACCAGGCCGCCGCCGCTGGCGGGGAGCTGGCGCGCCTGACCGGCCCGCCGCGCGCCGCGCGCGAAGCGCGGCTCGGCATCGCACTGGGGTGGCTCAGCATCGGCCTCGGGCTGGCCGGCCTGCTGGCGCCGCGCTTCATGGCGCGCGCGGCCGGCATGCCCGACTGGCCGCGTGTGATGCGCGTGGTGGGCATGCGCGAACTGGTCAGCGGCGTGGGCCTGCTGAACCGGCCCCACGACCAGCTATGGCGCTGGTCGCGCGTGGTGGGCGACGCCATGGACCTGGGCATTGTCGGCCTCGCCGCGATCCACCCTTATGCCAACCGGCGCCGGCTGGCGTCGACGGCGCTGGCGCTGGCCTCGGTCGGCGCGCTGGACCTGCGCGCCGGCAATCCGCCGCGCATCACGCCGTCCCATGGGACGCTGAAAGGGCCGCAGGGCGGGCAGCGGGTGCAGCACGCGGTCAGCATCAACCGTCCCCCTGCGCAGTGCTACCGCTTCTGGCGCGACCTCGCGCGCCTGCCGGAGTTCATGCGGCACCTCGAATCGGTCACCGTCATCGACGAGCGGCGTTCGCACTGGTGCGCCAGGGGGCCGGCCGGGCGCAAGATCGCGTGGGACGCCGACATCACCGACGACCAGCCGGACCAGTTGCTGCGCTGGCGTTCGGTGCCCGGGGCCGATGTCGACAACGCCGGCAGCGTGCGTTTCATCCCCGCCAACGGGGGCCGCGCCACGGTGCTGCAGGTGCAGATGAGCTACCACCCGCCGGCCGGGCGCGCCGGTGCCGCGGTGGCCAGGCTGTTCGGCGAGGAACCCATGATCCAGGTGCGCGACGACCTGCGCCGCTTCAAGCAACTGATCGAGACTGGCGAAATCCCTACCACGCGCGGCCAGCCGGCCGGCGCGCGCAGCCTCGTCTCCACCCTGTTTCGCAAAGGAGCCGACCAATGAAAGCGACCTGCTGGCACGGCGTGCGCGATGTGCGCGTCGAACAGGTGCCCGACCCGGGCATCCTCAATCCGGGCGACGCGATCGTCCGGATCACGTCCACCGCCATCTGCGGCTCCGACCTGCACCTGTACAACGGCGTGGTGCCGGGCATGATGCAGGGCGACATCCTCGGTCACGAATTCATGGGCGAGATTGTCGAGATCGGCTCCAGTGTCAAGCGCCTCAAGGTGGGCGACCGCGTGGTGGTGCCGTTTCCGATCGCCTGCGGCCAGTGCTTTTTCTGCGAACAGAAACTGTTCTCGGTGTGCGAGAACTCCAATCCGAACGCCTGGCTGGCCGAAAAAATGTGGGGCCACACGACGGCCGGCATCTTCGGCTACTCGCACCTGACGGGCGGTTACGCCGGCGGGCAGGCCGAGTACGCGCGCGTGCCCTTTGCCGACGTGGGTCCGCTGGTCGTGCCCAAGGAACTGCCTGACGACAAGGTGCTGTTCCTGTCCGACGTCCTGCCCACCGGTTACATGGCGGCCGAAGCCTGCGACATCGTCCCCGGCGCGGTGGTGGCCGTGTGGGGCTGCGGGCCGGTCGGGCAATTTGCGATCCAGAGCGCTTACCTGCTGGGGGCCGAGCGCGTCATCGCGATCGACCATTATCCGGACCGGCTCGACATGGCGCGTACGGTCTCGCATGCCGAAACGCTCAATTTCGACGAGGTCGATATCGTCGACGCCCTGCGCGGCATGACCGGCGGGCGTGGCCCGGATGCCTGCATCGATGCCGTGGGCATGGAAGCGCATGGCACCGGCGTCGGCTATGTGTACGACCGGGTCAAGCAGGCGATGCGGCTCGAATCGGACCGGCCCACGGCCTTGCGCGAGGCGCTGCTCAGTTGCCGCAATGCCGGGGTGGTGTCGGTGCCGGGCGTGTACGGGGGCTTCAGCGACAAGATCCCGTTCGGGGCGGTGATGAACCGCGCCCTGACCATCCGCACCGGGCAGTGCCATGTGCAGCGCTACATGCAACCCTTGCTCGAGCGCGTGGTCAACGGCGAGCTTGATCCGGCCTGCATCATCACGCATCACCTCGATCTGGACGAAGCGCCGCAGGCTTACGACATGTTCAAGCACAAGCAGGACCGCTGCATCAAGGTCGTCATGCATCCGGGTCACTGACGGGCACGCCCGAGCGGGTGGCGGTGTCATGTTTGTACACGGCCGGTATCGAATATCGCTACCCGAGGAGGCGTTTACTTTTTTGAAACCTGGGTACCTATACTGCGACCCAACCGAATTTGCAGTGCGTCAGCCAGACTGGATGACGCTGCAGGGACGGGTTGCAGTGCGTTCTTACTCAGGAGATTGGTAACATGGTCAAGGCAAAACATATTCTGGCATTGGTAGCGGTATCGAGCCTGCTGTCGGCATGCTACGTCGTTCCGATCGATCAATATCCGCCGCGCGGCAACGGCAACTACCATAACAACAACGGCGGCGGCGTGGCCATCGTGCCGGTGCCGGCCGTGCGCCCGGTCTATACGGCGCGCCTGTATCCCGCCAACGACGAGGCATCGCGCCTTGGCCGCATTTCCGGCACGATCAGCAATCCTGAACGCGGCCATGGCGAATTCTCGTTCGCTGTCGGTGGCGAGGCATTTTCCGGCGAAGCGACGCGCGATCCGGGCGCGACCAAAGGCGTGGCCAACGCCTCCGGCAACCGCGGCGGCTACACGCGCTGCGATTACGTCATGACCCGCGCTGAAATGGGTTCCGGCACCTGCGTGTTTTCCAATGGCGCCCGTTTCGACATGCACATCACGCAGTAAGCACAGCAGCGGGGCGGCAACCGCAGCGAGCGGCACGGCGGTTGCAGCACCAATCAGCACAGCAGTTGCAGCGCCAATCAGTACGGCAGTTGCAGTAGCAATCAGCACAGCGGTTACCGCAGCACTCAGCAAACCGGTGAAGCGCTTGGTGCTATTCCAGTAGGTTCGTCCATTGCTGCATGTCGGCCACATCGTTCACCAGCATTGGGCTGCGTGGAATGCGATCTTCGCGCAATACGATTGTCGCGACGCAGCCCCTGATGCTGGTGGCGGTGAACGGGATCGCATCGTGCCCTCAATGGTTTTCGGCATCCGGCGTAGCCGGGCCGCCGCATGGCGCGACGATCGCGCCCAGCTGTCGCGTCGCTAGCGTCCGGATCGGACACCGCCGGCGTCGCCGTACGACGGCCGACGTGGTGGCAACGCATTGCTCCCACCAGTCCCGCGCGCGCCAGCAGGCTGTTTAGTGCTCCCCGCTAAACTTCGGCAACAATCCCTATCCGCATTGACGGCGCCAAAAACGCCAGCCAAAATATTTCCATAAATACAAAAGTCGCGCGTCCGGGACAGGGCCGAGAACAACGAATCCCCACAGGAGACAGTGTGGCGAATGCCGCGCGCGTTTGCCTGTCCGTCTGCCGAGCTTCTTCATCTGAATGCGAGGATCGCGCGCTGTCGCGGTCCCAGGAAAACCATTAAGGAGACACGATGAACACCGGTAATACGACAAACAAACGACGCAAATTCCTGCTGGCGACGGGCGCCCTGATCCCCATGGGCCTGATCGGGTGCGGCGGTTCCTCGCCGGCTTCCTCGCCAGCGTCCGCCGCGGCGCCGCCAGCGCCAGCGCCAGCCTCCGGTTCGCAGGCCGGGTCAAGAGCCCTGTCGAAGTCCTCGCCGGCATCGACCATGACGCTGGGACCGGCCATCGTCGTGGACCAGTTCGGCTACCTGCCGGCACACGACAAGATCGCGGTGGTGCGCAATCCGCAGACCGGGTTCGACGCGGCCGACAGCTTTGCGCCCGGCGCCGTGTACGAGGTGGTCAACGCCGTGACCAACGTGGTGGTGTTCAGTGGCGCGCCGGTCGCCTGGAACGGCGGCGCGACCGATGCCACGTCGGGCGACCAGGCCTGGCACGTCGATTTCAGCACGGTGACCGCTCCCGGCCAGTATTTCATCCGCGATACCCAGGGCAACGTGACATCGCCAGCCTTCAGGATCGCGGCCGACGTCTACAAACCGGTGCTGCGCGCCGCGGTGCGCTACTTCTATTACCAGCGCGCCGGCATCGCCAAGACCGCGGCCCTGGCCGGCGCGGGCTGGGCCGACGCCGCCTCGCACCTGGGGCCCTTGCAGGACAAGCAGGCGCGCCTGTTCAGCGCTCCCGGCGATTCGTCGACCGAGCGCGACGTCTCGGGTGGCTGGTACGACGCCGGCGACTACAACAAGTACACGCGCTGGCACGCCAGCTACCTGATCGACCTGTTGCACGCATTTGCCGACAACCCCGGCATCTGGGGCAAGGATTACAACATCCCCGAATCGGGGAACCAGCACCCGGATCTGCTCGACGAAATCAAATGGGGCATGGATTGGCTGATCAAGATGCAGGAAGCGAGCGGGGCGATGCTATCGATCGCCGGCCTGGCCCACGCCAGCCCGCCGTCGGCGGCCACCGGCCGAACGCTCTACGGGCCGCCCAATACCTCCGCCACGCTGGCCGCGGCCGGCGCCTTTGCGCTGGGCGCCAAAGTGTTCGGCGCGCGTGCCGGCCTGTCCAGTTACGGTGCGGGGCTGAAGACGCGCGCCGAGCGCGCGTGGAACTGGGCTGTCGCCAATCCCAACGTGTTGTTCAAGAATAATGACGCCGAATATAACTCCCAAGGTCTGGGTGCTGGCCAGCAAGAAACCGACGATTACGGGCGCCTTGGCCACAAGCTGGCCGCCGCCGTCTATCTGTATCAACTGACCGGTAAAGCCGTCTACAACAACTTTGTCAACGCACAGTACCTGAACACGCATTTGTTCGTGTGGTACAACTATGCCTCGCCGTTTGAAGGTGCACTCCAGCAAGCGCTGCTGCATTACGCCAGCCTGTCCACGGCAACGCCGGCCACTGCCTCCGCCATCCGCACGGCCTACGCCACCGGCATGAACGGCACCGACCACTGGACCGCGATGAGCGGCAAGACCGACCCCTACCTGGCCCATCTGCAGGTGTACACCTGGGGCAGCAACGCCATCAAGTCGCACGAGGGCACGATGTTTGCCGCGCTGGCCCAGTACGGCCTGGGCACGCGCCCGGCCGCGGCCAATATGAACGCCGCGTCGCACTATATACACTACCTGCACGGGGTCAATCCGCTCGGCAAGGTCTATCTGTCGAACATGGGCACGCTCGGCGCCGGGAATTCGGTCGACCAGTTCTATCACACCTGGTTCGCGCATGGTTCCGCCAAGTGGGATAGCGTCAAGGACTCGACCTTCGGCCCGCCGCCGGGGTTTCTGGTGGGCGGCCCGAATCCGAGCTACAACTGGGAAAACGGCTGTCCCGGCCTGCATCCGGGCTGCGGCACGGCGGTTCCCGCGCCGCCGTTCGGGCAGCCGCCGCAGAAGTCCTATCTCGACTTTAACGATTCGTGGCCGTTGAACTCGTGGTCGGTGACGGAAAACTCGAACGGCTACCAGAGCGCGTATATCCGCTTGCTGTCACGTTTCGTGTCGTAGCCAGACTTGGCCCCGGCTGGTTTGCCTGGTTTTCCCTGACGCTATGGTGCTGCCGGCGCACACGCCTCGTCGGCAACGCGCTTGTCCAAGGGATCGCAGGGGAACAACAGTTGCATCGATAGGGCAGGGCGGACGCCGCTCATTTGCTCAGCAGTACCTTGTAATAGTCTGCAACGTTATTGCCTGCACCCTTGCTGATGCGCTGCGATGCTTGTGTCCATGGCCAGAAGTTGGTTCCGGACGTGGTCCGCATCCCCGGTAGCGTCTGCCCGCCCAGCGGAGCCATGCCCCATGCGCCGCCGTGTTTGAGGCGAACCACTTCGCCCAGGTAACTGCCGTACATCCGCGCCACCGCCATGACCTGTTCGTCCGACGGCCGGGGCGATTTGGCCACGTATGACGCGTGGGCGCGCGCCAGCACGGCTTCGAGCTGCACCATGCTGGCATCGGTGCCGTCGAGCTTGATGCCGAACTGGTCGCGTGCCGTCGCCACCGCTTGCGCGGCGTAGGCGGTGGCGGCGCGCTGGACCGCCGCGTCAGGCACGAAGTCGGGTTTCGCTTTGTCGGCCGCCAGTGCACTGGCGGCGAACAGCGCGGCGGAGACAAACAGAAAGGCTTTGATCGACGGCATACGAACTTTCTAAGAGGAACCCGTCGATTTTAACATCGGCCGCATGGGCCGAATTACCATCCGTCGCCGTCGGTTCAAGACCCGTCCGGCTTGCGCAGCCGGCTCAGCAACTCCTCGACACTGTCGCTCACCGGCAAGCCATGCTGGCGCAGCAACTGCAGATGCAGCACCAGGTTTTCCAGCACCAGCTTGGCCGACACCGCCAGCAGGGTCATCAGCCGGTCTTCGGTGCTGAAATTTTCCATCGCGGCTGCCATCTCGCACAGGTGCGCCGCCACCAGCTCGCGCAGCTCGGCCTCGCCGAAGGGCAGGTCGGCGAAATCGATGGGGTCTTCGTGCTCGACTTCCAGCATCAGCGCGGCAAGTTCTTGAGGTTTGATCGGCATGCCCGGCTCCAGAGAGTTGACTTGCTTCATTCTAGGCCGACACGCGACAGGCGCGCCGATCCGCGATAAAATTAAACGGCTTTGATTCCCCATCGTTGTCACACCTGTGATTGGATGCCATGGCGCGTCTCGTTTTCACCCAGCAGCTTGCCCGGTTCACCGCCGTGCCGCAGGTCGACATCACGGCGGCCACCTTGCGCGGCGGGCTCGACACAGCCTTCGCGGCCAATCCTTTGCTGCGTGGCTATGTTCTCGACGATCAAGGCCATCTGCGCGAAAACGTCGTCGTGTTCATCGATGGACGCCGCAGCGAAGAACGCATCCGGCTCGACGACCCTCTCACACCCGACAGTACCGTTTACATCCTGCAAGCACTTTCCGGAGGCTGACCATGCATGCGCGTGCCTATCTTTCCACCCGCAAGGGCCTGTTTGAATTACAGCGCGCCAGCGCGGGATGGGAAATCGGTCCCAGCCACTTCCTGGGCGAGCCGGTCTCGATCGCGCTGGCCGATGCGCGCGATGGCGCCCTGTACGCGGCACTCAACCTCGGCCACTTCGGCGTCAAGCTGCACCGCAAGGATGCCGGCAGCGAGGTCTGGACCGAGATTGCCGCGCCCGCCTATCCACCCAAGCCGGAAGACAGTACCGATAAAATCGAGTGGAAAAACAGGCTGATCTGGTCGCTGGAGGCGGGCGGGGCCGACCAGCCCGGCGTGCTGTGGGCCGGCACCCTGCCGGGCGGCCTGTTCCGCTCAAACGACCGCGGCGCCTCGTGGGAACTGGTGCGTTCCCTGTGGGACGTGCCCCAGCGCGCCGAATGGTTCGGCGGCGGCTATGACGTGCCCGGCATTCATAGCATTTGCGTCGATCCGCGCAACAGCGACCACGTGCTGGTCGGCGTCTCTTGCGGCGGCGTCTGGCGCACGGAAGATGGCGGCGCCAGCTGGACCATCAGCGCCACCGGCATGCGTGCCGACTACATGCCGCCCGAGCTCAACGAAAATGAAGCCGTGCAAGATCCGCACCGCATCGTGCGCTCCAACGGCGAACCGGATGTGCTGTGGTGCCAGCACCATAACGGCATCTGGCGCTCCGGCGACAACGGCCACCACTGGACGGAAATTACCCGGGCGCCGCTGTCGCACTTCGGCTTTGCCGTGGCCGCCCATCCGCGCGATGGCGGCACCGCCTGGTTTGCCCCGGCCGAGGCCGACCAGCGCCGCATTCCGGTCGGCGCCGCGCTGGCGGTCACCCGCACCCACGACGGCGGCAACAGTTTCAAGGTAACGAACGCGGGCTTGCCGCAGCAGCATTGCTACGACCTGGTCTACCGCCACGGCCTGGCGGTGGCGGACGATGGCGCCACCTTGCTGATGGCATCCACCAGTGGCGGCGTGTGGATGTCCGACAATGCCGGCGATAGCTGGCACACGCTGTCGACCACCATGCCGCCCGTTTATGCGGCGTGTTTTGCCTGAGCGAAGTAGCTCAGGAACATGCTGACGGCGGCGTCGACCACGGCGGCGTGCAGTTCCGGCGCCAGCGGCGGCGCGCCCATGGTCACCTGGGGCCAGAATGCCATCGCCTTGACCTGACCCTGCAGCAGGGTGGCGGCAAACACCGGGTCGCACTCCTTGAGCTTGCCGTCGGCCAGGGCCGCGCGGATCCAGCGCGTCACCCCTTCCTCGCGCTCGCCCAGGCGCGCCACGATGGCGCGCGCCCGCTCCGGTGCGTGCATGCCCTCGGCAATGGCCACCCGCGCCAGGTCGAGAAAGTCGCGGTCGGCCATCGCCCGCACTTTGATGGTCATCAGTTCGGTCAATTGCGCGCGCAGGCTGGCGTCGCTGCGATAAGCCAGGTCCAGCTCGGCGGCGCTGCGCTCGAACAATTGCACCAGCGTCTCGGCGAATAAATCATCCTTGCTGGGGAAGTGGTTGTAGACCGTGCGTTTCGACACGCCGGCGTCGGCGGCGATCTTGTCCATGCTGCTCGCTTCGAAGCCGCAAGTACGGAATTGTTCGGCGGCCGCGGCCAGGATCGCCAGGCGTTTACGGTCGGTCAGTCGTTGAGGTGCGTTCATTTCAATATTTTACACCCACCAGTTTACTTTTTCAAAAAATGAAACTACACTGTGTAGTGTACATTTTTAATCGGACTCGCCGTGCACCGACTTTTCTTCAGCCTCATCTTCACAGGGACACTCCTTACCATGGCTTCTTGCACCCTCGCCAGCAGCGCCGCGCCGCTTCACCAGTCGCCCCAGTTCAGCGAGGGCAAATTCCGTAACCCGGTTCCCATGTTCAAGCAAAGCGCCGTCGACATGGCCGGCATCTTGTGGACCTTTTTGACCGGCAAGAACAAGAATACCGTGCCGAGCGGCGTGATCCCCGTGCAGGCGCTCACCCGCGCGCAATTGCTGGCGGCGCCCGACAACACCCTGTTCCGCCTCGGCCATTCGACCCTGCTGCTCAAGCTCGACAATGCCTTTTACCTGACCGATCCGGTGTTTTCCAAGCGCGCCTCGCCGGTGCAGTGGGCCGGTCCCGCGCGCTTTCACCAGCCGCCGATCAGCATCGACGAGTTGCCGCCGCTCAAGGCCGTGATTCTCTCGCACGACCATTACGACCACCTCGACCATGGCTCGATCCTGGCGCTGGCCGCCAAGACCGAGCAGTTCATCACCCCGCTCGGCGTGGGCGACCGTCTGGTGGACTGGGGCGTCGATGCCGCCAAGGTGAGCCAGCTCGACTGGTGGCAGGAACGCAAAGTGGGCAATGTGCGCCTGATCGCCACCCCGGCCCAGCACTTTTCCGGGCGCGGCGTTAGCGATGGCAACTCCACCCTGTGGGCATCCTGGGTGTTCGAGCACAAGGACTTGCGCGTCTTCTTCAGTGGCGATACCGGCTATTTCGACGGATTCAAGGCCATCGGCGAGAAATTCGGCCCCTTCGACGTGGCCATGCTGGAGACCGGCGCCTACGACAAGCAGTGGCCCGACGTCCACATGCAGCCGGAAGAAACCCTGCAAGCTTTCCTCGACCTCAAGGGAAAATGGCTGATGCCGGTGCATAACGGCACCTTCGACCTCGGCCTGCACCCCTGGCACGAGCCGTTCGATCGCATCGCCGCGCTCGCCACCGCGCGCGGGGTGCCCCTGACTACCCCGGAAATGGGGCAGGCACTCGACCTCAAGACCCCGGCACCGGGCAAGGCGTGGTGGAAACGGGTCGATCCCACACCCGGCTGAGAAGTATTTGCCCCGGGCGTCGCGTTATTGTCACAAGCTAATGCTGCGCACCAACAAAGGGTTTTGCTATAAATCCGGTCATTTGAAACGGGTTTCTTCGCTCATATACACCAACATAGGTCTTTCATAACTGGTATGCAGTTTGTGAATGCAATATGTTGGTGCGTAGCAACAAGTTATGCGAATCCGGCATATCCGCCATTGGGAGAATAAATTTAGAAAATATGCTGCAGCGCCGTATATTTTGAACTGTCCGCTGGCTACGCAGCAGACGATTCGAGCGCCAGAAGCGCCGGATTTATCCATCATCCCCTCTGGAGGTTTTATGTTTGCCACTACCCGTTTTGCCACCGTACTGTCCGCGACCTTACTGTGCCTGAGCGCGACCCAGGCCATGGCTGAAGACCGCCCGGCCCGCCTCGAGGTAGCCAGCTGCGAAAAACCTGAATTTCCGACCCGCTGGCAGGATGATGGCGAAAGCGGCACCGTGACCGTCGCTTATCTGGTCGATACCGATGGCAAAGTGGTGCAGTCGAAAGTGCTTGAGTCGAGCGGCGCGGTGCGCGTCGATCGTGCATCGGTCCGCGCTGGCGCCCGTTGCAAGTTTGAACCGGGTGCAAAAGACGGCCAGGCTGCCTTGGCTTGGGCCAAGGTCAAGTATGCCTGGGTCGTCGAGTAAATGGGCCGTGGCCCCGGCGTGGACAAGCAATCTGTCCACGCCTGCCATTGCTGGAATGCCGAGTCTTAGAACCGGTACAGGATCGACGCCTCCACCGCGCGCCCGAAAATCGGCCGTGCATTGATCGGACCGCTGCTCTGCGCCCCGGTCAGGCGAGAATTGCCCTCTGTCAGCCCCAACTCATTGCCCAGGTTCGTGCCCGCGAGCCGGAATTCCCAATGCGTTCCCATCGATGCCAGGATGCCTGCGTCTACCGTTTTATATGATGGCAGGTACGACAGGTTGGCCTGGTCGGCCCAGCGGCTGCCCACATGCGCGTAGGTCCCGTACAGCTTGAGTGAATTGTCGCCCATCGGAATCCGGTAGCTTGGCGACAGGCGGAACTGCATCTTCGGCTGGCGCTGCACCAGCTTGCCCGCAATCGCCGGATTGTCGCGGTATGTCGATTCCTGATAGTTGCCCATCAAGCTCACCTGCAGGTTTTTCACCGGCCGCACGGCCAGCTCGAACTCCACGCCATGCCCGCGCGAACCGCTCACCGAGTTGAGCACCGCGTCGGTCGTGATCTGCTGGAACGAAATGCCGGTGAAGTCCGTGTAGAACCCATTGATATACGCGCTGTACATCGCGCCCACGGTCTTGAAACCGACTTCGTACTGCGTGACTTTCGGGGTCGGCACGCCCTTGCGGTCGTTCAAGGCCGCCTGGGTGCCGGCGTTGCGCATGTCGTCGAAATAGATGAAGGTGTGGCCGGTATTGGCGCGCGCAAACACGCTCATATCCTTGGACAACTTGTAGATGCCGCCCACCGTGAAGGAATTGACGCTGTCGTCGCGGCTGAGCTGGGTGTTGGTGCCGGTCGGAACCGAGGTGCCGTTGTTGTAGACCGTCAGCGGATTGGCGTCTGTGTCCATCGAGGTCAGGTTCGAGATCGTCGCTTTCAGGCTCTGCTTTTCGCGGCGCGCACCCACGTCCAGCTTGATCTGCTCGTTCACTTTCCATTCATTGGCGACGAACAGGGCGGTATTGTTGCCCTTGTAGGCGGCCACCGGCGCATAAAACACATTGCCGTCCACCCCGTTGCGCGAGACGATGGTGCCGTTGCTCAGTTGCACATTGATCAGGCTGGCGTTGGGCGTGGCCGTCATCAGGTGGCTGTTGCCCAAGTACCATTCGTCATTCGACTTGTAGCGCGCCACATACGTGCCCACCGTCGTCGTATTGTTCTTGAGTAGCTCTTTGCTGATACGGAATTCGTTGGTGAACGAGCTCAGCTTCTTCTCGACCGACCACAATCCGGCCTGCACCACTTGCTGGTTGGGATCGACCGCGCCGCCTTTCACATAGCTGATGCTGCCCGAACCGGCCGCTGCGCCCGGATTGTGGGTCGCGTTGGCATTGGCCAGGTAGGCCGCGGCCGTCAGCGGGTTGTTCCCGGTGAACATCGAAATCGTGTTCAGGTCGCCGCTGAAGTAATTCGCCTTGTTCGACACATCCCAGCCGCCCAGTTTTTGCTCGTACTCGGCACCGAACACGGTCGCGTCCATGCCGCGCCCGTCCGCCAGGTCGCGCGTGAGCGTCTTGCCGGGCGCCGCGTCGATGGTGAAGTGACGCATTTCATTGCTCATCAGGGTGCCGGTGCGCGGATCGAAGCCCGGAAACTCGGTGATGGTGCGCCCGTTGTCGCTTGAAATGAGCGGCACGCCCGTGTAAAACGCATTCTTTTCCTTGGTGGTGCGCACGTAGGCGGTCACTTCGCCTTCGTCGAGCTTGCGCGTGAGCGAGGCGGTCAGCTGCTTGCCATCGTCGGCCTTGAACTGGGGATCGCGCACGCCCTGGGTCTGGCGCGCGAAGCCGCCGATGGTGCCGTACCAGCCATCGGCAATCTTGCCGCCTACAAAACCGTCGAGCCGGCGCAGCTTGCCGGTGCCGGTGGTAAAGCGCAGGGTCGCGTCAAGCGTGTCTTCGCCTTTTTTCAGGATGAAGTTCATGGTCGCGCCCGGCTGGCCGACCGAGTAAATCGTGCTCGGCCCGCCGCGCAGCACTTCGACCCGCTCCACCGTGTCGTCCAGGCGAAACGCGGACGATCCCTCGAAGAATGACAGTACTGGCACCGGATAGAGCGGATTGCCGTTCATCTGCACCGACACGAACGGCGAATCGCTACCCGACGGGAAGCCGCGCACTTCGATGTTCGCGCCCGACTGGCCGCCGGTCGACTCCGCATACACGCCCGGCACCAGTTTGAGCACGTCGGCGGTGCTGCTCGGCGAGGCCGATTTGAGCTGTTCCTCGGTCGCGGTGGTGATGGAAAAACTGGTGTCGATCTTGCGCGTGCCGCGCGCCGAGGCGGTCCCGGTCACCACCACCTGCTGGATTTCGGTCGCCACCGCATCTGGTGCCGGCGCGGCAGGGGGCGCGGCCTGGCCCGCTGCCTGGGCCTGGTTCATCAGGGTCAGCACGGCCAGCGTGACTGAGGAAAGCAGGAAGTGCTTGTGACTGTTCATCGTTATGCTCGCTTTTTTATCGTGTGTTCTTGTTGAAATCCGTCTCCTGGACTGGCTGCGCCTTCGCATTCCGAGTGCCCGCCGCATGCGTGTCCACTTTCTTCCCCCACCTTGCCGCACATCGGGCTCGTCTGCAATTTATTAGGATGGCAAGGAAAGACGAATCATTGAAACAAGAAATGATATCGATGTCAATCAAAATGTTATCGATGTCATTTGGCCTGTGGCGAGACGTAAACCTGTCATAATGCGGCGGTGTCGTTGTTTTCTTACCAAAATTGAGCGTTCCCATGGCCGCAAGCAAGGCAGCAAGCAAGACTGCACCCACCGCAGCAAGCGCGATCGCAGCGCGCAAGAGCGACGCCTCCCTGACGATGGAAGACCTCGCCAGCCTGGCGGGCGTTTCCACGATCACGGTCTCGCGCGCCTTGCGCGACAGCCCGCTGGTGACGGAAAAGACGCGCGAAAAAATCCGCCGCATCGCCGACGAGCAGGGCTACCGCCTGAACATCAGCGCGCGCAACCTGCGCATGCGGCGCAGCTACTCGGTCGCCGTGGTGGTCGAAATGACGCCCGTGAAGGGCCGTCCCATGTCCGACCCGTATCCGCTCGAACTGTTGGGCGGCATCACCCAGGAACTGACCACCGCCGGCTACAGCGTGGTGCTCACCTCCAAGCAGTTGATGGACACCGCCCCGGTGCAGGGCGCCGATGGCCTGATTTTGCTGGGCCAGGGCTCGCACGGCGAAGCGGTGCGCTTCCTGCAAAAAGCCAACCTGCCGCTGGTGGTGTGGGGCGCGCCGGAAAGCGGCGCCACCACCATCGTGGTCGGCAGCGACAACCGGCGCGGCGGCGCCAGCGTGGCCGAACGCTTCCTCGCGCAGGGCCGGCGCAAGCTGGTGTTCCTGGGCGATGTCGACCACGCCGAAGTGCAGGAACGCTGCGCCGGCTTCATCGACGCGCTGGGCGGGCAGGGCACGGTGCACATCATCCGCCCCAAGGCCTTCACGTTCGAGTCGGGCTTCGACAGCATGACCGCGCTGCTCAAGAAAAAGGGCCATGCGTTCGACGGCGTGTTTGCCGCCAGCGATTTGCTGGCCATGGGCGCCATCCGCGCGCTCACCGAACACCAGCTGCGCGTGCCCGACGACGTATCGGTCATCGGCTACGACGACACGCCCGGCGCGGCCAGCTTCGTGCCGCCGCTGACCAGCGTGCACCAGTACCTGCGCGACGGCGGCGTGCTGCTCGCCAAAAAAATGCTGGCGCTGATGAACGGCGAGCAGGTCGAATCCGAAATGCTGCCGACCACCCTGATCGCCCGCCAGACCTGATTTTTCCACCCGAATCTAAATAAATTGACTTTCCAAACCGATTTGAAATAGACTCGGCTCAAATCCAAACCGGTTTGAAACGAAAATTTCAAAAGACAGACAAAGGACAAACCCGTGCCGCACGCAAGTATCCCCCACGCTCTCCCGACCGATCCATGGTGCCTTCGCGAGACCGCCTTCGACCCCGCCACGCATTTCTTGAACGAGACCCTGTTCGCACTCGGTAACGGCTACATCGGCCTGCGCGGCACGCCGGAAGAGGGCTACAGCGGCCCGGCCGGCACCTCGCTCGACGGTACTTATCTCAATGGCTTCTACGAGTCCGAACCGATCGTCTATCCGGAAGCCGCCTTCGCGCTGGCCAAGACCAACCAGTTCATGCTCAACGTGCCGAACGCGAAAGGCATCGAAGTCTGGCTCGGCGAGGAACGCTTCGACCCGCTGCAAGGAACGCTCGACCGCTACGAGCGCGTGCTCGACTTTCGCACGGGCGTGCTGCGGCGCAGCCTGGAATGGACCTCCCCGGGCGGCAAGCGGATCTCGCTCGTCACGCGGCGCGTGGTCTCGCTGGCCGACAAGCACCTGTTCGCGCTCGATGTCGAACTGACCGCCCTTAATTTCTCGGGCCAGGTGCGCGTGGTGTCCGGCATCGACGGGGCTGTGCGCAACCAGGAAGCCGGGGACGATCCGCGCATCGGCTCCGCAGTCTCCGGCCCGGCGCTGCATCTGCTGGCGGTGGAGCAGGGCGCCACGGCGTCCAGCCTCACCCAGCGCACCCACAACAGCGGCTTTACGCTGGTAAGCGCGATCGACACCGTGGCCGCGGTGGCGGGCAGCGCGAGCCGGCACGAGCAGTCGGCCAGCCACAGTTTTGCGTTCGACCTCGATGTCATGCTGCCGCAAAGCCTGACCAAGTACGGCGTCTATTTTTCTTCGCGCGACTATCCCGAGGCTGAACTGGCGGGCCTCGCCAGCGCCGCACTGAGCAAGGCCAAAGCCGACGGCTTCGATGCCCTGTGCGCGCGCCAGGGGGCGTACCTGGCCGACTTCTGGGACCGTGCCGACGTGGAGATCGCCGGCGACGACGCGCTCCAGCAGGGCATCCGCTTCAACCAGTTCCACCTGCTGCAATCGGTCGGCCGCGACGGCAAGACCAACATCGCCGCCAAGGGCGTGACCGGCGAAGGCTACGAAGGCCACTACTTCTGGGATACGGAGATCTACATCTTCCCGTTTTTCTTGTATAGCAAACCGGAAATCGCCAGGCAGCTGCTGGCCTACCGCTACGCCGGTCTGGAGCAGGCCCGCGCGCGCGCACGCCAGATGTCGCACGCCAAAGGCGCGCTGTACCCGTGGCGCACCATCGCCGGCGAAGAGTGCTCCGCCTACTTCCCGGCCGGGACGGCGCAGTACCACATCAACGCCGATATCGCCTACTCGATCAAGCTGTATCTGGACGCCACCGGCGACCTCGATTACATGGCGTCGGCCGGCGCCGAAATCGTGCTCGAAACCGCGCGCATCTGGATCGGCATCGGCAACTACGACCGCGCCGGGCGCTTTTGCATCAACGAAGTCACCGGTCCCGACGAATACACGGCGCTGGTCAACAACAACTACTACACCAACGCCATGGCGCAGATGCACTTGCGCTTCGCGGCGGAGATTGTCGACACCCTGCGCGGCGCGCGCCCGCACGACTTCGAACGCATCGTGCAAGCCATCGGCCTTGACGACGCCGAACCGGCCGCCTGGCGCCGCGCCGCCGGCCGCATGGCGCTGCCCTACGATGCCGCCCTCGGCATCCACGAGCAGGACGACAGCTTCCTCGGCAAAAAGCCGTGGGACTTCGCCGCCACGCCGAAAGAAAACTATCCGCTGCTGCTCAACTATCACCCGCTGGTGATCTACCGCCACCAGGTCTGCAAGCAGGCCGACGTGGTGCTGGCGCTGCTGCTGCTGTCCGACCAGTTCACGCAGGACGATAAAAAGCGCGACTTCGACTACTACGAAGCGGTGACCACGCACGACTCCTCGCTGTCGTCCTGCATCTTCAGCATCATCGCGTCGGAAGTGGGCTACCACGACAAGGCCTACGACTATTTTCTCGAGACCGCGCGCCTGGACCTGGACGACACCCACGGCAACACCCACTACGGCGTGCACACGGCCGCCATGGCGGGCACCTGGATGGGCGTGGCCTACGGCTTTGCCGGCATGCGCGTGGCCGACGGCGCGCTGCGCTTTGCGCCCACCCTGCCGGCGCGCTGGCAGCATTACCAGTTCCAGATCCACATCCACGGCGCGCTGCTGCAGGTGCGCATCGACGCCACCCACGCGCGCTACACGCTGCTGCAGGGCGAAACGCTCGGACTGACCCACTGCGGCGAGCGCGTAGCGCTGACCCGCGCCGCGCCATCGCTGTCGATTGCGCGCCCACTTCAGGAAGAAAAAGCATGAGCAGGTTCAAGGCAGTAATTTTCGATCTCGATGGCGTCATCACCGACACCGCGCATTATCATTACCTGGCGTGGAAACGGCTGGCCGAATCGGAAGGCGTGCATTTCGACGAAGCGTTCAACGAACAGTTAAAGGGCATCGACCGCATGGGGTCCCTGAACCTGATTCTGGCTGGTTCCTCGCGCAGCTACAGCGATGAACAAAAGCTGGCGCTGGCCGACGCCAAGAACCGCAACTACCAGGAACTGATCGCCACCATGTCGGCGGCCGACCTGCTGCCCGGCGCGGTCGATGCGCTGGCGGCGGTGCGCGCGGCCGGCCTGCGCATCGGCCTCGCCTCGGTGAGCAAGAACGCGTTCACGGTGCTCGAACGCCTGGGCATCCGCGAGCGCTTCGACTACGTGGTCGATGCGGCGCTGATCGCCAACAGCAAGCCGCATCCGGAGATCTTTTTGACGGCGGCGCGCGAACTGGGCGTCGACCCGGCGCACTGCCTTGGCGTGGAAGATGCGGTAGCCGGCGTGGCCTCGATCAAGAGCGCCGGCATGTGGGCACTGGGGATTGGCAACCCGGCGGTGCTGACGCAGGCCGACCGCGTCATCCCCGCGCTGGACCGCTTCAAGCTGGAGGATTACCAGTAAGCGCCAGCAGCAGGAAGTAACACGCCAGAATAAAAAATAATGGAGACAGTGTGAAAAACCAACGCATCATGTTAGCCCTTTTTCTGATTTACTTCGTCTTTGCGATCCTGCTCAATAGCGTCGGCACGGTCATCCTCCAGGTCATCGGCAACTACGGCGTGAGCAAATCGAGCGCCAGCATCCTGGAAGCGTTCAAGGACTTGCCGATCGCGGTCGTGTCGTTTTTGGTGGCGTCCTTCCTGCCCCGCATCGGCTACAAGAACGCCATGCTCGCGGCGCTGGCGCTGGTCACCGCGGCATGCATCGCCATGCCGCTGCTGCCCGCCTTCTGGACCGCCAAGCTGCTGTTCCTGTGCGTGGGCGTGGCGTTCGCGCTGGTCAAGGTGTCGGTCTATTCGACCCTGGGCCTGATCGCGCGCGACCGCCGCCACCACGCCGGCATCATGAATACGCTCGAAGGCGTGTTCATGGTCGGCGTGTTGAGCGCCTACTGGATCTTCGGCTACTTCATCGATTCGTCCGATCCCGCCTCGCGCAGCTGGCTGCAGGTGTACTGGGTGCTGGCCGCGCTGTGCGCCGTCACCTTCGTGCTGGTGCTGTCCACCTCTTTCGACGAAGGCACGGCGCAGCTGCCCGCGGGGCGCAGCCGCTGGGATGACTTTACCGCCATGCTCAAGCTGTTCTTCAAGCCGCTGGTGTGCGTGTTCGTCATGACCGCCTTCCTGTACGTGCTGATCGAGCAAAGCGTGGGCACCTGGCTGCCGACCTTCAACAATGAAATCCTCAAGCTGCCGGCAGCGATGAGCGTGGAAGTGACCAGCATCTTCGCCGCGTGCCTGGCCATCGGGCGCCTGTCCGCCGGTTTTGTCATGCGCAGGATGAACTGGTACCCGGTGATGAATATCTGCGTGATCGGCATGGCCGCCATGGTGCTGCTGGCGCTCCCGCTCACGCACGACGTGGTGGCCGACCCCAACATCACCTGGTCCAGCGCGCCGCTGGCGACCTTCCTGTTCCCGCTGATTGGCCTGTTCATGGCGCCGATTTACCCGGGTATCAATTCGGTCATGCTTAGCTCCCTGCCGCCGCACCAGCACTCGTCGATGACCGGGCTGCTGGTGATTTTTTCGGCGCTGGGCGGCACCACCGGCTCCTTCATCACCGGCTACGTGTTCGGCAATTTCAGCGGCCACTTTGCGTTCTACCTGACGCTGGTGCCGATCACGCTGGTGCTTATCACCTTGTACTTCTTTAAACGGCAGGTCGATCATGTGGCCTGATGCGATTGCTATAATTACAGTCTTTACAACATCGCCCAACGAAGTCCGACCATGAATCTCAAGAGCTTGGCCCGTACGCTCGGGATTTCGAAGACCACCGTCAGCCGTGCCCTGAACGGCTACCCCGAAGTCAATGTCCACACCCGCGAACGCGTGCTGGCCGCGGCCAAGGAAGCCGGCTACGAAGCCAATCCGATGGCGCGCAGCCTGGCGGTAGGGCGCACCAATGTCTTCGGCATCATCTATCCGCTGCTGCCGAGCGACCTGGGCGACCCGATGTTTCTGGGCGTGGTGGGCGGCATGTCGGCCGCGCTTGAAAAGAGCAAGATGAACCTGATCATCGCGCCGGTATCGCCGCAAAACGAGCTGCCGTCGTACGAGCAGATGGTGCGCGGGCGCCGCGTCGATGGCCTGGTGGTCAGCCGCACGCTGGTGCACGACGAGCGCATTGCCTACCTGGTAAAGAAGGGTTTTCCGTTCGTGGCGCACGGCCGCACGGAACTCAAGCAGCCCTACGCATGGTTCGACTACGACAACGAGGCCGGTATCGGACTGGCATGCGCGCACCTGATCGAACATGGCCACAGCCGCATCGCGCTGGTGAGCGCGCCGCTCGAACTCAATTTTGCGTGCCAGCGCAAGAACAGCTTCATCGCCTGCATGCAGGCGGCCGGCCTCGCCGTCGATCCGCGTCATCTGGTCGACAATACGCTGGACCGCCGTACCGGCTACCAGGCCATGCAGGAGCTGCTGGCCTGCTCGCCGCGGCCGACCGCCGTCATCGTCGACAACCACCTCTCCGGCGTGGGTGCCGTGCGCGCGTTGTTAGATGCCGGCATCGAGATCGGCAAGGACATGTCCGTCATCGTCTGGGGCAGCATCGAGGACAGCCTGGTCGGATCGAACGTCACCACCATCGACCAGCCGGGCCCCAACGAAGCCGGCGCCAAGATGACCGAAATGCTCTCGGCACTGGTAGCGGGCACGCCGCCGGCGCAGTTGCAGGTCTTGTGGCAACCGGTGCTGTTGCCCGGTGCCACCGTCGGGCGCTGCATCGCTTGAATTGCGGCGCAGCAACCGCATTGACGTTCATGCAAAATTGCCTTACTCTCTACACGGGCGGATCCTTCAAGCCGGCGTGTTCTTGCCTTGTGCAGGGACAAGCCTCTACGGGGCTACCCCGTGGGATATTTATTGCTGTGCAATTCACCGCATGAGTGCCGGTGCGCTGACGCGCACGACTACTCAAGCATCACCAGACTGGTTGAAGGCTCTCCGCCCCCTTGAAGCCGACAACCTGACCCAACCATGATTCCCAAAGACGCCGTCGCCCTGGCGCTCGCCGACACCATGCTGGCGCGCGAAGCAACCCTCGCCGGCCTGATCGCCAGCGTGACGTGGGCGTTCGACCATCCCTGGCCGTGGATACCGGCGCTGTGCGAAGAAATCCACGCGCGCACCGCCGAACACTTTTATCATTTCAGCCGCGACGAGCTGGCGCAGATCATTTTTGACCTGGACGTGTTTCACGAAGCGTGGGAGGGCGACGGACCGGCGCCGCAGCTCAAACGCTACTGCCTCGACCTGCCGCTGGTCCCTCCACCGCCGGACTGGCTGGCCGCGCTCGCGCTGCCGCCGCTGCCTGCCGTGGGCGACCTGGCGCAGTGGCTGCGGCTGCGCACCGACGAACTTGGGTGGTTCGCCGACCAGTGGCGCCGCGAGCCGATGCCGCCCGCGCAACTGGAGCATTACCACTATCGCTGGGTGCCCAAGCGCAGCGGCGGCGTGCGTCTGATCGAAATCCCCAAGCAGCGCCTGCGCGCCATGCAGGCGACCATTTTGCGCGAACTGCTCGACCGCGTGCCCGCGCATCCCGCCGCGCATGGCTTCCGGCGTGGGCATTCCTGCGTCACCCATGCGGCCCTGCACACCGGCCAGCGCGTGGTGATCCGCATGGACCTCAAGGATTTCTTCCCCAGCATTCCGGCCTCGCGCATTCATGCGCTGTTTGCGAAGCTCGGTTATTCGCAGACCGTGGCGCGTATGCTGGCGTGCCTGTGCGTCAACCGCGTGCCGGCCGGCGTGCTGCGCGCTCCCGCCGGCGACGACGCGCTCACCTGGACCCAGCGCCAGGCACTGCGCGCGCCGCACCTGCCGCAAGGCTCGCCCTGTTCGCCGGCACTGGCCAACGCCTGCGCCTGGCGGCTCGACGTGCGACTGGACGCGCTGGCGCAGTCGCTCGGCGCGCGCTACAGCCGCTATGCGGACGACCTGGTGTTCTCCGGTGGACGCGAACTGGAACGCGCCATGGACCGCTTTCACGCACAGGTGGGCGCCATCGCCATCGAGGAAGGCTTTGCCGTCAACACGCGCAAGACGCGCCTGATGCGCGCCGGGACCCGTCAACAGGTCACCGGCATCGTCGTCAACCGCCATCCCAACATTGCGCGCGACGAGTTCGACCTGCTCAAAGCCACCTTGACCAACTGCGCCCGCCACGGGCCGCAGGCGCAGAACCGCGACCATCGGCCGGACTTCCGCGCTTACCTTGCGGGCAAGGTCGCCTACGTGACCATGGTCAACCCCCAGCGAGGTGCGCGCTTGCAGCGCCTGTTTCATGCCATTACCTGGCCACTTGAAAATAACAAGCATGTATGAAATGTCCCATAATCACGCGCACTGACGAAGATTGCTTCCTTAACTAATCCCGGAACGCGCAAATGACGCCGATGTCCTCCAATCCCTACGCAGCGCCAAAGGCATCTTTCGAGGCCGGCGCACCAAGCGTGCATGAGCATGATCAATGCTGGCGTGAGGGGGACATCCTGATCGCTTCTTCCGACGCCCATCTGCCGCCGCGCTGTGTCAAGTGCAACAAGCCCGCCAGGATGGACAGTCCGCGCGCCTATTTGTGGCACCATCCTGGCTGGTATGTCCTGATCCCGATACTTGTGTACATGGTGGTGTGCCTTTTCGTCAGAAAAAGGGCGGTGGTCGTGCTGGGCCTGTGCGATGAGCATCGCCGTCGCCGCCGCAATATGGCCATTGCCGCGCCCATCCTTGGCGTGCTCGGCATCATCGGCCTGCTCGGCTCGCTTGGATTACGCAGCCCCTGGCTGGCATTTTTCGCCGCTGTGTTGCTGGTCATTGGCGCCGTACTTGCTGTTCGCAGCACCCGCCTGCTGCAGCCGGTGGGCATTACGGAACACGAAATCCATCTGAAAGGCTGCGGTCCCGCCTTTCTCGATTCGCTCCCGACGCGCTGAACTACGAAAGAAAACAATTGGAAGCCATCATCTTCGTCGGCCTGCAAGCAAGCGGCAAGTCGACTTTCTACAAAACCAACTATTTCAACATGCACCTGCGGATCAGCAACGACCTGCTGAAAACCAAATACCGCGAGAAAAAGCTGCTGGAGATTTGCCTCGAAACCGGCATGCCCTTCGTGGTCGACAACACCAATCCCACGCGGGAAGTGCGTGCGAAGTACATCGATGTTCTCAAGGGCGGCAAGTTCAGGGTCGTCTGCGTCTACTTCCGGATCGACCTGGAGCGCTCGCTGGCCTGGAACCGTGGCCGCAGCGGCGCCGCCCTGATTCCGGACGTCGGCATTTTCGATACCCACAAGAAGATCGAGCTTCCCACCATGGCGGAAGGCTTTGACGAGATGCGTTACGTCGATATCATCGACAATCAATTTATCGTAAAGGCATGGCAGCATGAAATTTGACGAACTCGACACGCAGATGCGCCGCTATGAAACCGCGAACGACCGGCATGTGGAGCGGGGGATTTATATGGTGGCGCGGATCGACGGCCGCAGTTTCACCAAGCTGACCAAGGAGAAGATCAGCTTCGAGGCGCCGTTCGACGTGCGTTTCCGCGAACTGATGGCCGAGACCACGCGGCACTTGATGAACTGCGGCTTCAAGGTCGTGTACGGCTACACCGAAAGCGATGAAATCTCGCTGTTGTTCGACCTGGATATCGATGCCTACGGGCGCAAGCTGCGCAAGTACAACTCGATCCTGGCGGGCGAGGCGTCGGCCAAGTTCAGCCTGATGCTGGGCGAGCTGGCGGCCTTCGATTGCCGCATTTGCGAGCTGCCCGACCGCAAAGTCGTCGTCGATTATTTCCGTTGGCGCAATGAAGACGCGCACAGGAACGGCTTGAACGCGCACTGCTACTGGATGCTGAGGAAAGAGGGCGTGGCGAAGGGCGCGGCGGCGGCGCAGATCGAGGGCCGCACCATCGAGGACAAGGTGGCGCTGCTGGCCAGCCGTGGCATCGATTTCCACACGCTGCCATCGTGGCAGTTGCGCGGGACCGGGTTTTACTGGGTGGACGAGGAGAAGCGCGGATACAACCCGAAGGAACAGCTTGAGGTGGTATCGAGCAAGCGCGTGATCAAAACGGATCTCTATTTGCCGGTGGGCGAGGCGTACGGCGATTTCGTGCGCGGCATTCTCACCTAAGCCTGGTTTAAGACCACAGCCCACCGCCGTTCCCGCTTGCGCGGAACGACGATGGTAGCGGGAACGGCCGCGCGCACTCTTGGCGCGCCCGCATGCGAATCTGTGTTTTGGCAAAATGCAAGAAATTGTGCCAAAAGGCAGCATATTCGGGCATTATTCAAGATTCACTTAGCCAAAGCTTCTTAATTGAAGCGCATCGCGTGTCGTACGTCGAATCCCACGCAGCCCCTCTCGTCCTCTACAACTTCCCATGACCGAACACAATCCCTATCTTCCTCCACAAGCGCCGTCCGATGGCGGGCTCGATGCCCATATTGATCCCAACTACGGCTGGACTGTTGCCCGCGCCCAGAAGGCCTTGCTCGTCGCCGTCATGCTGCAGATTGGCGGCATGGTGCCAGACTATGGATGGTACATCTATGTATGTGGCGTTATCCTGTCTTTTTGGGCAGTGTATAACTTGGGCGACGCGCTGCAAACGCAAGAAGACGGCTTTGCGCTAGGCGGCGGCGGCAAGTGGCTGGCGGTGATATGGATTCCCTATGTGGGCGTTATCGCTCTTTTCATTTTGAATGGAAAAGCGACAAAATTCTTGAAAGATGCTGGCTACAGCGTTGGGTTGTTTGGTGCCCGGCGCAAAACAAGCCGCTAAC
>NZ_JAVCWM010000010.1:0-265702 GCF_030846495.1 Massilia scottii | reverse complement strand
CGATTAGAAAGATTTCCTTATTGAGGTCTGACCCCGGTTAGGAAACGATGACGATGGGCAGGCAGAGCCTGGCGCGGACGCCGTGCGGCTGGACATTGTCGACCGTCACCCGGCCGCCATGCAGCGCCATCACTTCGCGCACGAACGGCAGGCCCAGGCCCGTGCTTTTGGCGCCGTCCGGACGCGGCAGCGAGTAGAAGCGCTCGAACAGCCGCTCGCGCGCGAATTCCGGAATGCCATCCCCGCAGTCGCTCACGCTGATGACCGTTTCATCGCCCATCTGCTCGCCCCGCAAGGTGATGACGCCGCCCGGCGGGGAAAAATCGATCGCGTTGTCGAGCAGGTTGCCGACCGCCTGGCGCAGCAGCAGCGGGTCGCCCTTGACGATCAGGTTGTCGACGATGGCCTCCAGGGTCAGAGCGCGCGCCAGCAGCCGCGCCGACACGTCCGCGCGCACCTGCTCGGCCAGCGCGCGCAGCGGCACCGTTTCCGGGGCGCTCAGGCGCTGCTGCTTTTCCACGCGGATCAGTGCCAGCAGCTTGTCGATCAGCTGCTTCTGGCGCAGGTTCTGGTTGAGGATATTGCCGAGAAAATGCTGGCGCTCGGCGGCCGGCATGTCTTCCTGCATCAATTCGGCCGAGCCCTGGATCGCCGCGATCGGGCTCTTGAGCTCGTGCGCCAGGGTGTGCATCAATTCTTCCACGTATTCCTTGCCTTCGAGCTTGTTGCGCATCGCTTCGAGCGCGCGCCCGAGCGTGCCGATCTCGTTGTTGCCCAGCGCCGGCAAGGTGGCCTTGCGGCCCGCCTCGACATCGGCGATGTACACCATCAGGGTGCGCAGTGCGCGGTTGAGCCACCAGGCGAAGGCCACCCCGATCAGCAGCGATAGCCCCAGCAGCACGGCGCCGCGCTGCAGGATGATGCGCTGGCTGCGCTCGACGAACGGTTGCACGGTCGATACCGGCTTGGCGACGGTCAGCACGCCGATGATCCGCTCGCCGTCCATGATGGGCGCGGCCACGTGCATCACGGCGCTGGTGTCGTCGGTGCCGGCGTCGCGCGTGCTGCGCGCGCCGTATTCGCCGCGCAGGGTGAGGTAGACATCGTTCCAGAGCGAGTAATCCTTGCCCACATCCTTCCCGCTCGAATCGAAGGTGACGCGCCCGTGCTGGTCGGTGATGTAGACGCGGTAGTTCAGGCTGCGCTTGTTCAGGCCATCGATCTCGACATCCACATGGCGCCTGGCGAAGCTCTGGATGCGTACGAGCATCTGCGAGTCGCCGACCTTGCCGGCCTTGACATCGTCGGCCACCACTTCGGCCAGCAGGTGGGCGGTATCGACCAGGGTGTCTTCGAGGGTGGAGCGCACGCCCGGCTTGACCTGGGCCACGAACACATTGAGCAGGAACCACGCCGCCAGCCCGACGATCAGAAAGTAGCCGAGCAGGATGCGCAGGCCGATCCTCATGCGCCCGCCAGGCTGTAGCCCATCCCGCGGTGGGTCTGGATCGGGTCGTCGCCGGGGTCGACCTGGCGCAGCTTGGCGCGCAGCGACTTGATGTGGGCGTCGACGGTGCGCTCGAGCGTGTCGGGCGCGTCGGCCCAGACCCGGTCCATCAGCTGCGCGCGCGAGAGCACGTGCCCGGGATGCTCGCACAGGGCCTGGAGCAGCAGGTATTCGTAGCGGGTCAGGTCGAGCACCTGGCCGCGGTACAGGATGCGCGCCTGGGCCGCGCGGATGTCGAAACGCCCGGCCGGCGCGGCGGCGGGCGGCGCCAGGCGGCGCAGCACCACGCGGATGCGCGCCACCAGTTCGCGCGGCGAAAACGGCTTGGTGACGTAGTCGTCGGCGCCGATTTCGAGCCCGACGATGCGGTCGATCTCGTCGCTGCGCGCGGTCAGGAAAATCACCGGGGCGTTGCAGAACTGGCGCAGCTGGCGGCACACCTCGAAGCCATTCATGTCGGGCAGGCCGACGTCGAGGACCACCAGCGCCGGCACGGCGGCCGGGTCGGCGCCGCGCATCGCGTCGAGCGCCTGCGCACCCAGGGTCACATGCCGCGGCACGAAGCCGTCCGTGCGCAGGGCATAGGCGATGCTGTCGGCAATGGCCAGTTCATCTTCCACAATCAGGATCGTTACAGGCATGCGCTTCCGTTCATCGTGGTCATGGCGACAGTATCCGGGGCCGGCGCAGGCCAGTCAACCGGCGGCCCGGGGCCGCGCCCTGCCCGCGCGCCGCACTTGTCGGAAAATTTTACAGAAGCTCACGACATTTCTTAACGGAAAATCCTAAGCCGATGATACCTAACGTTAATTTCCAAGTGGCATGTTTTTTGCTTAACAACTATGTCATCTTAATCAAACCACAAGAAAGAATATCGTGTCCGCTAAATCATTCTTCGCGTTCGCCCTCGTTGCCTCGGCCTGGATCTCCAGCGCCCACGCGACCATTCTGACCACTACTTCGCGCGGCGTGATCAGCAGCGTTGCCCAGAACAACCTGGACGAATTCGGCCCGGGCGACCTGGTCGGCAAGCGCTACCAGATGACGCTGACGTTCGACGACACTGGCTCCACCCGCGACCAATACCTGAACCAGTATGACGGCATGTATGGCTTGAATCTGTTCAGCGCCAGCATCACCGTCGACGGCGTAACGCGCAACTACCGGCGTACCGGGCATTTCCAGCAGCAGACCGCCAACGGCGCCTCGACCGCGAGTGCGTGGGGATCCGACCAGGCGTTCGCCGGCGTGAACTGGACCACGCAGGACCAAAGCATGTACGCCTACCACGGCATCGAATCGGTGGATCACTTGTTCGCCGGCGCCAACGCCAGCCTGACCACGCCCTTCTCGACCACCGTGCGCCCCGACCTGTACGACTACGCGATGAAGCAGTCGCAGTTCGGCTACAACGACGTGCTCACGGGCCGCTCCACGGTGTTCTACGGCGATATTCAGGAGTTTTCGATGAGTACGGTGGCGGCGGTGCCGGAACCGGTCAGCCTCGGCTTGCTGGGACTGGGCGCGCTGGCGATGCTCGGTGCGCGCCGCCGCACACGCCGGCCGGCCTGACCGGGATCAACGCGGTGCGCCCGGGCCGATGGTGCGCTCGAGCAGCTTGAACAGGGCGCCATAGAATTTCTCGCGGTTGTCTTCGTGGTAAATGCCATGGCCCTCTTTTTCCAGGATCATCCACTCGACTTCCTTGTTCGCCTCCTTGAGCGCCTTGTGCATCTTGCGGCCGTGCGCGATCGGCACGCGCCGGTCCCATTCGCCGTGGGCCAGCAGCACCGGCGCCGTGATGCGCGCCGCGTTCCTGAGCGGCGAGACCTGGTCGAACACCTGTTTGTCACGCCCTGCCCCGCCCACCAGGATGTTGGTGTTCAAGCGTCCGGTCGCCCTGGCATTGGTATCGGAGTCGTCCTTGAGCATGTACGCAATATCGCTGACGCCGGCAAAGCTGGCGCCGCAGCGGTATAACTCGGGCGTCTTGGCCAAGCCCCACATGGCGGCATAGCCCCCATAGCTGTAATGTTGAGGCGATCCGGCAAGGCGGCATCGACGCTTTTCTGCATGGCCGCCCTGGCCGGATCGAACCATTCGACAACAGATTTCATGCCGGCGCTGGCGACCAGGCGGAACTGTCCGTCGGTCTCGGTGTCGGGCACGTAGATGTCCTGGGTCGGATGCGCGGCGAGCAGCTCGCCGACGCTGCGCGTCTACAGGCTGTAGCGGAAGCAGGCGTACGTGTCGCGATCCTGGCGCGACCTCACCACCAGCGACTTTTGGTCGCGCGACAGACTTTGCGGCCACCAGTGCTCTTCGTTATAGCCGCTGACTGCGGGGGCGAGCGCACGGCCGCTATTTACTCAATGATCGGAATGGCCAAACTCAACGGGATTGACGCGGAAGCCTGATTACGTCATGTTACCTGATTAGTGCGCAACTGCATCCTCTGGATTCAACGTTAATTCAGCACGTTGCTGCGGCGATTTTTCGTTCCAGACTCTCCAGCCTTCGGCTTGGGTCTTACTCACGCTTTCCTTGTGTTTCTCGAATATCTCGACACTAGCAGGCGTCATGGCGACAAAACGCGTGACTGAATTCCAGGACGGGAAATCTGTGCTGTTCACGCTGTAGTCCGAAGAGCCATTGACGCGTATAGGGCGCAGCTGGAATCCATTCCCATAGATGAAGCGCTCGAGCACGTAATAGCGCTTTCCGGCTTCGACATTGATTTCCATAAAGTGCGCCTTGATGCCAATCTGTGCTGCCATCAGCAGATGGCGCCCTGGCGTGAAGTTAAGCGCGACTTTGGTGTGCGAGCCGGTCGTGGCAAGGTGGGTACGGGTATCGCCGTTCACCTCGAACAAGCCAACGGGGACTATACCCTGGATCGAGTTGATCGGCTCAAGGAACACGACTTGCGCCTTGTCCGTTGGTGGTGGAGGCAGGCTTTGGATAGCCAACTCGGTGAACTGCGGCGCAGGCGGTGGCGAGCTTGCGCAGCCGCTCAGAAGCACGAGCGAAATGGAGATGACTGCCAGAGTAAGTCGTTTCATGTAAATCCAATGAGAAAGTTTAGATGGAAATTATCCATATTGCGACCAAGATACACGCTCAACGATTCGAGGAGTGGGTTGCGTGGACCGATTGAATCCGCAGGCGAAACCATACCCTCGACTTCTGCCTCACCCGCCTTAGCGTACTATTTTTTACGTTTTGCCGCTTTACCGCTACGAGGACGGCACGATCCAGGAGGCAGCCTGCTGGGCGCATGCGCGGCGCAAATTCTACGATTTGTATGAAGCCTGCCCCTCTGCACTGAGCGAAGCCTTGCGCCGCATTGGTGAGTTGAAGTACGAGGTCGTGCCGCTCAAGGCACACACCAGGCATGCGGCCCGTAAAACGCATCAGGGCCGGGTCCGTTCGCTAAAAGCGAACTCGCCCGGCCCTGACTCGCCCGCGCATATTAATGCGCTGGCGGCAACACTGCAATGATTATTGCAGTTTGATTTCGACGTCGACGCCAGCTGGCAGATCCAGCTTCATCAGCGCGTCAACGGTCTTGTCCGTTGGGTCCACGATGTCCATCAGACGCTGGTGCGTACGGATTTCGAACTGGTCGCGCGAGGTTTTGTTGACGTGCGGCGAACGCAGGACGTCAAAACGCTGGATGCGGGTTGGCAGTGGGACTGGGCCTTTGACAACAGCGCCGGTACGCTTGGCGGTGTCGACGATTTCCAGTGCGGACTGGTCGATCAGCTTGTAGTCGAACGCTTTGAGGCGAATGCGGATTTTCTGGTTTGGTGCGGACATGGTAATTCCCTTAAAAAGAACGAACCGGCATGGAGCCGGCAATATGAATTTTTTGCTTGGGCACATCAGGCAAGAAAGCAAGTATACCTGCTTTCCTGCCCCTTACTACGAATTACTTACCAGCGACTTCGCTGAGAATCTTCGCAACAACACCTGCACCAACGGTACGGCCACCTTCGCGGATCGCGAAACGCAGGCCTTCTTCCATCGCGATCGGGTTGATCAGCTTGACGGTGATCGACACGTTATCGCCTGGCATAACCATTTCTTTGTCCGCTGGCAACTCGATCGAACCAGTCACGTCCGTGGTACGGAAGTAGAACTGTGGACGATAGTTGTTGAAGAACGGGGTGTGACGGCCGCCTTCGTCTTTCGACAGGACGTAGATCTCACCGGTGAAGTGATTGTGCGGCTTGATCGAGTTCGGCTTGGCCAGAACCTGACCACGCTGTACGTCTTCACGCTTGGTGCCGCGCAGCAGCAGACCGACGTTGTCGCCGGCTTGACCCTGGTCCAGCAGCTTGCGGAACATTTCCACGCCGGTGCAAGTGGTCTTGACGGTGTCGGAAATGCCGACGATTTCGATTTCTTCGCCGACTTTAACAATACCGCGCTCGATACGGCCGGTCACAACGGTACCGCGACCCGAAATCGAGAACACGTCTTCCACTGGCATCAGGAAAGCACCGTCGATAGCGCGCTCTGGCGTTGGGATGTAGGTGTCCAGCGCTTCGGCCAGAGCCATGATCGCCACTTCGCCCATCTCGCCGGTGTTGCCTTCGAGGGCCATACGTGCCGAACCCTTGATGATCGGCAGGTCGTCGCCTGGGAACTCGTATTTCGACAAGAGCTCACGCACTTCCATTTCAACCAGTTCCAGCAGTTCTGCGTCGTCGACCAGGTCGCACTTGTTCAGGAACACGATGATGTATGGAACGCCAACCTGGCGTGCCAGCAGGATGTGCTCGCGGGTCTGTGGCATTGGGCCGTCAGCTGCGGAGCAAACCAGGATCGCGCCGTCCATCTGTGCTGCGCCGGTGATCATGTTCTTGATGTAATCGGCGTGGCCTGGGCAGTCAACGTGAGCGTAGTGGCGGTTAGCCGTTTCGTACTCGACGTGTGCGGTGTTGATGGTAATGCCGCGCGCTTTTTCTTCTGGTGCCGCATCGATCT
This sequence comes from Massilia scottii, assembly GCF_030846495.1. Classification (NCBI taxonomy): domain Bacteria; kingdom Pseudomonadati; phylum Pseudomonadota; class Betaproteobacteria; order Burkholderiales; family Oxalobacteraceae; genus Massilia; species Massilia scottii. The sequence goes on along the minus strand of NZ_JAVCWM010000010.1, from coordinate 259,203 downwards.
GGTCGTATGCTTTTGCTTCGCCGCCGAATTTCTTCGACAGAACGGTAGCGATCGCTGCCGTCAGGGTGGTCTTGCCGTGGTCGACGTGACCGATGGTGCCCACGTTGACGTGCGGCTTGGTCCGTTCGAATTTACCTTTTGCCATTTTGAATTTCCTTTAAAGACTATTTTTACAATTTTTTTTCGATGATCAGGGCCGCACTTATGGCGCGGCCCTGACTGAATTACTTGGCCTTGGCCGTTACGATTGCATCGGTAACGTGCTTAGGCGCTTCCGAGTAGTGCTTGAATTCCATCGTGTAGGTAGCACGGCCTTGCGTTGCGGAACGCAGCGAGGTCGAGTAACCGAACATTTCGGACAGTGGCACTTCGGCTTTGATGATCTTGCCGCCGCCGCCTGGGATCTCGTCCATGCCCTGCACCATACCGCGGCGGGACGACAGATCGCCCATCACGGTACCGGCGTAGTCTTCCGGCGTTTCCACTTCCACGGCCATCATTGGCTCGAGGATGACTGGCGATGCTTTACGGCAGCCATCTTTGAATGCCATCGAAGCGGCCATCTGGAACGCGTTTTCGTTCGAGTCCACATCGTGGTACGAACCGAAGAACAGCGTGACCTTGACGTCGACCACTGGATAACCGGCCATCACGCCAGCGTTCAGCGTGCCGCGCACACCCTTTTCAACTGCAGGGATGTATTCGCGTGGAACGGTGCCGCCCTTGATGGCGTCGACGAATTCAAAGCCTTTGCCGGCTTCTTGCGGCTCGATCTTCAGGACAACGTGACCGTACTGACCACGACCGCCCGACTGCTTGACGAACTTGCCTTCGGATTCTTCGCACACCTTGCGGATCGTTTCGCGGTAAGCCACTTGTGGCTTGCCGACGGTCGCTTCGACGCCGAATTCGCGCTTCATGCGGTCAACGATAATTTCCAGGTGCAACTCGCCCATACCACCGATGATGGTCTGGCCCGATTCTTCATCGGTTTTCACGCGGAACGAAGGATCTTCCTGTGCCAGGCGGTTCAGCGCCAGGCCCATTTTTTCCTGGTCAGCCTTGGTTTTCGGCTCGACTGCCTGCTGAATCACCGGCTCAGGGAAGACCATTTTTTCCAGCGTGATGATCGACGATGGATCGCACAGGGTTTCGCCCGTGGTCGCGTCTTTCAGGCCGACCGCGGCGGCGATATCGCCGGCGTGGACTTCCTTGATTTCTTCGCGCTGGTTAGCGTGCATCTGCAAAATACGGCCAAGACGTTCTTTCTTGTTCTTGATCGGATTGTAGACGGTGTCGCCCGACTTGATCATGCCCGAGTAGACGCGGAAGAAGATCAGCTGGCCCACGAACGGGTCGGTCATGATCTTGAATGCCAGCGCCGAGAATTTCTCGTCGTCTTCTGCTTTACGCGTGGTCGGCTGGTCATCTTCGTCCATGCCCTTGACTGGCGGGATGTCGATTGGCGATGGCAGGTATTCGATCACGCCGTCGAGCATGGCTTGCACGCCCTTGTTCTTGAACGCGGTGCCGCACATCATCGGGACGATTTCCGACGCGATGGTACGCTGGCGCAGAGCAGCCTTGATCTCGGCTTCCGACAGGTCGCCTTCTTCCAGGTACTTGTTCATCAGTTCGTCGTTCGCTTCAGCAGCGGTTTCGACGAGCTTCAGACGCCACTCGGCAGCCTGCTCTTGCAGCTCAGCAGGAATGTCGCGGTAGTCGAACTTCATGCCCTGCGACGCGTCGTCCCAGTAGATGGCTTTCATCTTGACCAGATCGACCACGCCCTTGAAGTTGTCTTCGGCGCCGATAGGAATCTGCAGCGGAATCGGGTTCGCCTTCAGGCGAGCGCGCATCTGCTCGTAGACCTTGAAGAAGTTGGCGCCGGTACGGTCCATCTTGTTGACAAAAGCCAGACGTGGCACCTTGTACTTGTTAGCCTGGCGCCATACGGTTTCCGACTGTGGCTGAACACCGCCCACTGCGCAGTAAACCATGCAGGCACCGTCGAGCACGCGCATCGAGCGTTCAACTTCAATGGTGAAGTCAACGTGGCCCGGGGTGTCGATGATGTTGATGTGGTGCTCAGGGAAATTGTTAGCCATCCCTTTCCAGAAGCAGGTCGTCGCAGCCGAGGTAATCGTGATACCGCGTTCCTGCTCTTGCTCCATCCAGTCCATGGTGGCCGCGCCATCATGCACTTCGCCGATCTTGTGGTTCACGCCCGTGTAGAACAGGACGCGCTCGGTCGTGGTGGTCTTGCCAGCATCGATGTGAGCCGAGATACCGATATTGCGGTAGCGCTCAATGGGGGTCTTGCGTGCCATAATTATTCCTAAATCTTTTAATGGACAAAACCGAGCGGCATTTTGTGAACAAAATGAGCCCGGCCTCGAACAACAGATACATGGCCGCGCCTGGGCTCGCACAAATGTGCAAACCAGGGCGTGGCCAATTGATTAGAAGCGGAAATGCGAGAACGCTTTGTTCGCTTCTGCCATGCGGTGAACTTCGTCCCGCTTCTTCATAGCACCACCGCGCATTTCAGCGGCTTCCATCAGTTCACCACCGAGGCGTTGCGGCATGGATTTTTCGCTGCGCTTGTTTGCGGCTTCGCGCAACCAACGCATGGACAGCGCCATACGACGAACCGGACGAACTTCAACTGGCACCTGGTAGTTGGCGCCACCGACGCGGCGGGACTTAACCTCGACCATCGGCTTGGCATTGTTGATCGCGGTTGCAAACACTTCGAGCGGGTCTTTGCCGGACTTTTGCTTGATGTGCTCAAATGCACCGTAGATGATGTTTTCTGCGACCGATTTTTTACCGGACAGCATCAGTACGTTGACGAATTTGGCGACATCTTGGTTACCGAACTTTGGATCTGGCAAGATTTCGCGCTTGGGTACTTCACGACGACGTGGCATATCAATTCCTTCCTATCTTCAGTTGAGCGCGCGGTGCGCACTCGCGGAGGCCATCATAGCCATCCACTTACTCGACCATTACGGTCGGTTCAACTCGTTAAACTTCTAGTGAAAGCGGGGCGAAAAATTACTTCTTGCCTGCTTTAGCGCGCTTCGTACCGTACTTCGAACGAGCTTGCTTACGGTCTTTAACGCCCTGGGTATCCAGTGCACCGCGAACCATGTGGTAACGCACACCCGGCAAATCCTTGACACGGCCGCCGCGCAGCAGCACGACACTGTGTTCTTGCAGGTTGTGGCCTTCACCGCCGATGTACGAAATGACTTCGAAACCGTTGGTCAGGCGAACTTTGGCGACTTTACGCAGAGCCGAGTTTGGCTTCTTTGGAGTCGTCGTGTACACACGGGTGCAAACACCACGTTTTTGCGGGCTGTTTTCCAGCGCCGGCGATTTGCTTTTCACGGTCAGAGCGACACGTGGATTGCGAATCAGTTGATTGATGGTTGGCATCGTTATAAATCCAACAAAATTACAACATGAATAACCCGGACGAAGTGTCCGGGGACTAAAACGGAGTCCCGACGAGGACTACGCAGGAGAGGCACCGACAGCCGCCCTGCGAGGAGCGGCGCTGAATGCGTAAACAATGCGCAGAATAAAATCGAGAACTCGCGAGTATAGACGCGATGTGGCAGGCAGTCAAACAGTTTAACGCTTGGCAATGCGGATGTGGGGCGATGCTGCTAGCGGAAACGGGGACTGTGGCGGGGGCGAGACAGAAGCGTCATGGCGAGCCTGGCCCGCGCGCCGCGCCTTGGCGCGGCCTCGCAAGCGTCGTCCCCGCGCAGGCACTGCGTGCTCCTGCAATCGCCCTTGAAACGCGGCTTGAGGTATGGGCAACGTTAACTCTCTTGCCATAGATACTGTACGCATGTACAGTATACGGGTGCGATACGCACACAACAAACCCACCTCAGGAGTGACTCCCCATGCTTGATCACATGACTTTCCGCGTCGCCGATATTGGCCGCGCTAAAGCGTTTTACAGCGCGGCACTTGCGCCATTGGGCTACAGCATATGCTTTGAAGGTAACTACGGCGCGAACATGCTGGGATTCGCGTACCCTGATGCCTCCGAGCCTGACGGCAAAAAGGCCGATGTCTGGTTCATCGACGGCCCATCACCCTACGGGGGCCCGGCAGCGACGACCGGCTGTCACCTGGCGTGGCGGGCCCAAGCTCGTGCGCAGGTCGATGCTTTTTACCTCGCCGCGATCAGCGCCGGAGGAAAGGACAATGGTGCCCCAGGCCTGCGCACGGACTACCACCCTCATTATTATGGTGCCTTCGTCATTGACCCGGAAGGCAACAACGTTGAAGCGGTGTGCCACCACCCGGAATGAGTCGTGGTAAGGGCTCGCACTCGGTTTGACATGCGAGCCGCTAGAAATTACAGCTTGTCGGCCGCCGCCTTCATGCGATCGGCGCGCGCGTTCGACCCTGGGTGGCTCGCCATCATGCTGCCTTCGCCCTGTTCCTGCTTGGCCAGCTTGCGGAAGGCCGATTCCATCGCGCGCACGTCGTACTTGTGCTTCTGCATGAACTTGAAGCCATAGTCATCCGACGAGGTCTCATCGGACTGCGAGAACTGCGCATTGCCGAAGGCCTTGATGGTTTCTTCGTTGGCTGCGACCATGCCGCCGATCTGGTTGCCGCTCGCGCCCGCCGCCTTGGTACCGGCCGACAGCAACAGCGCCTTTTTCATCTGCGACGCCGAGTGACCCAGCTTGGTGTGGCCGATTTCGTGGCCGATCACGCCGCGCAGTTCCTCGTCGTTCATCAGGTCCATCAGGCCCGCGTAAATGCGGATGCTGCCGTCCGGCGTGGCGAATGCATTGACTTCACTGGACTGGTACACCGCGAAGTTCAGCTTCAGGCCATCTTCATTTTCCAGGCCCTTGGTCAGCATCGCCAGGCGCTTGGCGTACTTGCTGCCGGCCGGCGCGACTTTTTCTTCCTTGTCCATCTGGCGCATCATCAGACGCGAGCCTTCGATCACGTCCTTGTCGCTGATGGTGGCGGCCTTGGCCAGATCCTTGCCCGCGCCCAGCATGCCGCCGAGGTCGATGGCCGAAGCGGCGCCCGAGGTCAGGATGAACATGGTCAGCGCGGCAATACGAATTGTGGATGTCATGGAGTTACTCTCATTCAGGTTATTAGTATTAAAACATTGCCATTGTAACAGCACGGAGCATCATCAATTGCATCCAACTACATATAATTACAATCCAGACAACGCTTTGCCGCATCGAATATTTGGCAGGGAGAACTAAAAACCCGGGATAATGGCCAATTTTGCTGGACCACGTTTCCCTGATGCGACATCTGCTGCGCCCTGCCCCGCTCTATCTTCTGCTGACGTACGCGGCACTGTCGGCCATCCCCTTCTTCCCCATGCTGCTGGGCAAGCGGCTCGACCGTCCGTGGCAGGTGCTCGGCATCGAGGCCGTGGCCTGGGTGGCGGTGTGGGCGCTGTTCAAGCGTCCCGCCTGGTTCCACTGGCTGCTGATCCCGGCTTTCCTGGCCCTGCCGACCGAAATCTACCTGTTCAGTTTCTATGGGCAAAGCATTTCCACCCACCATCTCGGCATCATTGCCGAAACCAGTCCCAAGGAAGCGCTCGAATTTCTCGGCAAGACGGTCTGGCTGATGCTGGCCGTGATGGCGGCAGTCATCGCCTGGTGGGTGACGAGTTTCCAGGCCGCCCGCCGCGCCCGCGAGCTCGACTGGGACGACAGCTCGCGCTGGCTCAGCCTGGGCCTGCTGGCCATCGGCGCCGGCGTGTGGGCCTACGGTCACGAATTCGGCGTCGCCCCGCGCGCCGCCGCGCCAGGCGCGGCATCGAAGACGGCGCCGGCCAGCGCCAGCAAGCCCGCCCCGGGCGCCGGCCACACCGGCTGGAAGTCCGTTCCCCTGCCCCACTGGGCGGTGCTGCCGCTCGAACTGGGCGCGTTCGCGCAATCCTGGCCTTTCGGCATCACGGCACGCGGCGTCGACTTCTATAAAGAACGCAAGCACCTGGCCGAGCTGGGCCAGCGCAACAGCGGCTTCACCTTCGGCGCGCGCCAGGCAGCGCCCGATACGCAGCCGGAAATCGTGGTGATGGTGATCGGCGAATCGTCTCGCTTCGACCGCTGGAGCCTGAACGGCTACACGCGCGACACCAATCCCCTGCTCGCCAAGGAAACCAACCTGGTCACCCTGCCCGACGTGATCACGTCCATCTCGGCCACGCGCCTGTCGGTGCCGGTGATGATCTCGCGCAAACCGGCCATCAAGAGCCTCAAGGACGGCTTCGCCGAAAAATCCTTCCTGACCGCCTACAAGGAAGCCGGCTTCAAGACCTACTGGCTGTCGAACCAGATTTCGTTCGGCGAATTCGACACGCCCGTCTCGGTCTTTGCCAAAGAGGCGGACGTGATCCAGTTCCTCAACCTGGGCGGCTTTACCAACAACTCCAATTTCGACGAGATCCTGTTCGACCCGCTACGCAATGCCATCGCCGACCCGGCGCCGAAAAAGCTGATCGTGCTGCACTCGCTGGGCAGCCACTGGAACTACAGCCAGCGCTATCCGAAACAGTTCGACCGCTGGCAGCCATCCCTGTTCGGCATCGACAAGCCGGTCTACACCGACCCGGCGCTCAAGACCCAGCTCAATAACAGCTACGACAGCACCATCCTGTACACCGACTGGTTCCTGTCCAGCGTAATCGGGCAACTGAAAGGCTCGCAGCAGCGCAGCGCCATGCTGTATGTGTCCGACCATGGCCAGACGCTGTACGACAACAGCTGCAAGCTGGCCTTCCACGGCCACAATACCCAGTACGAATTCCACGTGCCCGCGCTGCTCTGGTATTCGGACCAGTACCTGGCGCGCTATCCGGACAAGGTGGCGCAGCTGCAGCGCCACGGCAAGGCGCGCCTGTCGACCGAGAACATGTTCCACACCCTGCTCGACCTGGCCGACATCCGCTACGCCGACGAGCGCCTGGAATGGAGTTTCGTCAATCCCGGATTCAAGCAGCACAAGCGCTACGTCGACAGCTACGGCTGGAGCGACTACGACAACGCCACCTGGAAAGGCGACTGCCGCGAGATCATCGACAAGGGCACGCCGCTCAAGCGCGAAAAATAGCGCATCACCGCCCTCAAGGACGACATGATCGCGCGCAGACGGCAATCGAAGGCCTGCGCTAAGGCGATACCGGTTCACTCATGGTGTCGCCCGCCAGCACCCCGTCGCAATCGCCCGGATGCGCCAGGTAGCCACTGAGCCAGTCGAACACCCTGCCCGCGCGCGCTTCGATGGCGGGGCCGAAGCCGCGCTGCGCCAGCAGGGCGATGCCGTTGGTATGCGCCAGCACGCCCGCTTCCAGCGCCAGCCGGCCATCATCGTCCAGCCGCACGCACAGGGGCGATAGCCGGTGCGCCAGCAAGGACGCCAGCACCAGGTTGTGCGACGAGACCATCACCAGCCCCTTGGCCGCCAGCACATCGAGCACCGACGCCGCCGCCGACACCGATTCGAGGTGGTTGGTGCCGCGGAAAATCTCGTCGATGATGCAGATGCCCGGATGCGCGCCGCCGGCCGCCGCCAGCAGCTCCTGCGCGCGCCGCAGTTCGGCCATGTACAGGCTCTCGCCGCCGAACAGCGAATCCTCGCTCTGCATGCTGGTGTAGACCGGCAGGTCCGGCACGCTGGCCTTCTCGGCGTAGCAAAAGCCGAAGGCGCGCGCCGTCACCAGGTTCACGCCGACGGTGCGCAGCAAGGTGCTCTTGCCGACCCCGTTCTGGCCCGAGATGAAGGCGCCGCCGCCATCGAGCCTGACCGACAGCGCCTGCGCCTGCGGCAGCAGCGGATGCACGGTGCCCCCGAGCGCAATCGCCCGGGACGTGTGGCGCTCGGCCCAGCACAGCACGGGCGCCTGGAGCAGATGGCGCGCCAGCGCGATATCGGCTTCCAGCTCGCCCACCCGCACGAAGCACCCACGCAGGAAGTCCAGCTTGCCGTGCACCAGCCGCACGCCCTTGAAGTAGTGATTCACGTTGTCGAGCATGAACCAGTCCAGATAGGTGCGCGCGCCCGGCGTCATTGCCACCATCGGTGCGCGCGAAAGCTGGCGATTGAGCTTGCCCGCCGCCGCCGCAGGGCCGGCGAACGGCAGCAGCAACGCATCCTTGCGCGCACCCAGGATGCTGGAGACCCGCAGCAGCATCTGCAGCGCATTCATCGAGCGCTCCCACTCCTCGACCCGGTCGCAGTAGCGCATCTGGGTGCTCATTAATATATACGCCACCACGCCGGTGACCAGCCACGCGGCCGGCGTGACGATGACGGCCGCGATCGACGCCAGCAGCAGCACCGGCAGCGGCCAGGTCTTGCCGACCCACCAGGGCGCGGGCGGCGCGGTATCCGGCGCGGCATCCTCGAACAGCAAGGTGGCGATCTCCTTGTCCGCATGGCGCAGCGAGGTGCAGCCGCGGTGCAGCGCGGCCAGGCGCTCCGGATCGCGCATCAGGTCGCGCACACGCTCGCCCACGGCGGCGCACGCGTCGTCCTCCAGCCCCGCGCGCAGGCGCCGGTACAGCACCTGCTGGCCGAAGATGCTCACTTCTTTCGATAACTGCGCGCGGTAGGTATCGAGCAGCAGGTCCTTCCAGGTGGCGTCATCGAGCGCGCCGCGCGCCGGATCGGCGCACAGCCGGTGCACCTGCGCCACGTCGCTCGCCACGAAACCGTAATCGGCCGGCTCCCTGTCGGGAATGATCAGGAACGCGCGCAACCGGGTCACAGCTTGCGTCCACACGGCGGACAAGGTCGATACGAACGCGGACATACTGCCTTTCTGGCCTGCGGCCGCGCGGGTGTCGCGCAACCAGCCTGCCAGATGTAGGTAAATTGACAAAATGCAAGTCCACACTGTCCGGGCGCTGTCCATACGCCGCGTCCGGACGGCGCGGACAGCCCCGCATCGATATCCGAATCCCTTATGAATCAATCACTTGGCACTTGGCACGCTTCCTGCTTAGATGTTGTCATTTACTGTTCAGACAACAACCATGATCCGAGATACCTCTTCCCAGGACGCCACCATCAGCGCGCCGCCCGCACAGAAAACCAGGCGCCGCATCGTGGCCGCCGTGGTGGCGTTAGGCGCGCTGGGGGGCGTGGCGCTGCTGCTGTCGGCCTGGCGCACCAGCGAGCATGCGGTCAGCGCTGCGCGCCTGCGCGTGGCCGAAGTCACCCGCGGCACGCTGGTGCGCGACGCCACGGTCAACGGGCGCGTGGTGGCTGCCGTCAGTCCCACCCTGTACGCCAGCGCGCCGGCCACGGTCACGCTCCAGGTGGCCGCCGGCGACACGGTCAAAAAAGGCCAGGTCCTGGCGCTGCTCGAATCGCCCGACCTGTCCGATGCCCTCAAGCGCGAGCAATCGAGCTACCAGCAGCTCGAAGCGGAAGTGGCACGCCAGCGCATCCTGGCCAAAAAACAGAAGCTGCTGGCCCAGCGCGAAGCCGATACCGCCGAGATCGACCGCCTGTCGGCCCAGCGCACCCTGGAGCGCTACGACAGCGTGACCCAGGAAGGCATCATCGCCAAGATCGACTATCAAAAGGCGAAGGACGCACTCAACTCGGCCGGCATCCGGGCGCGCCATGCGTCCCAGGCGGCCGCGCTGGAAGGCGACGACGTCGGCCTGGCGCTGCAAACCAAGGTGGCCGAACTCGATCGCCAGCGCCTGTCGATGGCCAACGCCCAGCGCCGCGTGGATGAACTCTCCGTGCGCGCGCCGGTCGACGGTTTCATCGGCACGCTGTCGGTGCAGAACCGCAGCGTGGTGGCGGCCAACGCGGCGCTCATGACGCTGGTGGATTTGTCGCGCCTCGAAGTCGAACTCGAAGTCCCGGAAACCTATGTCGACGACATGGGCCTGGGCATGAGCGCCGAGATCGCGCTCGGCAATGCCACTGCCGGCGGCAAGCTGTCGGCCCTCTCGCCCGAAGTGGTCAAGAACCAGGTGCTGGCGCGGGTGCGCTTCGACGGCGCCCAGCCCAAGGGCCTGCGCCAGAGCCAGCGCGTCAGCGCGCGCCTGCTGATCGAAGAAAAGCGCGACGTGATCCTGCTGCCGCGCGGCCCGTTTGTGGAGAACGAAGGGGGCCGCTTCGCCTACGTGCTTGCGGGCGGCGTGGCCGTGCGCACCCCGATCAAGCTGGGCGCGACCAGCGTGTCGTCGGTCGAAATCCTGGCTGGGCTGAAACCCGGCGACAAGGTCGTCATCGCCGGCACCGACACCTTCGCCAACGCCGCACGCGTCTCGATCAACAACTGATATCAACCGATTCCCAACGAAAGGACCGTCCATGCTGCGCATGACCAATCTGAGCAAGGTATACCGCACCCACATGATCGAAACGCACGCGCTGCGCGGCTTCGAGATCGACGTGAAACAGGGCGAATTCGTCACCGTCACCGGCCCTTCCGGCTCCGGCAAGACCAGCTTCTTGAACATCGCCGGCCTGCTCGAAGAATTCACCGACGGCGAGTATGTGCTCGACGGCGTGAACGTGAAGGGCATGGACGACAACGCCCGCTCGCGCCTGCGCAACGAAAAGCTGGGCTTCATCTTCCAGGGTTTCAACCTGATTCCCGACCTGTCCCTGTTCGACAACGTGGACGTGCCGCTGCGCTACCGGGGCTTCAACGCCGCCGAACGCAAGGAGCGCATCGAGGACGCGCTGTCCAAGGTCGGCCTGGCCTCGCGCATGAAGCATTATCCGGCCGAACTGTCCGGCGGCCAGCAGCAGCGCGTGGCGATCGCGCGCGCCCTGGCCGGCTCGCCCAAGCTGCTGCTGGCCGATGAACCGACCGGCAACCTCGACACCCAGATGGCGCGCGGCGTGATGGAACTGCTCGAAGAAATCAACGCCCAGGGCACCACCATCCTGATGGTCACCCATGACCCGGAACTGGCGGTGCGTTCGCAGCGCAACGTGCACATCATCGACGGCCAGGTGTCGGACCTGGTGCGCAAGCCGTCCACCCTGGCCGGGGCCCGGGTATCCGGCCAGGTCGCATAAGGAGCATCCATGTTTTCGTACTATTTTCTGCTGGGCGTACGCAGCCTGCGCCGCAACCCGGCGCTCACCGCGCTGATGGTGCTCACCCTGGCCATCGGCGTGGCGGCCAGCGTATCGACCCTGACCATCCTGCACGTCATGTCGAGCAATCCGATTCCGCACAAGAGCGAGCGCCTGTTCGTGCCGAAAATCGACAACGGCGAACTGGAAGGCTTCAACCCGCAGGACCTGGACCACGAGGATCCGCAATCGACCTACATGGACGCGATGAACTTTCTCAGGGATGGGCATGGCGAACGCCGCACGGTACTGTACGGCGTGGCCGCCCCGCTCGAGCCGGAACGCAAGGACATGCCGGTGATGTCGGTCACCGGCATGGCCCTGACGCGCGACTTTTTCGCGATGATGGACGTGCCCTTCCTGTACGGGCACGCCTGGAGCGACGCCGACGAGCGTGGCGGCGCCGATGTGGTGGTCCTGAGCCAGGCACTGGCCGAAAAGCTGTTCGGCGCGGTCAACCCCGTCGGCAAGCGCATCCGCCTGATGGATGCGCAATTCCAGGTGGTCGGCGTGCGCAAGCCGTGGCTGCCGGTACCGAAGTTCTATAAGCTGATCGGCGGCGGCGCCTTCAGCCGGGAAGACGAGATCATGATCCCGTTCGCCACCGCGATCCGGCATGAAGCCAACCCGGAAGGCAGCATCAGCTGCCAGGGGCGCACCGATCCGGGCTGGCAGGGCTTTCTCAAGTCGGAGTGCACCTGGCTGCAGGTCTTCTTCGAGACCAAAACCGGCGCCGGACGCGCAGAACTGCAGGATTATCTGAACAACTACGCCGACGCCCAGCGCAAGCTGGGACGCCTGAAGCGCAAGCAGCCCAATGAGCTGTTCGACGTCATGCAGTGGCTGGAATACCGCAAGGTGGTGGGCAACGACAACCGCCTTGCGGCCTGGCTGGCGTTCGGCTTCCTGCTGCTTTGCCTGGTCAACACCATCGGCCTGCTGCTGGCCAAATTTTCGGTGCGTTCCTCCGAGGTCGGCATCCGGCGTGCGCTGGGCGCCTCGCGCAAGGAGATTTTCCGCCAGTTCCTGACCGAGACCGCAGTGGTCGGCCTGGCCGGCGGCCTGCTCGGACTGGCGCTGGCATTCGGTGCGCTCGCCTTGATCCGCATGCAATCGGAGCAATTGCGGATCGTCGCCAACATGGACTGGCAGATGCTCGGCGCGACCTTCGTGCTGTCGCTGGGCGCGGCCATCCTGGCCGGCCTGCTGCCGACCTGGCGCGCCTGCCAGGTCACGCCGGCCATTCAACTCAAATCGCAGTAAGGTCATAAATATGGAAATCCATCCCATCCTCTCTGCGCTATTGCGCAGCAAAACCGGCGCCATCCTGGTGGCGCTGCAAGTGGCGATCAGCCTCGCCATCCTCACCAACGCACTGCACATCGTCAATGTGCGCCAGGCCGTGGCGGCGCGCCCGAGCGGCATCGCCGCGGAGAGCGATGTGTTTCACATCAAAATGCGCCACCTGGTCGAGGGCAGCCACCAGGAGCAGCTGGCGCGCCAGCAGGCCGAAACGCAAGCCCTGCGCGCCGTCGGCGGCGTGGCATCGGCGGCGTTTGCCAGCCAGGCCCCGATTTCGCGCTCCGGCTGGACCACCAGCGTGACGGCATCGCGCGCCCCCGGCACCGAAACGTCGCCCGGCTCGATGTACTATTCGAGCGATTCGCTGGTCGCTACCTGGGGCCTGCAACTGGTCGAGGGGCGCGACCTGAAACCGGAAGAACTGGTCGAGATCGACGGCAATACCTCTCCCGAAACGCTGTTTCCCAAATCGGTGCTGGTCACCAGGGCGCTGGCCGCCAAGCTGTGGCCGGGCGCTGGGCAGGTGCTCGGCAAGACGCTCTACTTCGGCAACGCCCCTGACGCCAACGCCGCCACCGTGGTCGGCGTCGTGGCGACGCTGCAGTCGCAGAACGCGGAACTGGGCGAGCGCGGCGAGTTTGCGCTCATCGTGCCGATACGCAGGACGTTCAGCACCGTCATGTACACAGTGCGCGCCGAAGCGGGGCAGCTGGACCGGGTCATGAAGGAGGCCGAAGCGGCGCTGCGCGCCAGCACCCGGGGCCGCGCGATCATCACCATGCAGACCGTCAGCAAGGACCGCAAGGAGCGCTACCGCGCCGACGTGGCGCTGTCGTGGATGCTGATCGGGGTCAGCGTGCTGCTGCTGCTCATCACCGCCAGCGGCATCGTCGGCATGGCCAGCCTGTGGGTCACGCAGCGCCGCAAGCAGATCGGCGTGCGCCGCGCGCTCGGGGCGCGCCGCGCCGACATCCTGCGCTACTTCATCACCGAGAACTTCATGATCACCAGCGTGGGCGTGCTGTGCGGCGTGCTGGCGTCGGTGGCGCTGAACCAGCTGCTGGTCAGCCAGCTCGAGATGGCCAGGCTGCCAATCGCGTACCTTGCGGTGGGCGCCGGCGTGTTCTGGGCGCTGGGCATCTGCGCGGTGTATGGACCGGCGTTTCGCGCCGCCTCCATTTCGCCGGCCACGGCCACCCGCAGTGCCTGACAAGGTGCGTTCCGATGGTATGCTAGCGGCCATGCCTACTGTATTGATCATCGACGACAACGCCGCCGTCGCCATCGCCCTCGATGTCCTGTTTTCGCTGCACGACATCGGAGCGCTGCGCGCCACCTCACCCGAAGAAGGCCTGGCCATCCTGGACGCCACCTGCGTGGACCTGGTCATCCAGGACATGAACTTTTCGGCCGACACCACCTCGGGCGAGGAAGGCACGGCCTTGTTCCGCGAAATCCGCAAGCGCCACCCCGACCTGCCGGTGATCCTGCTGACCGCCTGGACCCATCTGGATGCGGCGGTCGACCTGGTCAAGTCGGGCGCGGCCGACTATCTGTCCAAGCCGTGGAACGACAACCGCCTGATCGCGACGGTGACGAACCTGATCGAACTGGGACAGGCCAACCGCTCCTTGCAGCAGCGCGTGCAGCACGACCGGCGCGCCAGGCGCGACCTGGAGCAGGGTTTCGATTTGCGCGGCATGGTATGGCAGGACGCAGCCACGGAACGCATCCTGCACCTGGCCTGCCAGGTGGCGCGGGCCGACGTGCCGGTGCTGATCAGCGGCCCCAATGGCACCGGCAAGGAGCGCATCGCCGAGATCATCCAGGCCAATTCGCTGGTGGCGGACGGGCCGTTCGTGGTGCTCAATTGCGGCGCCCTGCCGGCCGAACTGATCGAGGCCGAACTGTTCGGCGCCGAAGCGGGCGCCTACACCGGCGCCTCGCGCGCACGCGAAGGCAAGTTCGAGGCGGCCGACGGCGGCACCCTGTTTTTGGATGAAATCGGCAACCTGCCGCTGGCCGGCCAGATGAAGCTCTTGCGCGTGCTCGAAACGGGGCGCTTCGAGCGCCTCGGGTCGAACCGCGAACGGCAGGTGAAGGTGCGCGTGATCAGCGCCACCAACGCCGACCTGGGCGCGATGATCCGCGCCGGCACCTTCCGCGAAGACCTGTTCTACCGCCTGAACGTGATCGAACTGCGCCTGCCTGCGCTGGCGGCGCGGCCGGCCGACATCTTGCCGCTGGCGGCCGCTTTTCTCGCGCGCGGCAAGAGCCTGCATAACTGCGCCCAGGCCGCGCTGCTGGCGCACGCCTGGCCGGGCAATGTGCGCGAACTCAAAAACGTGATGGCGCGCGCCAGCCTGCTGGCGGGCGGCGACATCATCAAGGCCACCGACCTTGGCCTGCCGCTGACGCCCACGGTTGCCGCCAGCACCGAGGTGGAGCCGGACCGCGACGCCATCGTCGGTGCCATGACGCGCGCCAACGGCGTGGTGGCGCAGGCGGCGGCCGACCTGGGACTGTCGCGCCAGGCGCTGTACCGGCGCATGGAGCGCCTCGGGATCGCACGCTAGCGATGCTTATGCATACCCCGCTGCGCCTGTCCCTGGTCACCCGCTGGACCGCCCTGGTCGGCACCCTGCTGGCACTGGGCATCCTCATCGCGCTCGGGCTGGACCACCTGCTGCCGGGGCGTGCGCTACTGGTGCTGGCCCTGTCGCTGACATGCGTTCTGCCGATCGCGGTCATTACCATGCGCGCCCAGATCGCCCCGATCCTGTCGCTGTTTCGCGCGCTCGAAGGCACCGTCACCAGCTACAAGGATGGCGACTTTTCGTTCAGCCTGCACTGGCCCCAGAACGATGAACTGGCCGACCTGGTGGCTGCCCACAACGCGCTCGGCAATGTGCTGCGCGAACAGCGCCTGGCACTGGTGCAGCGCGAACTGCTGCTCGATACCATGGTCCAGAACACACCGGTGGCGATGCTGCTCGTGGGTGACGGTGCTGGTGGCGCCGGAGCGATCGTGTACGCCAACCTGGCGGCGCGCCAGATGCTGGGCGACGGCCGCAAACTCGAAGGCCATCGCCTCTCCGAGATCCTCAGCCAGGCCTCGCCCGCGCTGGTGGAAGCGCTGGCGCGCGGCGGCGACGGCCTGTTCACGGCCGGCGACGGCGAGGACGAAGAGGTGTATCACCTGGCGCGCCGCAGCTTCAGCCTCAATGGCCGCAAGCACGAACTGCTGCTGCTGCGCCAGCTGACCCACGAACTGCGGCGCCAGGAAGTGCAGACCTGGAAAAAAGTCATTCGCGTCATCAGCCACGAACTGAATAATTCGCTCGCGCCCCTGACCTCCCTGGCCCATTCCGGTGCGGAGCTGGTGCGGCGCGGCCAGACCGAACGCCTGCCGCAGATCCTTGAAACGATCGAAGAGCGCACGCGTCACCTGGAGAGCTTCATCCTCGGCTACGCGCGCTTCGCCAAGCTGCCGTCGCCGCGCATCGAAGAATGCCCTTGGCCGGGTTTCGTCAGCCAGCTGGCGTCGCAGGTCGGCCTGACGGTAGCCGGCACGCTGCCCCCTGAACCGGCCAGGTTCGACCCGGCCCAGATGGAACAGGCTTTGCTCAACCTGCTCAAGAACGCCCACGAATCGGGTTCGCCGGCCGCCGACGTGACCCTGCAGGTGCGCCTGGCGCCGGGCATGCTGCGCATCGAGGTGATGGACCGCGGCCAGGGCATGAACGACGCCGTGCTGACCAATGCGCTGGTGCCGTTCTACTCGACCAAGCGCAGTGGCACCGGCCTGGGACTGGCGCTGGCGCGCGAAATCGCCGAAGCGCACGGCGGGCGCATCACGCTCGGCAACCGCGACGGCGGCGGCCTGACGGTGACCCTGATCCTGCCGGCCTAAGCGGGCGCAATGGTAAGATCTGGTTCCATTTTCTACCCCTCCAGCGATGTCCGACACCCCTGCTTCCTCCCGTTTCGACGCGCCCGGCCACCCGCCGGCCACCATCACCGAATTCAAGGGCGTGCGCTTCCTGCACCTGGGCACCTCGTGGGTGCAGGGCGCCATGCGCCTGGCCAAGCCGGACAACATCGAGCTTGAATACGTGCAGATGATGATGATGTGGATGCTCTTCCTCGACAATCCGAAGCACATCGTCCAGCTGGGCCTGGGCAGCGCGGCGCTGACCAAGTTCAGCTACCAGCGCTTTCCGGCGGCGCGCGTGACGGTGGCCGAACTCAATCCCAACGTGATCGACATCTGCCACGCGCATTTCGGCCTGCCGCCGAACGACGCGCGCCTCGACGTGCGCCAGATGGATGCGATGGATTTCGTGCTCGACGCGGCCAACCACGGCACGGTCGACGTGCTGCAGGTGGACCTGTACGACGAGGACGCGCGCGGGCCCGTGCTCGACTCGCCCGAGTTCTACCAGGCCTGCATGGATTGCCTGGCCGACGACGGCATCATGACCACCAATGTATTCGGCGACTTTTCGAACTACGACAAGAATTTGCAGAACATGGAGCTGGTGTTCGACGCCGTGGTGTGGCTGCCCGAAGTGCATGACGCGAACATCGTCGTGCTGGCGTTCAAGCGCGCGCCGTCGATCGATTTTTCGGTCTTGTACGAACGCGCGGGCGCCATCAAGAAGAGCATGAACCTGCCCGCCAAGAACTGGGTCGCCGGGTTGAAAGGATGGATGCAGGACCAGCAGGAATAAGCATATAACGGCAGCGTATAAGTGACTCGCGCGCGCGGTGTACGTAGTCGAGATTACAGCGTTTTATGAATTGAAGCACGCAATATTGCTGCCATTGCACGGATTTACAACACTCTGTCATGACTCGTTGCACGTGTCAAAACTCGTCAGGTAGTATCGTTTCACATTGGCTGGCCCCACGAGGGTGTGTCCAGTGAATTCCCTAAAAATGAAAAGAAACGAGACATCTACATGACGAATTACCCAGGCAGCCCTCACCTCAAACGCACCTTGCTCGCATCGGCCCTCCTGCTCGCGTTGAACAGCACCTACGCGCAGCAGGGCACTGCCCCCGCCGCCCGCAGTGGCGAGGACACCCCCGCTTCCGTCGTGATCCTCGGTTCGCGTTCGACCGCCAAGACCTCGCTCGACACCGCCGCGCCGGTCGGCCTGATCAACATCAAAGACATGCAGACCGCAGGCCCGCTGGAACTGGGCAAGCTGCTGCAAACGCTGGACCCGTCGTTCAACTTCTCGTCGACGTTCATCAGCGACGGCACCGACATCATCCGCCCTGCGACCCTGCGCGGTCTCGGTCCCGACCAGCTGCTGGTGCTCGTGAACGGCAAGCGCCGCCACCAGCAGGCGCTGGTCAATGTGCAGCAAACCGTCGGACGCGGCTCGGCCGGTACCGACATCAACGCCATTCCGCTGTCGGCCATCCACCACATCGAAGTGCTGCGCGATGGCGCGGCGGCCCAATACGGCTCCGACGCGATCGCCGGCGTGATCAACATCGTCCTCAAGACCCAGACCAAAGAAACGCAATTGAGCAGCAGCGTCGGCACCACGTCCGAAGGCGACGGCGACCTGATCTCCGGCAGCGCCAACAAGGGCTTCAAACTGGGTGAAAACGGTTACCTGAACCTGTCGGTCGAAGGCCGCCGCCGCAACGAAACCAACCGCGCCGGCCCGGACACCCTGCGGGTCGACCCGCCGCGCGTGACCCAGCGCATCGGCGACAGCCTGGCGAAAGACGCCTACCTGTGGTGGAACGCGGCGCTGCCGATCGACGACAGCAGCGAAATCTACTCCTTCGGCGGCATCTCCAAGCGCACCGGCGACTCGGCGGGCTTTTTCCGCTCGCCGGGCGACGGCCGCACCGTGCCTGCCGTGTACCCGAACGGCTACCTGCCAAACATCCTGACGACGGTGAAAGACGTCTCGTTCGCGGTCGGCTACAAGCGCGAGCTGGCCAACGACTGGAAGTTCGACGTGAGCGTGAACCACGGCCGCAGCGAACTCGGTTTCCATGAACGTAACTCGATCAACGTCAGCTACTGGTACGAGCCGAAACCGGGTGGCGGCATCTATGCCGAATCGCCGCTGGAAGCCGATACCGGCAAGCTGAAATTCAACCAGACCACCTTCAACGCCGACATCCGCGGCCCGATCAAGTTTGGCGACCGCACCGTGCAGCTGGCGACCGGCTTCGAGTACCGCAGCGACAACTACGCCATCGAAGCGGGCGACCCGGTCTCGTACCAGTACGGCCGCACCAACAACCCGGCGATCAAGATCTTCGACCAGGTCGGCGGCATCGCGGCCTCCGGCGCGCAAGGCTTCCCTGGCTACACCCCGGGCACCGAAGTTGACCAGGGCCGTCACAACATCGCCCTGTATCTCGATGCGGAACACAACATCACCGAGAAGCTGCTGGTCGCAGCCGCGATGCGTTTTGAAAAGTACTCTGACTTCGGCAACACCACCACCGGCAAATTGAGCATGCGCTACGATCCGTCGCGCCAGTTCGGCATGCGCGGCAGCGTGTCCACCGGTTTCCGCGCACCGAGCGTGCAGCAGAAGTTCTACAGCTCCGTGTCGACCAACCTCAATTCGGCCGGCGTGCTGACCGAAACGCTGACCGCGCGCGAAGGCAGCCCGGTCACGCGTGCCTTCGGCATCTCCCCGCTCAAGGAAGAGACCTCGAAGAGCGCCAGCATCGGCATGATCGTGCGCCCGATGCCCAACTTTTCGGTGACCGCCGACTTGTACCGCATCGACATCGACGACCGCATCGTCTTCTCGAGCAATATCGCACCGGAATCCGGCGCCTGCGTGCCGGCATCCAAGTGCCCGATCAAGTCGATCCTCGATCCGCTCAAGGTCGGCCAGGCCCAGTTCTTCACCAATGCGATCGACACCACCACGGATGGCCTGGACATGGTGGCCGAGCACACCACCAAGTGGAGCGGCTCGACCCTGGTGCTGTCCGGCCAGATGAGCTTCAGCAAGACCGAAGTCAAGGCCCGCAAATCGCAGTCGCCGGTGCTGACCGGCGCCCAGTTGTTCGACGACGCGCAAGTAACCCTGATCGAACGCGGCCAGCCGCGCAAGAAGCACGTGCTCGCGGCCGACTACACCACCGGCCCATGGAACGTGAACACCCGCGCCAACTACTACGGCGCCGTGCAGGGCCAGGGCTTTACCGCCCCATACATCCAGACCTGGGAAGCGAAGTGGCTGGTCGACATGTCGCTGCGCTATGCCTTCACCAAGAAGATCAGCGCATCGATCGGTGTAAACAACCTGTTCGACACCTACCCGACCGAGTGGGACAAGACCAAGGCCGCACCGTTCCCGCAACTGGGCTTCACCCACTGCTGGGAAACCTGCCCGATCGGCATCAACGGCCGCCAGATGTACGCGAAGCTTGACTGGGCTTTCTAAGCTTTTCTACCTCGCATGACAAGGCCACGCCGGCGACGGCGTGGCCTTTTTTCATTCACTGTCTATGCCGGCACGTGAATGCGCGCCTTGATGTGCTTGAGGTTGACGATGATCGTGAAGGTCATCACGACGAGCAAGGACCACGAGCTCCACTTCCCGACATGCACCATCGACCACGCGCCCAGCTGGTTGGGGTACCTCCAGATGCCGAAAAATGTACTGATGTTTTCGGCCAGCCAGATGAAAAAGCCGATCAGCACAAAGGCCAGCAGCAAAGGCATGCGGCGCTCCACGTCGAGCGGGCGCATGATGACGGTCGACCTGGCATACAGCCCGAGCGCGCACGCCGCCACATACCAGCGATAGTCGCCGATGTAGTGGTGCGTGAAAAAATTGACGTAGATGAGGAGCGCGATCACCACACCCATCCAGTGCGGCGGATGATGCACGACCCGCAAATCGAACAGACGCCATGCCTGGATGATGTAGCTGCCGACGGCCGCATACATGAATCCCACAAAGAGCGGCACGCCGAACAGCTTCGTGTACGCAAAGTCCGGGTAGGACCATGACTGGATGCTGCCCGAGGTCTTGAACACTTCCAGCGCAAAGCCGATCAGGTGAAACAAGGTGATCGCCATGAGTTCATCGCGCGTCTCCAGCCTTGCCCACATCATCCAGCCCTGGATGGCAAGAGCGACGACCAGCAGCAGGTCGTAACGCGGGATGCCCCACAGGCCCGCGCGCGGCACCAAAAACACCGCCGCAAAGAACAGGCCCACGAACAGGCAGGCGCGCGCCTCCTTCATGCCGAAGTAGAGAAATTCCACGCCAAGGCGCGACAGGCCGGTGAGCCCGGGCCGGGGATGAAATGCCAGCAGATGCGCATCGACCGCGCTTGGGCGCAACGAAAACAGCCGGGACAGAATGTGGGCGGCCATGCGGATGAAAACTCCAGGGTGACGGCGTGAAGACGGGATGATCAAGTTGGCAACGGCATCATACCCGAAGCCGGTCGCCGCGCCGGCCCCAGCGCGGTGCAGGCAGCAACACTCCCCTTGTCTGGCTGTTCCGGGTTGTGTCGCTGCCCCTCATTGTCGGCCGACAATAGGGAGATTGCCGCGAACCCTTATCTGCATGCTCCAGCCCTCGCCGAGCCTTTCTGCCGCCCATATTCAAGGGCCTCCGCCCAACTGCAGACAGGGACGGACTCAGTCCACCGAAGCGAGCCGTTCGTAATGCATATCGGGAAAAACTGTATGTTGCCGCCTCCCGAGCACGAAAGATCGGACTTGGAACGCCAGGTCGACACGCCCTCGCGTTTGAGAACGAGCGCCCCACTGTCTTCCAGATAGAGGTGCACATCGTCGGTGAAGGTTGGGCCCCAGGTGCCTGTGCTCCAGACCGCAAGCGCCGGTGTCACCGCCGTGTCGTACACAACAAAATTGCCATCTGGCTGCACGACTGCGAATTTCCCGTTATACGCATACGTCGCCCATACCGGCTTCATGTCGGCTTTGCGATAGACGACCAGGTTGCCGTCGCCCGCTTGCAGCGTCAACACATATTTTTTGTTTGGCGAATAAAGTTCGTCGCCGGGCAGCAAGCCGGCCTTGGCCGGCAAGTTGATCCAATATTCCGTTGCCAATGTGCTCAGCGGTACCACAGCCAACGTGCAGAACACGGCCGCCCTGATTGACGATTTCATCATTTTTCACTCCCGAAACGGCCCGATGGCCGCAGTGGTTTGGTCGAACTTGCTGGAACAAGCCATACCATCATCGGGGCGTCGCGGCATCGGGGCAACGATGGATGCGAGGCAATCCATGTGAGCTGAATCAGCGCGATTCCAGTTATCGTGGAACCGTGAATTCTGGAACTGAAAGTGCGTTCAGACGGGCGGGAGCCTGCGTGGCAGAAACTGATGAAATCCAAAGGCGGACAAGGTCAACTTGTCGAACGACGACGAGCGGGCTGGGTGAAAAACGTCCGGGGTTCCGGCAATTTAGCATGCCAAGACTGGCCAGGGCGCAGGCCGAGTGGAAGCTCGCAGGACAAAAATCCGGCCAATCTCCGTCCTCAGGTTCCTGTTTCATTTAACCAACTGTATGCCGCGCAGACTCATAGCGCCGCTCGCGCCACCACAGCAGCAGCATCGCCGCCGCGAACAGCAGCGCAAACGGCCACGCCGGCACCGGCACCGTGCCCGTTTGCGCCGGTGCCGGCGTGCGCGCAGCATAACGCGCGGTGGCTTCGCGGCGCTGCGCCTTTTGCCACAGGGGCCAGTCGGCCTTGTCGTACACATACAGCTTGCCGGCCTGCGGCTTCGCGCCGCCGGCGTGCATCGCCAGCCAGCCGGCCTTGCGCGGCCATACTGCCACGCAGGAGGCGTCGGCCTTGTCCGGCCGGCGCTGCCAGGCGAGCGTCTGTTTCAGTTCGGGGAAGGTGACGTCGCCCTGCACGCCGAGCGCGCACACTTCCAGCCGCCGGCCGGGCAGCGGCATCTCCTGCGGGTCGAGCCAGGCCACGTCCTGCGCCCGCTCGATGCCGGCGCGGTCGAGCACCCCCTGCCACCACAGGCCGAGCGCCTGCGGCTCGCTGATCGCGTAGCGGTGCCAGTCGGCGACGCCAAGCCAGACGATGCGGCCCTTTTCCCACGGCCGCGTCCAGATCCTGTCGCCCGCCACGCTCCACGGGCCCGAGGCCGCCACCGGATTGAGCGGCGCCGACGCCAGCGCCAGCGGCGTGCCGGAAGGCCGGGCGTCGGCCTGTTCCCGCAATTCCAGCCGCACGGCGCGTGCCCACACCTGCTTGTCCTGCGCGTTCGCCGCCAGGATCACCAGCGGCATGCCCGCCGCCACCTGGGCCAGCAAGGCTGCCCGTGCCCCGTCGCCCAGATGCTCGATGTGCGCGGCGTCGGCCACCAGCAGATTGGGCTGCGTAAGGCCCGCCGCCGGGCTTTCGCCGCGGGTGACGGTCTTGCCCAGGGTGACCTGCCAGTCCAGCGCCGCATGGCTGTTGACCAGCAAATCGTTGAGCGCGCGCGCATCGAACGACGGCGCGCCGAAGCGCCCCAACACCTGCAGCGGCACCGGCGCCGATACCGAAAACGGCACCGGGCCGTGCGCCATCACCTTGCCGCTGCCATCGAGCATGCGCGCACTGAGTACCAGCGTTTCGGCCACCGGTGGCAGCCACTGCACGGTCAGCGCCGCGCCGTCGCCGGCGACATCGGCGATCACCTGCTTGTTCTCGGCCAGCAGCTGCAGGCGCCAGCTGGCCGCCTGGCTGCGGCGCACGGTCAGCGCGAACATGCGCCCGAGGGTCAGTTCGCGCGGAAAATCCAGGTGCAGTACCTCGCTGGTGGGCGTCTCCCACAACAGGGGCCGCGCCGGCAGGTCGTGCCATTGCGCGGCGCTCAGGCCATCGCCAATGAGCCTCACCGCCGCCGCCTCGTTCAGGTCGATGGCCTCGGCCTCGGAATCGATCGACAGCGTGGCGGCCACCCCGGCCGGCATCGGGAAGTCGCCGACGATCACGCCCAGCGCCGCCGCGGCCACCACGATCAGCAGCGCGTCGATCCACTGGCGCCGCCACAAGTACACCGCGGCGCTGCCGATGCCCATCAAAAAAATCAGGCCGGCAGCGATCATCGGGGAACTCCGTTGCGCAGGGCGCGGGTAAATGGGGTTTGCGGGACAGCCCTGGCCTGCAACAGCACCGGCGCCTGGGTAATGGCGCCGCGCAGCCAGGCGCGCAGCACCGGACGGCACGCGGCGCAGCCGTCTGCCACGTCCTGCACGGCGCGCTGCGCTTCGAGGCGCTGTTCTTCGTTGGCGATGCGCTCGCGAATCCATGCGTGCGCGTCGCGGCTCCACAGGGCCGGCAAGGCGCCGTCGCCATCGAGCGCTTCGATCAGGCGCCGCACGCCGTCGGGAATCGGCACGGCCGGAGCGCCCTGTTCGCGGCGGTAGCTCTTGGCGCCGACGATATCGCCGGTCATGCGGATGTCTTCCTTGAGCGCGGGCGGCACAAAGGCGGTCTTGTGCAGGTAGATGCGGTCGGCCTGCTGCAGCTGCTTGATCGCATCGAGCGCCTTGTGTTCGGGCGGCAGTGCAGTTTTCGGGGCGATCGCGCGCAGGGCTTTTTCGGCGTCCCACATGGCGCTCAGGGCGCGCCGCAGGATTTTCTTGGTCGACTCGTCGAACAGGGTCGCGTTTTCGGCCTGGTCGTGCATGTGGCCGAACTCGGCGACCACGTCATGCTTCTCGTCCTCGTCGTGATGCTCCTCGCCGCCGAACAGGGTCGACTCCTCGCCGAGGAACTGGCCGTAACGGCGCCGCAACTGGGCCTGGTCGTCGGCAATGGCTTCGCTGCGCGAGCGCACGGTGGCCGGGTTCATGCCGGGCGTCGCTTTCAGGTCGGCCAGCAGCTGCTCGGTGTCGATGATGATCTGGCGCTGGCTGCGCAGGTTCTCGGGTTTGACCAGCATCGGCTGCGCCGACGATTCGTCGCTCTCTTCCACCGGTCCGGGCAGGCGCAGGGTGTAGGTGGGCGAGACGGTCGTGTGCGCTCGCTCGGCATTGTCGGTCGCGCGCACAAAGAAATACAGTTCGTCCCCTGGCTCCATGCCCAGTTCCGCCAGCGTCCATTGCTTGTTCCAGGTACGCGTGCGCGGGTCGCTCGACTCGGGCAGCGGCAGTTCGCGGTCGCTGAAGCGGATGTTCTCGCCGCTGCCGCGCGCCAGTGTCAGGTGCAGGGTGGCACGGCGGACCTGGTAATCGTCGCGCACCGCCAGCGTGATGGTGGCGCTGGCAGCCTCGCGCGCGAGCGTGTGGATCATCTCGCGCGGCGCGGACATGCTGACCTCGGGCGGCTGGTCGGGAATTACGCGCAGGTTGTAGCGCGCACCGCGCCAGCGCCAGAACACCGACTCCGTCGCATTCCAGCGCGCGCATGCGCGGCCTATTTTGAGCGACTGGCCGTCGCTCAGTTCAATGGGCGTATCCACCGGTTGTGGAGCGCGCAGACACCATTCGACGACACTGTGCTCCGGCACCTGCAGTTCGCGCGGCGCACCAACGGACATGGCCACGCCCGTGTATTTGGGCGGCGTCACGCGCACGGTGATCTCGCTGGTCTGCTTCGCAATCAGGGCTTTGACTTCGTGCGGCGTGGGCGGCAAGGCCTGCACCTGGCGCCATGCGAACAGGGCCAGTGCCGCGCACACGCTTAACGCGAACCAGCGCGCATCGAAGCGCACCCGCTCCCTGGCAATCGCCGCCAGCACGTCGTCGGTGAGTACGGTGGCGATGCGCGCCAGCAGGCGCCGGCGCTGGAGCTGGCCGATGGCGCTGGTGGCTCCCGCCAGCAGCGCGCTGCTGTCTTCCAGCGCGGGCACGGTGGCATCGATCCAGCCGCTCCAGTGGCGCCGCACGCGCGCGCGCAGGCGCCGGCAATCCCATACCGCCCACGCGCTACAGAGCACGATGCCGGGGAACGACAGCAGCAGCACCCATGGCAGGATTACCGCGATCCACAGCGGCGCGCGCCGGCGCGTGGCGGCGAACTGCAACTGGTCGATGATGTCAGCGTCGGCTTGCATGGGCCAGTATCCGTTCCACCGCAAACAAGCCAAGCAGGATCAGCGTGAGCAGGTAGCGCAAGGCGCCGCTGGATTGAGATGGCGTGGCCGACGCCGTCGGCGCGATCGATTGCGACGGCATGGTGTAGGGCACGGGTGCGTAATGCAGGCGCTGCCAGCTCTCGAACAAGCGGCGCGCGGCCTGCGGGCCTGCCGGCGGCCATGCATTCGATGCCCAGACGCGCCCGCGCGCGCTGTCGGCATAACGGATGCCGTCGGCCTGCGCGGCCTTTTTCAGTTCCGGAAAAGACGATTCGTCGCCGGCCCACCAGAGCGGCGCGCGCAGGCTTGCGGGCGGCGCTTGCGGCACGTCCCAGACCACCAGTTCGGCGGCGCCGTCCGGCGCGTCGTCCACCTTGTAGCGGCGCGGTCCGTCAAGCGCGGCGAACATGGTGCGCCATTGCGCGGCGCGCTTGCTGACGACGACGACGCGCTGTTCGGTGCTTGCGAACGCCGCCGCCTTGCTGCGCACCTCGACCCGGTGGCGCGAGCGTGGCAGCATGGCGGGCATGGGCACGTTGCCGAGTACCAGCAGGCGCGCATCGGGGCGCCATTCGCGGTCATGGCGCGCCAGCCAGGCGAAGGGATCGCCGCTGGGCACCGCGACCCAGCTGGCATCGTACAAGCCGGCCTGCTTGATCTGGCGCTCGGCCCAGACGCTGTCGGTACCGGCCGCTATCAGCACCGCGTCGCGGCGCCACGGCAGCACCAGGTCGGCCAGCCAGGCAACCACGGCGACGATCAGCAGGCAGCGTGCGAGCAGCAGCAATCGCTCGGTCCAGCGCCACACGCGCAGTTGCTGTGGATCGGCACGCGGCAGGAAGCGCGCCGTGGCCAGCAGCTCCTGGCGGATGCGCTGGCGCCGCTGGCGGTGCCACAGCACCGGCAGTGCCAGCAAGCCCAGTCCGAGCCACCAGAGGGTGTTCATGCGCGTCCGCCCTGGCGCAGCCACGCGCGCAGCACGGCGGGCAGCGGCTGCTCGATGCACGCGGCCAGCGCCGGGATATCGTTACTGCGGCATTGCGCCAGCATGCGGGCGAAGTGCTCGTCGCGGTTCTTGCGGTACACGCCGACCGTATCGGGCGCGAAGCGGAAAACGCCATCGGGGTTTTCGGGATCGCGGTACGTGGTTTCGGGCGGAAAGCTGGCGTCGCACTCGGCCCGCGTCTGCAGGCAAAGCAGGCGCACGTCGTGGCGCATGCGGCGCAGGCGCAGCAGGGCTTCGGCCTGGCCGGAAGGCCAGTCGAGAAAATCGCTGGCGGCGAACACCAGGCCCGGCGCGCGCACGAACGGCATGCTGGCGCGCAGGGTCTCGCTGTTCGGGAGGGTGCCGCCGGCCTGAGTGCGCTGCAATTGGGCCAGCACGCGCTGCATCTGGCGCGGCCCGCGCGCGGCGGGTGTGAACTGCACGCGCTCCCCGCTGCAGATGACCAGGCCGAAGGCGTCGCCCTGGCGCTGGGCGACGGCGGCGATGCAGGCCAGGATGGTGCGCGCGTACCAGAGCTTGTCGAGCCCCGACACACCGCTGCGGCTCGGTTCGGCCATCGATGCGGTGGCGTCGAGCCAGAGCCAGACGGCGACGTGGCTGTCGCGCTCCGCCTCGCGCACGTAGTAACGGTCGGCACGCGCGAGCAGCTTCCAGTCGACGCGGCGCCATTCGTCGCCCGGCGCGTAGGCACGGTATTCGGAAAATTCGACGCCCGCACCGCGCTCGCGGCCCGCATGGATGCCGTGACCGAGCCCCGCCAGCACATGGCGGATGATCAGGTTCAGGTCATTGGTGTGCGCGAGCAGCGCGGACGTCGACAGCATGCGATGGCTAATCCTTGTCGGCCTTGATCTCGGCGCGCAGGGCGAGCAGGATGTCGGCGATGGCCACGCCGTCGGCTTCGGCCTCGAAGTTGCGCAGCACGCGGTGCGCCAGCACCGGCAACAGCATCGCGCCGATGTCGTCGCGCGTGACGGCCAGGCGGTTGTGCATCAGCGCGCGCGCCTTGGCGGCCAGCACCAGCGCCTGCCCGGCGCGTGGGCCGGCGCCCCAGCCGACATGCTTGATGACGGCGGAAACATGCGTGTCCTGCGGGCGCGTGGCGCGCACCAGGCGCGTGGCATAGCGCAGCAGATGCTCGCCGATTTCGATGTCGCGCACCAGCTTTTGCAGGCGCAGCAAACTGTCCACGTCCATCACCCGCGGTGCGTCGGCAAGCCCCGCGTGGGTGGTGCGCGAGACCATCATCATCTCTTCATCTTCGGTAGGGTAGCCGACGTCGATGCGCAGCAAGAAGCGGTCGAGCTGCGCTTCCGGCAGCGGATAGGTGCCGGCCTGCTCGATCGGGTTCTGGGTCGCGAGGACAAAGAACGGCTTTTCCAGGCGGTGGGTAACGCCGGCAAAGGTGACCGCACGCTCCTGCATCGCTTCGAGCAGCGCGGACTGGGTCTTGGGCGGCGCGCGGTTGATCTCGTCGGCCAGCAGCACCTGGGTGAACACGGGACCAGGCTGGAAGCGAAACACGCGCTGGCGGGTGGCCTGGTTCTCTTCGAGGATTTCGGTGCCGATGATATCGGACGGCATCAGGTCGGGCGTGAATTGCACGCGCTGGAATTTAAGGTCGGTGGCCTGCGCCAGCGACTTGACCAGCAAGGTCTTGCCCAGCCCGGGCACGCCCTCGACCAGCGCGTGGCCGCCGGCCAGCAGGCAGATGATCAGCGACTCGATCACACTCTCCTGGCCGATGATCACGCTCGACATGCTCGCCTTGAGCGCGCCGATCTTGGCCGTCAGATCGGCGATTTCTTTCTCTTCCCAGGCTACTGACACTGTCACGCTCCCAAAGCATACTGAATGATATTGACCGCAAAGCGGGTGTTGTCGACGACCAGCCAGCGCTTGTTGCGGAAGTCGTAATCCCACTCGCAGCCGTAGTCCTTGTTCGAATACAGCACCCGCACGCGCCCGTTGATTTCGATCGCCTTGAGGTAATCGTGTACCAGGTCGTCGCCCCAGCCATTGAGTTCGTTGCCCGTGTTGGGCGGACCGTCGAACTGGAAGAAGCTCGAATACACCGGGTGATTGTTGGGGATTTTTCTCAACGCCTTGGGGCCGAAGATGCGCGCCAGTTCTGCCTCGAACGACTTGGCAAACAGGCCGTCGATATCGTGGTTGCAGTCGTCGACGAACACAAAGCCGCCGCCGCGCACGTAGCGCTCGAAGTTCTTGCGCTCGGCGGGCGTGAATTGCACCAGCTTGTGCCCGGCCAGGTAGCAGAAGGGCGACTCGAGCATCTTGGCATCGGCCAGCGCGATCACCCGTTCCACCGGATCGACGCGCAGGGTGGTGTACTCCACCAGCGAATTGAGCACGTTGCTGGGCATGCGGATGTCCACGTCCCAGTCGCCCGACTCGTACATCAGGCGCGTGAAGTAGAAATCGTAGCTGCGCATCGCCCGGTCCCGCCTTACACCGCGTCCGACAGCGACGTGAAGTTGAAGTCGCGGATCTTCATCGGCGGGATCATCATCTGGAAGTTCATGCCGTCGCCGCCGAGAATCTGCGGCTTGCCCAGTTCATCGAGGTTGTTGAGCATTGAAACCGGGCTTTCGTTGAAGCGGAAGTTCTTGACCGGATGCTTGATCTTGCCGTTTTCGACGTAGAAGGTGCCGTCGCGCGTCAGGCCCGTGAGCAGCAGCGATTGCGGATCGACGTCGCGGATGTACCAGGTGCGGGTGACGACGATGCCCTTCCTGGTCGAGGCAATCAACTCGTCGAGCGACTTGCTACCGCCCGACATGATCATGTTGCCGTGACGGCCGCGCGCCTTCATCTTTTGCTTGTTGGCCCAGAACAGGGAATAGTCGAGCGAGACGATCTTGCCATTCTTGATGATGTCGGTGCGTTCGCGCGGCAGCATCGATTCGGTGTCCCATGGGCGCACCGGAACGTCCTTGTTCCACGGGTCGGCCCACACGTTGACCTGTTCGTCGAACAGCTTTTCGCCGAGGCGGTTACCGCCGCCTTTTTTCGACAGGAAGCTGCGGCCTTCGTCGGCGCGGCGCGCATCGAACGCGCCGAACATGCGCCCGACCAGGTCCGACGTGGCGGCAGGCTCCAGGATCACCGTGTAACGGCCCGGCTCCAGCGCCTTGGCGTCGACCGAGCGCAGCGCCTTTTCGATGGCCACGGCCGAAGCTTCGCGCGCATCGAAATTGCGCACGTCATTGGCCGAACGGGTCACCCAGCCGGAACCGCGGCCATCTTCCGTGCGCGCGGTACAGGTGAAGCTGACGTTGGTGAATTCGTGGTGGCCAAACACGCCGTTCGAATTGGCGATGGTCTCGAAACCGGTGTTATCGACGAAGAAGCCGGCCGTCACCAGCTTGTTCTTGCGCCCCGCGAGGATGCTGTGCGACGCCACTTCGGCGCGGAACTCAGGGTCGATGGCGGCGGTCTCGCGGGCAAACGCGTTCGAGGCCTTGTACTCCTGCTTGCCGATCGCCGCCATGAATTCCGGATTCTCGGGCGCCAGGCGGGCCACGTCTTCGGCGCGGCGCACGGCTTTTTCGAGCGACTTGTCGTCGAACTCATTGATCGAAGCGGTGCCCTGGCGCTTGCCGAAGGCGACGCTGACGGTCAGCTGCATGTTTTCGTTCAGGCCCGCCGTCGACACGCTGTTCTGCGCGTAGCGGATATTGCCGGTGCGGGTGCCGTTGAGCACCACGCGGCATTCATCGGCCTTGGAAAACCCGAGCACGCGGTCGCAGATGCGTTTTGCTTCTTCCTGGTTCAGCTGTTTCATGCTGCTCTTTCTCCTTAGCCGATCTTGCGGGCGGTGTTGATGACGTTGATGCCGTTGAAACGGGTGGTGCTAGATCCGTGCGAGACCGCGCTGACCTGGCTGGGCTGGCCTTTGCCGTCGAAGAACGAGCCGCCCATGCGCCAGTCGCGCTGGTCGCAGATGGCGCTGCAGGCGTTCCAGAATTCCTGGGTATTCGACTGGTAGGCCACGTCTTCCAGGGGGCCGGTGATCTTGCCGTTCTTGATCTCGAAGTACAGCTGGCCGCCGAACTGGAAGTTGTAGCGCTGCTGGTCGATCGAGTACGAGCCGCGCCCGAGGATGTAGATGCCCTTCTTGACGTCCTTGATCATCTCGTCGGGCGTGAGGCGTTCCTTGCCGGCGGCGAGCGAAATGTTCGGCATGCGCTGGAATTGCACGCTGTTCCAGCTGTCGGCATACGAGCAGCCGTGCGACTCCTTCTCGCCGATGATGTGGGCCTGGTCGCGCGTGGCCTGGTAGTTCACCAGCACGCCGTCCTTGATGATGTCCCAGCGCTTGGCCGGCACGCCTTCATCGTCGTAGCCCACTGCACCGAGCGAACCCGGTTCGTTTTTGTCGGCGATGAAGTTGACCCGGTCGGCGCCGAACTTGAATTTTTTGGTCTGCCATTTATCGAGCGTGGCGAAGCTGGTGCCGGCGTAATTGGCTTCGTAGCCCAGCACGCGGTCCAGTTCCGTTGGATGGCCGACCGACTCGTGGATGGTCAGGAACAGGTGTTCCGGCGAGAGCACCAGGTCGTACTTGCCCGGCTCGACCGTCTTGGCGCCGAGTTTTTCGCGCGCCTGGCGGCCGGCGGCGCGCGCGTCTTCCACGATATCGTAGGACCTGGTGTAGAGCGTGGCGACGCCGCCGGCGGCCTTGATCTTGTCGGCCGGGCGGGCGTCGAAGTATTCGTAGCCCATGCCGGCCGGTGCGGCCAGGCTGTCGCGCGTGCGGAACCTGTTGCTGGCCTTGTCGACGGCGGTGGCGGTCAGCGGCGCCCACAGGCGGTGGATGTCCTGGTCGATGTAGGAGCCGTCGGTGGAGGCGAAGTACTTTTGCTGGTTGACCTGGAACAGGGTCGAGGTCATGAAGCTGGCGCCCGAGTCCAGGCCCGCCTTGTTGGCCGCGATCAGCATATCGGCCTTGTCCTTGATGGGCACCGTGCGCCAGTCTCGCGTAAACGGTGTGGCCCATGCCACTTCGCCCACGCCCTTGACCGGCGCCATGCGCAGCGGCTCGCTTTGCAGCTTGCTGTTGGCACGCGCGATGGCGACCGCCTGGCGCGCGGCGGCGGCGATGCTATCTACCGACATGTCGTTGGTCGAAGCGAAGCCGTAGGCGCCGTTGGCGATCACGCGCACGCCCACGCCGGACGATTCGGTATTGACGATGTTTTCCACGCTCAGGTCGCGCGTGGTGATGAACTGGTTCAGGTAGCGGCCGATGCGTACATCGCAGTAGCTCGCGCCGGCCTTGGTGGCGGCGTTCATCGCAGCGTCGGCCAGCGACTTTTTGAACGCGATCGCGACCGGGTTCATTAATTCTTCGGCCGCGATGGCGTTGCCGAAGATGGGCACCATGATCGCGCCGGCGGCGCCGCTGCTGATTCTGAGGAAGGTACGTCGTTCCACTGTTTACTCCTGCTTGCTGCATGCCTCCGCGCAGGACCAGCGCCCGCGCGAAAGCCACAATTACACTGCGTCCGACAAGGACGTAAAGTTAAAATCCCTGACCTTCATCGGCGGAATCAGCATCGAATACGGCACCTCGTCGCCCGCGATCACCTGCGGTTTGCCGATCGCCTCGATATTGTTCAACATCGTCACCGGGCTTTCGTTGAAGCGGAAGTTCTTGATCGGATACTTGATCTTGCCGTTCTCGATGTAGAACGTGCCGTCGCGCGTCAAACCGGTCAGCAGCACCGACTGCGGGTCCACCTCGCGGATGTACCAGGTGCGCGTGACCAGCACGCCCTTCCTGGTACTGGCGATCAGTTCCGCGGTCGATTTGCTGGTCCCGCCCATGATCATATTCCCGGGCGCGCCAATGGCGCGCACGCCTTTCTTGTTCGCCCAGAACAGCGAATAATCGAGCGCCGATACCTTGCCATCCTTGATCAGGTTCATGCGCTCGCGCGCCAGCATGTTGCCCGCATCCCAGGGCATGACCGGCACATCCTTGTCCCACGGGTCCGACCAGATATTAACCTGCGCATCGAACAGCTTGTCGCCCAGGCGCGTGCCGCCGCCCTTCTTCGACAAAAAGCTGCGGCCCTCGTCGGCCTGGCGCGCGTCGAAACCACCGAGCATGAAGCCGATCAGGTCCGACGTTGCGGCCGGCTCCAGGATGACCGTGTAACGGCCCGGCTCGAGCGCCTTGGCGTCGACCGAACGCAGGGCTTTTTCGATCGCCACGTCGGATGCTTCGCGCGCATCGAAGCGCGCCACGTCGGTGGCGGAACGCTTGACCCAGCCCGATCCGCGCCCGTCTTCGGTACGCACGGTGCAGGTGAAGTCGATGTTGGTCTCTTCCTGGTGTCCGAACACGCCGTTCGAATTGGCGATGGTCTGGAACGAGTGGCTGTCGGTGAAGAAGCCGGCGCATACCAGCTTGTTCTTGCGGCTTGCCTCGATGCTGTAGGCCGCGGCCTGGGCGCGGAATTCGGGATCGATGGCGGCGGTGGCGCGGCTGAACGTCTCCGACGCCTTGTACGCCTGCTTCGAGACGGCCGGCATGAACTCCGGGTTTTCCGGCGCCAGGCGCGCCAGGTCCTCGGCACGGCGCACGACTTTTTCGAGCGACTTATCGTCGAATTCATTGATGCTGGCGGTGCCCTGGCGTTTGCCGTACGCGACCTGCACCACCAGCGAGGCGTCGTCCACCAGCCCCGCGGTCGAGACGTTGTTGCGCGCATAGCGGATGTTACCGGTGCGCCCGCCGGAAACGCGGACGGTGCATTCATCCGCCTTGGTCAGCGACATGACGCGCTCGACGATACGCTTGCTTTCTTCTTGAGTCAGAACTTTCATATGCGGTTCCCTGGCTTAGCCGATCTTGCGTGCGGTGTTGATGACGTTGATGCCGTTAAAGCGGGCCGTGCTCGAGCCGTGCGACACCGTGCTGACCTGGCTTGGCTGGCCTTTGCCGTCGAAGAAGGAGCCGCCCATGCGCCAGTCGCTCTCGTCGCAGATGGCGCTGCAGGCGTTCCAGAATTCCTGGGTGTTCGACTGGTAGGCCACGTCTTCGAGCGGTGCGCCGATCTTGCCGTTGTTGATTTCGTAGAACAGCTGGCCGCCGAACTGGAAGTTGTAGCGCTGCTGGTCGATCGAGAACGAGCCCGCGCCGACGATGTAGATGCCCTTCTTGACATCCTTGACCATCTGGTCGGGCGTGAGCTTGGCTTTACCCGGCTGCAGCGAAATGTTGGGCATGCGCTGGAACTGCACGCTGCTCCAGCTGTCGGCGTACGAGCAGCCGTGCGACTCCTTCTCGCCGATGATGTGGGCCTGGTCGCGGGTGGCCTGGTAGTTGACCAGGATGCCGTCCTTGATGATGTCCCAGCGTTTGCCCGGCACGCCTTCATCGTCATAGCCGACCGCGCCCAGCGAGCCTGGCGCGACCTTGTCGGCCACGATGTTGACGCGCTCGGAGCCGTACTTGAATTTCTTCGTTTCCCACTTGTCGAGGGTGGCGAAGCTGGTACCGGCGTAATTGGCCTCGTAGCCCAGCACGCGATCGAGTTCGGTCGGGTGGCCTACCGACTCGTGGATCGTCAGATACAGGTGCTCGGGCGAGAGCACCAGGTCGTATTTGCCCGGCGCGACCGACTTGGCGGTCAGCTTTTCCTTGGCCTGGCGCCCGCAGGCGCGCGCATCTTCGATCAGGTCGTACGAATTCTTGTACAGGGTGCACACGCCGCCGGCGGCCTTGATCTTGTCCTCGGCGCGCGCCTCGAGGTATTCGTAACCCATGCCGACCGGCGTGGACAAGCCCTGGCGCGAGCGGAATTTGTTGGTGGCCTTGTCGACGGCGGTGGCGAACACCGGCATCCACATGCGGTGCACGTCCTGGTCGATGTAGGAGCCATCGGTCGAGGCGAAATACTTTTGCTGGTTCACCTGGAACATCAGCGACTGCATGAAGCTCGCACCGCCGTCCATGCCGGCCTTGTTGGCGGCGATCAGCAGCTCGACTTTTTCCTTGATGGGAACCGTGCGCCAGTCCTTCTTGACCGGGGTGGCCCAGGCCACTTCGCCCACGCCCTTCACGGGCGCCAGGCGCACCGGTTCGGATTGCAGCTTGGCGTTGGCCTTGGCGATGGCGACCGCCTGGCGCGCGGCGCCGGCCACCGCATCGGGCGACATGTCGGAGGTGGCGGCAAAGCCGTAGGCGCCGTTGCACAGCACACGCACGCCCACGCCGGCCGATTCGGTATTGGTCACGCTTTCGACGTTCAGGTCGCGCGTGGTGATGAACTGGTTCAGGTAGCGGCCGATACGCACGTCGCAGTAGCTGGCACCGGCGCCGGTGGCGGCGTTAAGGGCCACGTCGGCCAGGGTCTTCTTGAACTTTGCCGCGAGGGGATTGAGTAATTCTTCAGCGGCGATGGCGTTGCCGAAAACCGGCACCAGCATCGTGCCCAATGCCAGGCCGCTGATATTGAGAAAAGCACGTCGTTCCATAGTATCTCCTAACACTGACCACGAAGGTAGCGGCCCGCCGGACTGCGCGAACGCGCTTTGTTTTGCAGCTCACCTGAACCATGCCGAATACGGGCCTGAACGAAAATCAGAAAGAACCTTACCAGCAAAATGGCCAAAAGAATACGCAAAGATTGTGCCACTGGCTAAGTCCTTGATTCGGGAATCCTGGAGTGTCCGGCGGACGGTGTCCGCACTGTCCGAAGCAGTGTCCGCACGCTGTGGCGGACAGTATGTACATATGAGATTCGGCTTGACCTTCAAGCGTGCATACTCGATCATCGCGCTTGTCGGCGATATCACATCGCCCGCCGCAGCTTATCCCTGTAGTACATACCAATACCGGAGACGAAAACACATGAAACAACTGATCCTGGCCACGATGATGGCCGCTGGCATGACCGGCGCAGCCCATGCCGATGACGCACTCAAAGCAGCCATTGCCAATACCGAGCGCACGCCCGCCAACGTCGCGCGCGACGGCGCCCGCCATCCATACGAAACGCTGACCTTCTTCGGCATCAAGCCGACCATGACGGTGGTCGAACTGTCGCCGGGCGGCGGCTGGTACACCGAAATCCTGGCGCCCTACCTGCGCGAAAAGGGCAAGCTGATCGCCGCCGGCGAGTCGCCGACGTCGGCCAAGGAAGGCGCGCGCAAGTACGCGGCCAACCTGACCAGGAAGCTTGAATCGAAACCGGCCATGTTCGACAAGGTCCAGCGCGGCGTATTCGAAGTACCGACCGCGTACGACTTCGCCAAGCCGGGCAGCGCCGATCTGGTGGTCACCTTCCGCAACCTCCACAACTGGATGGGCAATGGCGACGACAAGGTCAAGGAAGTGTTCAAGAAGGTCCACGACAGCCTGAAATCGGGCGGCGTGTTCGGCGTGGTGGAACACCGTGCCCCGGCCGGCAAGGAGCCGAAAGCCGATACCGGCTACGTGCAGGAAGCGTACGTGATCAAGATGGCCGAAAGCGCCGGCTTCAAGCTCGCCGGCAAATCGGAAGTGAACGCCAACCCCAAGGACACGGCTGACCACAACAAGGGCGTGTGGGCCCTGCCGCCGGTGCTGGCCAATAAGGATGTCGACCGCGAGAAGTACCTGGCGATCGGCGAGAGCGACCGCATGACGCTCAAGTTCGTAAAGCCTTGACAGGTGATGACGGCTCCGCAAGGGGCCGTTTTTTTGTCTGCCTGTCCGGCACAGGCGGGACGCTGGAGCGGCACGCCATGCGCGTGTATGATTAACGCTCGTCGCTCCTTCCTCCAACAAGAAATTATCCAATGAACATATCGCGTATCGCCGTTGCCGCCGCTCTTGCCGCGGCAAGCCTGCTGGCCCACGCCGCACAAGACGCCACCAGCAGCGCGTCGCCGGCCGCGCCGGTGGCCGCCATTCCCGCCAATCTCGAAAACTCGGTCGTCAAGGTGTTTGCCACGCTGCGCCGTCCCGACCCGTACAAGCCATGGACCAAGACCTCGCCGGTAGAGGTGACCGGCTCCGGCGTGGTCATCGAAGGCAAGCGCATTCTTACCAACGCCCACGTGGTCGGCTACGCCAGCCAGGTCCAGGTGCAGGCCAGCCAGGCCGGCGGCAAGGTGTCGGCCACGGTGGTGGCGGTCGCGCGCGGAATCGACCTGGCCATCCTCAAGCTCGACGACGAGTCGTTCTTCGACACCCACGCGCCAGTGTCGCGCGCCAGCGTGCTGCCGGACGTGCGCGACCAGGTATTCGCCTACGGCTACCCGACCGGCGGCACCTCGCTGTCGATCACCAAGGGGATCGTCTCGCGCATCGAATTCGCCAACTACAGCATGGGCACCACCGGCCTGCGCATCCAGATCGATGCCGCGATCAACCCGGGCAACAGCGGCGGCCCGGCGATTGCCAACGACAAGATGGTAGGCCTGGCCTTCGGCGGCGCCGCCAACACGCAGAACATCGGCTACATCATCCCCAACGAAGAAGTGGACCTGTTCCTGCGCGACGTCGCCGACGGCAAGTACGACGGCAAGCCATCCCTCACGGACGAAGTGCAGACGCTCGAAAACCCGGTCCTGCGCGAATTCCTCAAGCTCGGCAAGGACGTCTCCGGCGCCGTGGTGCAGCGTCCCACCCAGAACGACGCCGCCTATCCGCTCAAGGAATGGGACGTGATCACCCATATCGGCGATTCGCCGATCGACAACCAGGGCATGGTCAAGCTGGGCACCAACCTGCGCGTGCGCTACCAGTACCGCGTGCAGCAGGCGACCAAAGATGGCGCGGTGCCGCTGACGATTGTCCGCGCCGGCAAGAGCATGAACGTCAAGGTGCCGGCCGTGAGCGGACGCAAGCTGCTCATTCCGGACCTGAACAACGGCTACCCGTCGTACTTCATCTACGGGCCGATCGTGTTCTCGCGCGCCAGCACCGACTTCCTGGCCTTCCTCAACGCGAACGTTACCAACATGGCGGCGGCCAGCTACATGGCCAACCCGCTGGTGACGCGCCGCGGCGAGCCGCCGACGCCGGAGCGCCAGGAACTGGTCGTGGTCAGCTCGCCCTTCTTCCCGCATAAATCGGTGGCCGGCTACTCCAACCGTTTCGGCTCGGTGATCTACTCGGTCAACAAGGTCCCCGTGCGCAGCCTGGCCCACATGGTGCAGTTGCTGCGCGACTCGAAGGATGAGCTGATCGTGCTGCACTTCGACCAGCGCGGCGGCGAAACCATCGTGGTGCGGCGCAAGGACATGATCGACGCCACCGAAAGCATCCTGTCCGATAACGGCATCCGCCTGCAGGGCAGCCAGGACATGATGGATGTCTGGAATCGCAAGTAAATCGTCGTCAAACAGCCACTGAGCGGGATGCATTGCAAATGATAATGATTCTTGTTATCATTTGACACCCGCCAGCAAGTGTTCCTTCCCGACGCATCCGCGCCGCCAGGTCCGAGAGCCAGCCTGATACTCTCCGACCTGGACTACCATGACCACTCCGACCCCGACGCCGGCACGCGCTTCTGCGCGCCGGCCTGCTTCCGCACCACTGCGCCGTGTTCTCGGCACCACCCTCAATGCCACGCTGCTGGCCGTGATCGGCACCGGCGCGGCCCAAGCGCAAAGCCTGCGCGCACCGCAGCAGTTGTCCGGCATCGTCGTCACGCAAGCGCGCGAGAAGACGCCCGACGCGCTGCAAGGCAGCGTGGTCGTCATCAGCGCCGAGGAACTGGCGCGCCGTAACGCGGGCGACATGAGCGCCATCGCGCGCTACGAGCCGCTGGTCGGCGTGCCGGCGGCGTTCAGCGGCAGCGGCAGCGTGTGGGATGGGGCGGGGAACACCGGCTTCAATATCCGCGGCGTCGAAGGCAACCGGGTCAGCCTGGACATCGACGGCATCGCCCTGCCCGACGCCGCGCCCAAGCCGGACGGCACCGCCATGAACACCTTCGGCATCGGGCGCGATTACTTCGATCCGGCCATGTTCCGCGAAGTGCGGATCGGCTCCGGCACGGGCGCGGCGGCGGCGGGCACGCCCGGCCTGGCTGGCAGCGTCGCCTTTGTCACCAAGTCGCCAGGCGACTATCTGAGCGGCGACAAACGCAGCTACCTGGCGTATGCGCTCGGCTACAGCGATGCCAACAAGAGCCGCTCGCACAGCCTGACCGGTGCGGCCCGCATGGGCGCACTCGATGCGCTGGCGGTGGCCGTGCACCGCAGCGGCAGGGAAACCGACAACAAGGGCAGCGTGCCGGCCAATCCGGACGACTGGGACTCGAACGCGCTGCTGGCCAAATTCCAGTGGACCCCGATGCAGGGCCAGCGCATCGGCCTGACCCTGGACGGCTATGAACGCGACAACGCGCGCAGCTACGTCAACAAGACCGGCGGCCTGTACCCGAATGGCGTGCTGCAGGATTCGCGCACCAAACGCACCCGCGTCAGCCTCGAACACCGCATGACCGGCGCCACCCACGGCCTGTTCGACACGCTGGAGAGCCGCGTGTATGTGCAGGACGCCAGCGTCGACGACCGCACCCGCG
Organism: Massilia scottii; assembly: GCF_030846495.1. Taxonomy (NCBI): domain Bacteria; kingdom Pseudomonadati; phylum Pseudomonadota; class Betaproteobacteria; order Burkholderiales; family Oxalobacteraceae; genus Massilia; species Massilia scottii. Next base: position 220,140 of record NZ_JAVCWM010000010.1, on the reverse strand, counting down.
CGCGCTACATCACCGGCAACCAGCCCTACCTGCGCAACATCGACACCGGCTACTTCAACAAGAGTGCCGGAGCGGGGGCCGACGCCATCCTGAAGCTGGGCGAGTCGCTCAGCGTGGCTTACGGCGCCGCGTACGAGCAGTCCGAAACGCGCCGTCCATGGCTGGAGGACCGCACCGTCATCGCCAGCGGCGCGCACCAGATCATGATGAAAAACCGCATGGCCGATATGGACAGCGACAAGGCCAGCGCCTACCTGCGCGGCGAATTCGGCTTCACGCTGGGCGGTTACGCGGCCACGCTCACGCCGGGTGTGCGCGCGGAATACCGCAAGCTCACACCCAGGAACCTGGCCGGCTACCTGATCGCGGTGCCTGCGGCGGCCGGCGAAATCAAGACAGAGAGCGATGCCTACGCCACCCCTAGCCTGAACCTGGCCGTCGTCCTGGCGCCCGACCTGTCGGTGTATGCGCGCCTCAATCGCGGCGCGCGCCTGCCCACGGCGGCCGAACGCACCGGCACCTACGACTCGTTCAGCTACACCGGATCGGGCGTCGGCTACGCCGTGCTGGGCAACCCGAACCTGAAGAAGGAAACCAGCCAAGCCTTCGAAGCGGGCCTGAAAAGCAGCCCGGCCAAGGGCATGCAGATCAGCGCATCGGTGTTTCGCACCGAGTACAAGAACTTCATCGACTACGTGACGCAGGCACCGGACCCGGTCAATTATCCGACCATCACGCGCGGCCTGTACCGGCCGCAGAACAATGGCAGCGCGCGTACCTGGGGCGGCGAAGCCTCGCTGCGCGCGGAACTGGGCACGTGGTCGGCGCCGCTGGCCGGCTACAGCATCGCCGCGGCGGCCGGCGTCTCGCACGGCAAGGCGCGCGACAGCAGCACCGGCAAGGAAGGCGAACTGGCCTCCACCCTGCCGCGCAAGGCCAGCGCCACCTTCGCCTACGATGCGCCGAACGATGCGTACGGCGTCTCGCTGAGCGCCGTCGCCACCGCCGGCAAGCAGCCGGCGTCGGACACCGTCGGCGACGCCGGCACGCGGCGCTTCCGTATCGCCGGCGCCACCGTGGCCGATCTTGCCGCGTACTGGAACATCGGCAAGCACGTCAAGCTCCATGTGGGCATCTACAACCTGGGCGACAAGCGCTATTGGGATTACGCGACCTCGCGCTCGCTCGCTGCCGGCGTCGACGCCGCCACGCTGGCCGACATCGAACGCCAGGCGCGCCCCGGCCGCAATGCGGCGGCCATGCTGACGTTCCAGTATTAACCCCTTTTTTTCACCACACCGGAGACTCCATGAAACGCCTACGCACCCTTCCGCTGGCCATTGCCGGCGCCCTGCTTGTCCTGGCGGGCCACGCCGGCGCCGCCACCCTGTCCGAGCGCTGGAGCGCGTTGCGCACCGAACAGCCCAAGGTGATGATCCGCGACGCCGCACGCACGCTCGGCGTATCGGAAGCCGAACTGCTGGCCACCGGCATCGGCATCGGCAGCACCGTCATCCGCCTGCGCAGCGACGGCAACGATCCGCGCGAGATCATGCGCCGCGCGCTCGACCTGGGCACCGTGCTGGCACTGACGCGCAACGAGAACGGCGTGATCGAACGCACCGGCGTGGCCACCAAGGTCAAGCCGCAGCCGGAGGACGACAAGGAAGCGAAGGAAGCGGTGAAGGACGAGGAACGCGAAGCGCGCCAGCGCAACATCGCCGGCGGCTACCTCGGTGGCGAGATCGACCTGCGCTTCACGTTCTCGAAGTGGAAGCACGCCTTCGCGGTGGCGCAGCCGGGCGCCGATGGCGTGGTCAAACGCAGCCTCCAGTTCTTCGACGAGAACGGCGCCGCGATCCACAAGATCTATCCGAAAGACGCCGCCGGCGTGGCCGTGTTCGACAAGCTGGTGGCCGACTTCCGCCATCCCGACCAGAACGCGGCATTGAAAGTGCCGGCGCGCGCACCCAAGGCCGCCGCACTGGCCGACAGCAAGGTCGATGTGAAGGAATTCCAGCAGGCCTGGAACGAAATGAGCGATGTGCACCAGTTCAACCGCCTGCTGACCGAGTTCAAGATCACGCGCGAACAGGCGATGCGCCTGGCGCCGGCCGGCATGGTGCAGCGCCTCAAACCCGAAGCGGTGCGCACCCTGCTCGATGAAGCGGCCAAGCAGCAGCTGCCGATCATGTCATTCCTGGGCAACGGCGCGGTGATCCAGATCTTCAGCGGCAAGATCACCAAGACGGCGGCGAGCCCGGGCTGGTACAACGTGCTCGATCCGGCCTTCAACTTGCACCTGCGCGAAACCGCCTTCAAGAGCGGCTGGGTGGTGCGGCGCGCCGGCGTGACCTCGGTCGAGTTCTACGACAACGAGGGCGAACAGGTAGTGAGCTTTTTCGGTGTGCGCGAACGCGGCCAACCGCAGCCGAAAAGCTGGGTTGACCTGACCGCCGCCCTGCCGAAGGGCTAAGCGAAGATTACTTTGCTTCCTTCGCGTCCTTCTTCTTCGCGGGCGTGAACAGCAGGTCCGCGAAGTCGTAGCTGAAATCGGTCTCGGACGACACCGGCGCCATCTTCATGCGCTCGATGCTGCCGTCCGGGTTCAGCGAAAACGTCACATAGGCGTCGGCGTTGAAATTGCGTTCCTTCCAGCGCACGATGAAGGTATCGTGCTGGAAGTGCTCCAGTTCCCCGGTCAGGTCCGGCGTGCGGGCAAAGCTCATTACCCGCTTGCCGCCCACCGGCTTGATGGTCACCGCGCCGTACCAGGCGTCGTTGTACTCGCCGTCGTACGCCGCAATCGGCAGCGACGGGCGCGAGGCCGCGGCCCGGGTGGCGCTGGCGCTCTTCTGCTTGGCCAGGTCCTTGTTGCGCGTCTGGGTTTCCACATCGCTAATGAGCTTGATCCAGTCGCTCGGCGCCGCATCGAGATAATGATCGAGCAGGCGATACTGCAGCGACGTGAGCGCCCCGCCGCTTTCGGCATTGGTAAAAATCGCAATGCCCAGCTTCGCTTCCGGCACCATCACCACGCGCGAATAAAAACCCTGCAGCGCGCCGCCGTGCAAGGCCAGCTTGCGGCCCTTGTAGTCGCGCAGCTGGAAGCCCAGGCCATAGGCGAAGAAATTCGGCTTGGTCGCCTCCAGCGTCGGTTTCGGCTCGCTGATTTTCATCGGCGTTTGCGCGGTCCACATCTCGCGGCTTTGCGCCTCGCTGAACAGGCGCGCTTCCTTGCCCTGCGCGTCTTTCGGCGCACCGGCGATGGCGCCGCCGTCGAGCAGCACCGTCATCCAGCGCGCGATATCCTCGGCGTTGGTATTGATGCCGACCGCGCCCACGGCATTGGGCACCGGCAGCGCACGCACCGCGGCGGCTTTACCGTTGATTTTGCTGTGCGGGGCCGAGACGTTGGCATTGCCCGCGTTCTCGGCCAGGCTGGTCGTGGTCGCATTCATGCCGAGCGGCTTGAGGATACGCTCGCGCACCGCATCGCCCCATGGCTTGCCGGCCTTTTGCGCGATGATCTTGCCGGCCACGATGTAGAGCAGATTATCGTAGGCATAGCTGTTGCGAAAGCTCGTCGCCGGGCGCACGTAGCGCAGCTGCCCAATGATTTCATCGGTCGTAAAACTGGTGGTTGGCCACCACAGCAGGTCGCCGGCCCCCAGTCCCAGGCCGCTGCGGTGCACCAGCAGGTCGCGCACCGTCATCTCGTGGGTGACGTAGGCGTCGTACATCTGGAAGTCCGGCAAATGCCTGGTGACCTTGTCGTCCCATTCCAGCTTGCCCTCGTCGACCAGCATCGCCAGCGCGGCGGCGGTGAAGGCCTTGGAGTTCGACGCCACCTCGAAGATGGTCTTGCCGTCGACCGGTGCCGGCTCGCCCAGCTTGCGCACGCCGAAGCCGCGCGCAGCGACTACCTTGCCATCCTTGACGATGGCAATCGCGATGCCGGGAACATCGAAGGTCTTCATCACGCGGGTGACGTCAGCCTCCAGGTCATAGGCGCGTGCCGGCGCACTGGCGCTGACGGAAGCTGCGGGAACTGCGGGTGCCTGGGCAACGGCCGCGAAGCTGGTGAATGCGAGCAGGATCGCTGCCGCGATACGGTTCATATGGAGCACGTGTCGGTCCTTTTATTTGCCAGCCATTTTTTTGTCGACGCTGCTCTGCGTGGCCGGGTGGTAGCGCTCGCGCGCCTTCTTGTAGACCGACTCCGCGAAGGCCTTGTCGGCCGGCTTGGAGCGCAGCGCGCCGTACAGCGGCACCACGAACTTCTGGCGGCCGACGCTCATGAGGAAGGCTTCGAGCGGCGCACGCACCTCGCTGTAACCGGCATTGATGGCGGCGCGGTAGAAGCGGAAGGCCACCTCGTTATTGGTGCTCCTGGCCAGGCCGAACGCCTGGTCGAGTTCCTTGAGCTGGGCGGCGCTGGCCTTGTTGTCGATATCGTTCAGGAACTTCATCCACTCGGTGGCATTCCATTTTTTGGTATCGAGTTTGGCGGTGGGCGTGGCGCCCGACAGCCAGCTGGCCCGGGTCGCATCAAGTGCGGCCAGGCGGGTCGAAACCGCGCGTTTGGCGCTGGCCGGAATGCCGGCGCCATGCAGCCACTCTTCCAGTTCGGCCTCGCTGAGCACCGTCGGATGCTGGGCCAGCAGGTTCTTGCGCAGGTAATCGACGAACTGCTCGGTGGTCACGCTCTGGAACGCATGCTGGTCGAACCAGCCGCGCAGGAAGGGATCGAACACCGCGCGGCCGGCGCGTTGCTCCAGGGTGCGCAGGAACCACGCGCCCTTCGGATAAGCCAGGCCTTCATCGGTGTAGTTGGCCGACGAGGTATCCGGGTCCTTGGTCAGCAAGGCCTGCTTGGCGACCGGGATGGTTGCCAGTGAAGCGATGGCCTCTTCCTGCTCCAGCTGCAGGTTCATGTCCGCCACTTCGGGGCCGTACAGCGACTCCAGGATGCGGGTGGTGACGTAGGTGGTGAAGCCCTCGTTGAGCCACCAGTGCTTCCACGACGCGTTGGTGACCAGGTTGCCCGACCAGCTGTGCGCCAGTTCGTGGGCGATCAGGTCGACCAGGCTGCGGTCGCCCGCGATCATGGTCGGCGTGAGGAAGGTCAGGCGCGGGTTTTCCATGCCGCCGATAGGGAACGATGGCGGCAGCACCAGCATGTCGTAACGCCCCCAGCGATAAGGGCCGTACAGCGATTCGGCGGCGGCGACCATCTTTTCGGTATCGCCGAATTCGTAGGCGGCCGCGCCGATGCGCTTTGGCTCGGCGTACACACTGGTGCGCGCACCGAGCGCGCGCACGTCGATCTCGCCGATGCCGATGGCCAGCAGGTAAGATGGAATCGGCTGCGGCATCTTGAAGTTCCAGCCGCCCTTGCCGGTGGCATTGAGATCGTTATCGGCGCTCATGACCACGCGCAGGTCCTTGGGCGCGTCGATGCGCGCGCTGTAGGTGAAGCGCACGGCAGGCGTATCCTGCAGCGGCACCCAGGAACGCGCGTCGATCGTCTGGGACTGGCTGAACATGAACGGGCGCTTGCCCGACATGGTCTGCACCGGCGCGAGCCACTGCAGCGCGGTCGCCTTGGGCGAGGTGCGGTAATAGATGCGCACCTTCTGCGGCTGCGCGGGCAGCGCGGCCAGGTCGATGTGCATGGCCTGGCCTTTTTCGTCATCGAACTTGTCGAGCGAGTGGCGCACGGTGACCCACTTGCCGTTGGCGCCCTGCGCCTGCACCTTCGAGATGGTCAGCGCGCGCGTATCGAGATCGAGAATGCGGGCCGACTTATCGAGCCAGTTCAGCGTCAGTTCGGCATGCCCGGACAAGGTCTTCTTCGCGAAATCGGCCTTCAGGTCAATGTGCACGGCGCTGGTTTTCACCTGGTCGTAGCGCGCGTAACTGAGGGGATCGAGGGCGTACGCGTGGGCGCTCAATTGGGCAAACAGGGCGCAGGCGGCGGCGCGCAGGAGGGTCGATGTCTTCATGGTCTTTCCGGGTTCGGTGGCGTGTGAATTGGCGCAGGCAGAATATCACTTCCGCTGGCCGGACGAAAGCGCGCGGGCGTGTATTGACGGACGGCTGGCGCGTGTGGCCGCGCCGGCGGCTCTGCTATGATCCGCGTTTTAGCGCATCGGATCATCTGCATGGACGCCTTTCTTGTCTCAACGGGCATCGTCGCCCTCGCCGAAATCGGCGACAAGACGCAGCTGCTGGCGTTTCTGCTGGCGGCCAGGTTCCGGCGGCCGGTGCCGATCGTGCTGGGCATCTTCGTGGCGACCATCGCCAACCACGCGTTTGCGGCGGCGGTGGGGGCCTGGATCAGCACTTTGCTGGGACCGAATGTGATGCGCTGGGTGCTGGGCGTGTCCTTCCTCGCGATGGCCGCGTGGACCATGGTGCCGGACAAGCTCGATGGCGACGACCAGCCGGGAATCGGGCGTTACGGCGTTTTCCTGACCACCCTGATCGCCTTCTTCCTGGCCGAGATGGGCGACAAGACGCAGATCGCCACGGTGGCGCTGGCGGCGCGCTACGACGCGATGCTGGCGGTAGTGGCTGGCACGACGTTCGGCATGATGCTGGCGAACGTGCCGGCGGTGTATTTCGGCGAGCGGATTGCCAACAAGGTGCCGTTGAGACTGGTGCACGGCATTGCCGCCGCCATGTTTGCCGTGCTCGGCATCGCCACCCTGCTTGGCGCCGGCGCCCGCTTCGGCTTTTAGTTTCCTAACCGGGGTCAGACTTCCGAATCGAAACATTTCCTAACCGGGGTCAGACCTCCGATTCGAAACATTTTCAAAGCGGGGACGGAGCCCGGTTGTGCAAGTTTTTACGGTTTTCGTGGCTTGACGTAGCCACTTGACGACGTTTTGTTGCTCAACCGGGGTCAGACCCCGGTTGAGCAACAAAAAAAGTTTCGAGTCGGAGCTCTGACCCCGGTTGGGAAATTGTTGCGATTGGTTACTGGGTCGTGAGGGTCACATCGTCGATGAGGAAGGCGGTGGGGATCGTCGAGCCTTCCACGCCTTCAAAATAGATGCGCACCGTCTGCCCTTTGTAGGCCGACAGGTCGAACGTCTTTTGCACGTAGCTGCTGCCCTTGTTCAGGTTGGAGTACGTCGCCAGCGTGGCCAGCACGGCATTGCTGCCGCTGCGTACTTGCACCTTGAGCTTGTCGTAGGCGCTCGTGGTCGTCGTTTCGCTCGAAACCACTTTCAGCCAGAACGCCAGGTTGGCGCTCGTCGCCGTCGATGGGATCGTCACCTGCTGGTACACGCTGTCGGTGTTGGCCGAGCCGGCGCCGTTGAGCGCGGCCTTCCAGCTGCCGCCACGCGCCGCCTGCCCCGACGAGGTGATCACGCCGCTGGTGGCTACCCACGCGCTCGCGCCCGATTCGAATCCACTATTGAGTAGCAGTTGCTGCGCCACGCCGGCGTTGCTCACGCTGAAACTGACCGGCGCCGATACCGCGCTGTTGAGCGCCACGTCGAACGCCTTGGCCGTCAACTGGTGGCTGCCGTTGCTCAGGGTCGCCGAGTTCAGGCTCAATGAATACGGCGAGGTGCTATCCGTCCCCTTGAGGACGTTGTCGACGTAGAACTCGACCCGGTTGATGCCACCGTTGTCGCTCGCCGTCGCCGCCAGGCTGATGGTGCCGCTGCTGCCGTTCGCGCTGGCACTGACGACCGGCGGCGTGGTGTCGCCACCGCTGGCGTTGCTGACGCTGAAGGTCACCGCGGCCGAGGTGCCGACATTGCCGGCGGCGTCGTAGGCCTTGGCCACCAGGCTGTGGCTGCCATTGCTCAGGGTCGCCGAGTCGATCGTGGCGCTGTACGGCGCCGCGCTGCTGGTCGCCTTGAGCTGGTTGTCGACGTAGAATTCGACCCGGGTCACGCCCACGTCGTCGCTGGCACTGGCGCTGAAGCTGATGTTGCCGCTGCTGCCAGATTGACCCGCGCTCACGCGTGGAGCCGTGGTGTCGCCGCCGCCATTGGTCTGGGTCACCCAGATCGGCGCCGACCAGAGGATCTTGCCGTCGTCCTGGGTCAGCTTGGCGTAGTAGAAGTGCTCGCCCACGGACGGGGTGATGGTGGTGTTCGCCGTGGTGGACAGCTGGCTGACCGTGCCGTTGCGCCCCGGTACGCCTTCGACGATGGACACCGTCGACACCGTCTTGCCGCTGGTGCTGGCGAAGTTGGCCATCAGGTTGAGCGGGCCGCTGTTGCTGAAGCGCTCGCCCATGACGCGGCCGTTGGCCGTGAGCACCAGTTGCGAGGTCTTGTCCATGGTGGCGAACACGCGCCGCGCCTTGAGTGCGTCGATGAAGCTGGCGTGCGTGAGCGGGATGCCGTTCGGAATGAGCACGCCGGTGCGGTTGGTGTAGGACGCGCCCCAGTTGGCGCAGTGATTATCCTGGTTGGTGGCAAAGGCGATGTGAAAGCCCGATTCGAGCGCCTTGTTGCAGGCACCCTCGAAGCTGCTGCGGCCGGTTTCGGTTTCGGTGGTATTGGTCGAGAACGCCGAGGTGTTGAGCACTTCGCACAGGACCATGGCCTGGTCGCCATCGGCCGTGTAGCCGAGCGGCACGCCATTGATGAGGAACTGCCCGCTCGACGATGGATGGTTGAACTGCCCGACCCAGCCGCGCTGGCGCATCATGGTGTACAGGCCGCTGTAATCGCCCTTGGGCGTGGGCGTGTCGCCGATCAGCTGGCCGCTGCTGTTGCGTTCCCATTGCAGCAGTTCCGGCGAGTTGAAGATGTTCAGGTGACCGCCATTGCTGATGACGCCCCACTCGAGGCCGTACACGCCGAGGAAATCGGGATGGGCGGCATTGAAATCGGCAGCGGCATTGAGCCCCGCCTTGAACAGGTCCTTGGCGGTGGCCGGACTGGCCGAGGTGTTGGTGCCGTCGGAACCGTCATACATGTGGTTGTGCTCGGTGGTGGCGAGGATGTCCAGGCCCTTGTTGCGGGCATACGCGAAGGCGTCGGCCGGGCCGAGGGCGGCGCTTTGCGGCGCTTGCGAGCCGCTGCAGCTGCCCAGCGCCCCGCCGCCATCGCTGTGGTTGGTCTGGCTGTGCAGGTTGGCAAAGTAGATGGTATACGGCAGCGAGCCGGGCGCGGGGGTGGCCATTTGCACTGAGGACATATCGCCTGACCGGCTCTCGGCCTTGCTCTCGACCTTGCTGTCGATCTTATTGGTCGGCAAGGCGCGGAAGGCGGGCATGGCCGGCTTGGCGGTCTTGCCCACCACCAAGTCCCAGCTCTGCTCGACGAGTTCGCCCGCGCCAGCCGCCAGCAGGCGGTCGACCGATTCTTCCGACAGATCCGGCTCGCGGCCGCGCTCGGCGGCATCATTGGAGACGGCCTGCATGCGTACTTGATAGACGCCGTCCGGCAAGCCGGCCCGGCCGGCCCAGCGCACCTTGACGTCGACCGGTTTCTGGAACATGCGCTGCACGCCGTGCCAGCGCTGGACCACCTGGCCCGCCGGGCTGACCAGTTCCAGCTTCCAGCTCACTTCCTGCTGGCGCTCGACGTGCGGGTACTCGAAGGCCAGGGTGAACACGCGGGCCTGGGACCCGGTGGCGTACGGGACGTGCAGGGTCGCCTCGAACTCTTGATGGTCCGCTTCGGACGCCATGACGGCGTGGCTGGCGGAAAGCGCCAGGGCGATGGCGAGTGGGCGAAACAGCTTGAATGTCGTGAGGTGGCGCATGGGAATCCCGTTTACGTTAATAGTTACAGACAAATGAATTCTCGCAACTATGCATGACGTAAACATGACAGTGTATTTACATTTGGAAATAATTTACCTGGCAAAATGGAGTTTTGTTACGTGAATCGACACGTATTTTTCCGCAAGTCAACACATTTCTAGCGGACTTAGCAGGGAGAATAGGATTTGTTGCTGTGGGGCAGCGCGGCGCGCCTGTGGAAAACTAAATTAAACATTTGTTGTATGAAACACGAAAATGTCTAATTTAGGACAAAAAATCCCGCGCGGGCCTGAGCCGCGCGCGGGAATCGGCGGTGTTTATGCCTATGCTGACGACGCCTGGCGGCGCACCCGCAGTTCCACCTGGTGCGGCCGGCCGTCATCGACCAACTGAATCACATTCATCGGCTGCGGCACGCCGTCGACCGTCATCGCATCGGCCTCGGCGGCCTGCACCGAAATCGCGTACATCGTCTCGCGATAGCGGTACTGCAGCTTGAAGCCCGGCCAGTCGGCCGGCAGGTGCGGCGTCATGGTCAGCTTGTCGCCGGCCAGGCTCACGCCCAGCAGCGACTCGACGATCAGGCGGTACATCCAGCCCGACGAACCGGTGTACCAGCTCCACCCGCCACGGCCGATGTGCGGCGAGACCGCGTACACGTCCGCCGCCACCACATACGGTTCGACCTTGTACAGGGCCGCGCTTTCCGGCGTACTGCCATGCTGCACCGGATTGATCATGCGCAGCAGTTCCCAGGCGCGCTCGGTGTCGCCCATCTTGGCGAACGCCATCGCGGTCCAGATCGCGGCGTGGGTGTACTGCCCGCCGTTCTCGCGCACCCCCGGCACGTAGCCGCGGATGTAGCCGGGATTGAGCACGCCATCGTCGAACGGCGGATCGAGCAGCTGCACCAGGCCGTAGTCGCGCCGCACCAGGCGCTCGTCGACCGCCTTCATGGCCGACGCCGTGCGCTGCGGATCGGCCGCGCCCGAAATCACACCCCAGCTCTGCGAGATCGAATCGATCTGGCACTCGTCGTTGGTGTGCGATCCGAGTGGGGTGCCATCGTCGAAGTACGCGCGGCGGTACCACTGGCCGTCCCAGGCATTGGCTTCCACGTTGGCCGCCAGCGTGGCAGCCTCGCTCTTGCAGGTTTCCGCGAACGCGTGGTCGCCGTACACCACCGCCACTTCGGCGAAGCGCTGCAGCACTTCGTACAGGAAGAAGGCCAGCCACACGCTCTCGCCCTTGCCTTCGTTGCCGACCCGGTCCATGCCGTCGTTCCAGTCGCAGGTGCCGATCAGCGGCAAGCCATGTTCGCCGAAGCGCAAGCCACGCTTGATGGCCCGCACGCAGTGCTCGTACAGGTCGCCGGTCTGGCTCGAACGCCCCGGCATGTCGTAATAAGACTCTTCTTCCTGCTTGAGCGGGCGCCCTTCCAGGAACGGCGCCGGTTCGGTCAGCACGCTGCGGTCCCCGGTGCCGATGACGTAGCGGTGCGCCGCCAGCGGCAGCCACAGATAGTCGTCCGAACAATGGGTGCGCACGCCGCGGTCCGATGGCGGATGCCACCAGTGCTGCACGTCGCCTTCCACGAACTGGTGGGCTGCGCACATCAGCAGGTGCTCGCGCAGCAGGTGCGGCTCGGTGTGGATCATCGACATGGCATCCTGCAGCTGGTCGCGGAAGCCGAATGCGCCGCCGGACTGGTAGTAGCCGCTGCGCGCCCACAGGCGGCAGGCGATGGTCTGGTACATCAGCCAGCCGTTGGCGATCACGTCGAGCGACGGATCGGGCGTCTGCACCTGGATCGCGCCGAGCGTGTGGTCCCAGTGCTTGCGCACCATCGCCAGCGACGCCGCAGCAGCGACGCTGCCGCTGTATTTCTGAACCAGGCCGCTGGCGTCCGCATTGCGGCGGCCGCCAACACCGAGCATGAACACCAGTTCGCGTTCCTGGCCCGGCTGCAGTTCCACCATCACCTGCAGCGCGGCGCACGGGTCGAGCGCGGCGCCGATTTTGCCGGACAGGCGCGCGCGTCCCATCGCCGCCGGACTGGCCAGCGTGCGGTTGCGGCCGATGAATTCATTGCGGTCGGCGGTGAACGTTTTCTGCTGCGCGTCGACGTGGAAGAATCCCACGCGGCCCGTGAACTCGGTGTTGTAGGCGTTGCGCGCGAAGATCGCGCCACTCATCGGATCCTGCTCGGTGGTCACGTGCATGGCCGACTTGGCGCGCAGGTCGCCCAGCACCCACTCCACGTAGCCGGTCGCCGACAGGCGGCGCGGCACGGTGCTGTCGTTGCGGATCTTGATGACCGAGTACTTGATCGAGGCATCTAACGCCACGAAAGTGGACAGTTCGGTGTGAATGCCCTCTTCGCTGTGCTCGAACACGCTGTAGCCGAAACCGTGGCGCGTGATGTATTCACCCGCCGCGCGCACCGGCAGCGCGGTCGGCGACCAGAAGCGGCCGGTCTGCTCGTCGCGGATATAGAACGTCTCGCCACTGCTGTCCGACACCGGGTCGTTGGCCCACGGCGTGAGCCGGAACTCGTGCGCGTTTTCGCTCCAGGTGTAGGCCTGGCCGCTCTCCGACACAACGCTGCCGAAATTCGGGTTGGCCAGCACGTTGGACCACGGCGCCGGCGTGCGGTTCTGGCCATCGGTGCGGATCACGTATTCGGTGCCGTCGGCGCTGAAGCCTCCCAGCCCGTTGTGCAGGATCAGGTCGCGTGCGGCAACCGGAATACCGGCGCGTGGCTGGTACTCCTCGCTCCGCGCTTCGACCACCAGCAGCGGCAGTTTCGGCGCCACCGGAACGGCGCGCTTGACCTGGTCGGCCAGGGTGCCGCGGCTGTCGGAAATGATGGCGCGCGCCACCGATTGCATCAGCACCCGGTCTTCCTGCGCGATCTGGTCGAGCAGGCGCACGAAGATCCCGCCCGGACGGTCGATCGCCTGCGCGTCGATGCCGGAGGCGATCAGGCCCATGATCTGGTCGTGCAGCAGCTGGCGGTAACCCGACTGGTCTTCGTACCAGATGACCAGGTCGACCACCAGGCCCTTGAGGCGCCAGTAAGCGTGCGCCTGCACCATCTGGCGCGCCAGGTCGATGTTGGCCGGGTCCTTGATCTGCATCAGCACAATCGGCAGGTCGCCCGAAATCGCATACGCCCACAGGCCGGACTGGCCGCGCTGGTTGCGAATCAAGATGCCGGCATCGGCGCGCAGCGAGGCATTCGGGTAGATCACCGTGCTGGCCAGGCGGCTGTACAGCTGCGCGTCCGATTCGGTGGCGTTCAGCTGGCGCAGCACGACCTGGCTGTGCGTCCATGCCAGTTCGAATACGCGGTCGGCCAGATGGCGGTCCTGGTATTTGTCGATCAGGTGCACGGCCTGTTCGCGCGTTTCGGTCATGCCGGTAACGATGTCGAGCACCACCATCTGGTCCGGCTCCAGCGTGACCTTGTAGCGGATCGCGACCACCGGATCGAGCACCGAGCCTTCGCTGCCGCCCAGCGGCTGCGGTTCGAGCATGGCGCGCGGGGCGACCGTGCTGTTGGCGCGGCCGAGGAATTCGCTGCGGCTCGTTTCGTACGAAACGTCCATCAGTACGCCATCGTGCACCGTCATCAGGTTCAGCATCCATGGCATCTGCTCGTCCTTGGCGCGCGGACGGCGGGTGCACAGGATCGCATTCTCGTTGCGCAGGATTTCGGTCTGCACGAACAGCTTGCTGAACGCCGGGTGGGCATTGTCGGCAGCCGCCGGCGCCATCACCACTTCGGCGTAGCTGGTGAATTCGATGGTGCGCCTGACGTTCGACTTGTTGGTGATGCGCGTGCGCCGCAGTTCGATGTCGTCTTCCGGCGACACCACGATTTCGGTGTACAGGTCGAGACCGCGGTCATGACGGCGGAATTCGGCGCGTCCTTCCGAGAAAATGACTTCATACGACTTCGGTTCGACCAGCGTCGGCTGGAAGGCGGTCGACCAGAAATGGCCGCTGTCGACGTCGCGCACGTAGCAGAAGTTACCCCAGTTGTCGGAGGTGCCATCTTCGCGCCAGCGCGTCACGGCCAGGTCCTTCCAGCGGCTGTAGCTGCCGCCGGCGCTGGTGACCATCACGTGGTAGCGGCCATTCGACAGCAGCTGCACTTCCGGCTGCACCGTGGTGGTCTGGGTAATGATGCGGGTGGCGGCGGTCGACACTTCCTGCGCCGGGGCGCGCATGACCGCCAGTTCGGCGGTGTTGGAATAGAAGGCGCCGGCGCGCGGCACGCGTTCCTGCAGCACCAGCAAGGTGGCCTGGAACAGCGGGTCGGACTCGAAGCGGCGCTGCATCGGACGGTCGTGCAGCAGATAGCTCAGGGCCAGGAAGCCCATGCCCTGGTGGTGCGCCATGAAGGAGCGGATCACGGCAAAGGTCTGGCCGCGCGGCAGGCGTGCGGCGGTATAGTCGATCGCTTCGTAGAAGCCATGCTTGCCCATGAAGCCCAGGTCGGCCATGCGCTGCAGGTTTTCGACGGCGGCGTCGGGATGGACCATCAAGCCCATCATGGTTGCGTACGGGGCGATGACCAGGTCGTCGGCCAGGCCGCGTTTCAGGCCCGTGCCCGGCACGCCGAACGCGCGGTACTGGTAATTGAGGCTGGCGTCGACGGTGTTGTAGCCGGATTCGGAAATCCCCCACGGCACGTCGCGCTGCTTGCCGTACTCGATCTGCGCATTGACGACCGAATGGTAGGTCTGGTCGAGCAGCGTGTTCTGGTAGGTCGGCATGACCAAGAGCGGCATCAGGTACTCGAACATCGAGCCGCTCCAAGACAGCAGCAGCTGCTCGTTGCCGATGATGCACAGCTGGCGGCCCAGCGCGAACCAGTGCTCTTGCGGGAACTGGCCCTGCGCGATGCCGACGAAACTGCACAGGCGCACTTCGGACGCCAGCAAGTCGTAGCAGGCCGCGTCCAGGCGGCGGTCGGATACGTTGTAGCCGATCGCCAGCAGGTTGGTGGTGGTGTTGTACATGAAGCGGAAGTCCATGTTCGCGAATTCGCGCGCCTCAAACGCCATGCGGTTGATGTCCGCGATGCGCTGGGCGGCGCGGGCGCTGCCCTGGGCCACCAGGTCGGTGAGGGTTTGCTGGCGTTCGCGCTCGCTCGGGGCGAGGTCGGTGCTGGCACTGCCGGTGAGGGCAAAGTTGGCCAGTTCGCGCAGGGTCGGAATGCGCGTCAGGCTGGTGTCGACCACGTACTCCTGGGCCGAACGCATCCACGGCGCCAGTTGCAGCAGTTCGTCGCGCGCGGTGTGGCACTGCTCGGCGAGCTTGTCGGCCCAGCCCTGCAGGTTCGGTTCGCCCACCGGATGCATGGCGGCCAGAATGGCGTCGGCGCAGCCGGACAGGCGCGCCAGTTCGGCGGCCATGCCAGGCAGGCTTTCGGTTTCGCGCACGCGGTCGGCCGACAGGTGGCTGCGCATGGCGTCGATCGCGGCCTTGACGGCCGGACCGGCATCGAGCGCGTGTTCCTGCACCACGTTCAAGGTGATGGCGATGCCGTCCAGGGTCTGCTTGCCGACGATCGGCTGGTCGGCCAATTGGGTCAGGCCCGGCGCCAGCGTGAGCAGGTGGCCGGCCAGGTTGCCGCTGTCGACCGCCGAAATGTACATCGGGTGCAGCGGATTCAGGGTCAGCGTGTCGTACCAGTTATAGAAGTGACCCTGGTGACGCTCCATGCGCGCCATGGTATTGAGCGTGTCGCGGGTGCGCTTGAGCAGGCGTCCGGTGGTGATGAAGCCGAAGTCCCACGCCGTCAGGTTGGCCAGCAGCGCCATGCCGATATTGGTCGGCGAGGTGCGGTGCGCAACCACCTTGACCGGATGCTCCTGCATGTTGTCGGGCGCGAGCCAGTTGTCTTCCGCCGTGACGTACGTCTCGAAGAAGCTCCAGGTCTTGCGGGCCAGCGATTCGAGGAACAGGGTCTGCGGCGACGACAGTTCGGTCGCGGCGCGTTCTTGCGGAAGGCTGATCCACCATGCCACGACCGGTGCGAAGAACCAGAGCAGCAGCACGGGCGCGGCAATCGGCAGCGCTTCGCGGTGGAAGTAAGCCAGCAGGACGGCGGTGGCCACGGCCAGCACCGGCGAGATCCACATGCTCTTCCAGTTGCTCTCCATGTCGGTACTGGAGCGGTTCAGGCTCGATGGCCGCCATTCCAGCAGGCGGCGGCGCGTGACCAGCATGCGCCACGAGGCGCGCACGATGGCGTCGAGGCTGAAATGCGCTTCGTACGGCAAAAAGGCCAGTTGCAGCGCGGAGTGGCCGAACATCAGGCGCGCGCTCTTGAACGCGGTCGCCAGATGCTGGCGCCACAGGACGTCGTGCGGTTTTTCGATGATGTCGAACATGGCGCTGAAGAAGGTCGGCAAAAAGATCACCGCCAGCACGCCCAGGGTCCAGAACAACGGGGTCGGCATCAGGGCCCAGCAGAAGATCAGCAGGGCGGTCAGGGTGGTGGCGATCAGGCTGCGGCGCAGGTTGTCGAACAGCTTCCAGCGCGACAGCGCGCTCAAAGGATTCGATTCGCGCTTGCCGTTCGCGCCAGGCACGCGCGGCAGCAGCCAGCCGGCCAGCTGCCAGTCGCCGCGAATCCAGCGGTGGCGCCGGCTCACGTCGTCGCTGTAGCGCGCCGGGTATTCTTCGTACAGTTGGGCGTCGCTCAGCAAGCCGGCGCGCAGGTAGCAGCCTTCGAGCAGATCGTGGCTGAGAATCTGGTTGTCGGGCAGGCGGTGGCCGAGCACCGTCTCGAAGGTATCGACATCGTAGATGCCCTTGCCGACGAACGAGCCTTCGTAAAACACATCCTGATACACGTCGGAGACGGTGCGGGTGTACGGGTCGATGCCCGGTTCCCCGCCGCACAGGTGCTCGTAGCGCGAGGCGGTGTCGCCCGGCAGCGCCGCGGCCACGCGCGGCTGCAGGATGCCGTAGCCTTCGACCACGCGTTTTCCAGCCTTGTCGAGCGTCGGGCGGTTCAGCGGGTGCGCCATGGTGGCGATGAACTGGCGCGCGGCGTCGCGCGGCAGCTGGGTGTCGGTGTCGAGCGTGATCACGTAGCGCACGTTGGCCAGGCCGTCGGTGGAACCGGCGACCATGGAGAACTGGTCGCGCGCGCCGCCGCGCAGGAATGCGTTCAGCGCGGCCAGCTTGCCGCGTTTGCGCTCGTACCCGATCCAGGCGTTTTCGCTGGCGCTCCACACGCGCGGGCGGTGCAGCAGAAGGAACGGTTGCAGGTGGCAGCGCGACATGGCCGGCTCGCCATCGGCGCCGAGAATCTCTTCGTCGACGTCGCAGCCGTATTTCTCATTGAGTTCGGCGATGGTTGCGCGGGCTTGCTCGACCAGCTCTTCGTCGCCCGGCATGTGCTGCTTGGGCGCGTCGACGAAATCGGTCAGCAGGCAAAAGCGCAGGTTCGGATCGCGGTTGGCCAGGTAGCGCACTTCCAGCGCTTCGCACAGCGAGGCCACGTTGTCGCGGCTGTACAGCAGGGTCGGAACCACCACCATGCTGCGCGCGTCGGTCGGGATGCCTTCCTTGAAGTCCATGCGCGGCAGCGGGTGCGGGCGCGTGAGCTGGGTGGCCATGAAGTTGACCAGGGCCAGCGCCAGCTGGCTCGATCCGAGCAGGGCGAACACGCCCAGCAGCGCCAGCATCCAGTCGTCGACGCCGTCGGCGCGCGCGTGGATGATGGCGGTGCCGGTAAACAGCAGGGTGAGCACCACGATGCCGCCAAGGTAGGTCGACAGGGGCGATGCGCGCCCGCTTTTATTGAGCGCTTCGAGCGGCGGATTGCGCACGGCCAGGCGTTTTTCGAGCTGCGCCTGGCCGCTGCCGACCAGGTAGTAGCCGATGTGGCGGGTGCGTTCATCCAGGCCGCCGGCGGCCGGCGAGCGGTTTGCCAGCGCCAGTTCGAGCGCGGTTTCGGCGACCTGCACTTCGGTGAAGTCGCTGCGCTTGGCCAGCTTTTCGATCACGTGGCGATAATTGTCGCGCGTGGAGAAATCCATCTTGCCGTAGGTGCCGGCCGGGTCCAGGCGCAAGGTCTGTTCGACCGCGCTCATGGTCTCGACGAACTCCTGCCAGTCCATGGTGCCGAGGAAGCGCAGGCTGCCGATGCTGTTGCTGATCGAGACCTGGTCGGCGGCCTGCTGGCCGATTTCGGCCTGGATCTGCTGTTCGATGGTCAGGCCGGCATCGGCCAGGCGCGTGGTCACCCACTGCAGCGCCAGGGTCAATGCGGGGCTCTGTCCCTGCAGGCGGCGCGCCAGTTCGGCCACAAAACCGCTGTTCATCGGCTGGCCGGAGCGGGCCATGTCGGCCACCAGCAAAATCAGGTCGCTCGGATTTTTTTCGGCCGTCGCGGCCATCTGGTCGGCCCAGGTGTTGGCGCGGTCGCGCTGGACGCGGTTGTCGTACACGCGCGCGGCCACGCGGCGCAGGTTCTCGATCAGCGCGATGCGCAGCATGATCGGAATGGCCCACAATTCGCCGAGCCTGAGCGTCGCCACTTCCTGGTAGGCGTCGACGAAGCGCGACAGGCTCTCCGGATCGACCCGGCCATCGCCGTGCGAAATGATCTCCAGCGCGATCTGGTATACGCGCGGATTGCCGTCGGCCTCCTCGTTGACCAGGCGCGGCAACTCCTTGGAGTAATCCTTCGGCAGGTGGCGGCGCGCGATGCGGATCTGCTCTTCGACCAGGTAGAAGTTATCGAGCAGCCATTCGGATGCCGGCGTAATCTGTCGCCCCGCCTTGATCGCGGTGGTCAGTTCCGTACAGGTGTCGGTGATGACCGTCGCGTTTTCCGTCAGCCGCGGCAACAGGCGGTCGGGGCCGCCGCGCTCGCTGAGCTGGTGGGAGGAGGCAAGATGCTTGCCGTGCATCGCCATTTGGGCGGCACTGAACAATTCCGAGCGCAGGGGGAATTCGTCGTCGACGTGTCGTTCGCCGTCGAGGACGTTGCGCCAGGCATAGAGCGTGTCCGCTAATTTAGTGTTTTCTTGGTTCAACAGAGACCTCGCGTGGGCATGAGTAGCCAACACGCTGCGGGACAGCGAGTTGCGACCGGGTCGTACGGCTGTTGCAATCTTATAACGATGCCATGTTCACGACTGTGCGCCAGCGAACATTTCGGGGTTGTCCGTCAGAAGCAAACTGAACACTTTTGGAGCGCGTCATCAGGAAATTGCAGCATGCATCATGGCTAGTGATACAGGGCATCAACCGATGAATGCTGTCATTGAAAGCGCGTGCCGATGGCCGCGAGACGCGCTCCAGGGCTGCGCGCCCTGAGCCCCCGCCTCCGCGCTTATGCCGCCAGCGGCAACATCGCGCCCAGTGCCACGCCGCCCGCCACATGCCAGGCATTGCGGTAGCCCAGGCGGTGCAGGCACTGCGCCGCCTTGACGCTGCGCGCGCCGCTGCGGCAGAAGAACACCAGCGGGCGCTCCTCGGCGCGCAGCCACATCGACAGGCGGTCGGCCAGGCGCGACAGGGGCACGCTCTGCACCGCGCGCCCGTGCCAGTGGCCAGCGTCCGCCGCCGCATGCTCGTAGGCTTCGCGCACGTCGATCAGCAGCGCGTCGGGATGGTCGTTGAAGAAGCGCTCGAGGCCATGCGCCTCGAGCTGCATCGCCAAGGGGTTGGCAGCTGGTGCGGCGCCGCTGCCTTCGGCCATCAGGGTGGTGCACGGCAGGCTGCCCGTCTCGCACGCCGGACAGACGATGGTCTTGCGCGACACCAGTTGCGCCAGTTGTTCAATGACCGCGTCCGGCCCGGTAAAGGCAAAGCGCACGTCGCCGGCGGCCAGGCCCGCGGCCGAGCGCTCGCCGAACAGGTAGCTGGCGCCGCTGGCGTGCGCCACGCGCGCCAGCACGCGGGTGCCGAACATCAGGGCACTGGCGACCTGGCCGTTATCGAGCGTGGCTTCGTCGGCCAGCGCGGGCCAGCCCAGCGTTTCGTGGCTGATGCCGCCGGCAAGCTGGCCGCCCAGCGCCGCCACCAGGGCTGCGCGTCCGCCACCGGCGCCGCCATGCGTGTCGATCACGGCGCGCACCCGGTAGCCCTGGCAGCGCACCTGGTCGGCGATGCGCACTGCCAGCGCGGCGAGCGGATTGATGATGGCGCAGGTGCGGCTGGCCGCGTCGAGCACCAGCCAGGTACAGGCACCGTCAAGGCCCAGTTGAACCACCCCGTCGCTGTCCTGCGCAGGCACCGCCGACGGGATCAGGCAACTGGCGCGCAAGGCCGCGCCGCAGCGGGCGATGCGCTCGCAGGCGGCGTCGATCAGGGTGTCGTCCGCCATCGGCCCGAACGACATGCGCACCGCCGCGGCGCAGCGCCACGGGGCCAGCTGCATCGCCGTGAGCACGTAGCTGGGCGCGGCCTTGGCCGCCGAACAGGCCGACCCCGCGCTGACGCGCACGCCGGCGGCGTCGAACAGGTCGAGCAGTTCCTTGCCGGCCAGGCCAGGCACGGAAAAATTGAGCGTTGTCGGCAAGCTGTGTTCGAACGGCGCATTGAAGACGATGCCCGGCAGCGCCGCGCGCAGGGCCGCGGCCAGCCGTTCACGCATCCGGACCAGTTGCGCGTGGGTGCGAAAGCTCGCCCCATCGTCGAGCGCCGCGAGCACGGCGCCCAGGGCCGCGATGCCGCTCATGTTTTCGGTGCCGGAACGCTGGCCGGCTTCCTGCCCGCCGCCCATCATCAGCGCGGTGTAGGGCGCTCCCTCGCGCACATACAGCATGCCGATGCCCTTGGGCGCATACAGCTTGTGGCCCGAAAACGGCGCGTAATCGATGCGGGTCGCGGCCAGGTCCAGCGTAAGCTTGCCGAGCGCCTGCACGCTGTCGACCATCCACAGCGCCGTGGGCGCGCACTCGCGCAAGAGCGTTTCGATGCCGGCCAGGTCGGAGATGGTGCCGCTTTCGTTATTGGCGGCCATGGTGCACACGAAGGCCGCGCGTGGCGCCAGTTCGCGCAGCACGTCGAGCCGGTGGCGGCCGTCGGCGTCGACCGGCAGCGCGCGCAGTTCCAGGCCGGTGCCGAGCAGCGCGTTCCAGTGCGCCAGGCTTTCCGGCACCGCCTTGTGTTCGGTGGCGCCGTACAGCAGCAGGTCGCCGGTCGCTTCGCCCCGGGCGCGGCGCGCGCGGATATCGCACAGCGCCGACAGCACCGCGGTCTGGATGCCTTCCGTGGCCCCGCTGGTAAAGGTCAGCCTGCCCTGCCCCGCGCCCAGCACGCGGCGCGCCAGTGCGCGCACGCCGTCGAGCATCGCTTTGGCCTTCAGGCCTGTGGCATGGCTGCTGCTCGGGTTCCCGTAGCAGTCGCGCATGGCCAGGGC
The DNA here is from genome assembly GCF_030846495.1 of Massilia scottii. Lineage (NCBI taxonomy): Bacteria > Pseudomonadati > Pseudomonadota > Betaproteobacteria > Burkholderiales > Oxalobacteraceae > Massilia > Massilia scottii. The sequence goes on along the minus strand of NZ_JAVCWM010000010.1, from coordinate 198,994 downwards.
GGCGGCGGCGATGGCGGCCGGATGAACGGCCGAGGTGGCGTTGGCGTCGAGGTAAATTTCAGTATGCATGGCAGGTCCGGGCAGCGGCAACAGGATGGTGAAACGTGGAGGTCATTCTTGCGTGATATGTTATCGTCTTAAACGTGAGAAAATATGCCAAAATTTGCTGGCATTCGCACTCATCAAGCATATTCATACCAAATTTCAGCGGAAAGCAGAATGAGTTCTCTCGATAAGTATGATTGCGCCATCCTCGCGGCCCTGCAGGCCGACGGCACCCTGTCGATCGCGGCCCTGAGCGAGAAGGTCGGTTTGTCCAGCACCCCGTGCTGGAAGCGGGTCAAGCGGCTGGAGGAAGAGGGCTATATCCAGAGCCGCGTGAGCATCATCAACCGCGACAAGGTCGGGCTGCCGGTCACGGTGTTCGTGAGCATACGCACCACCGAACACGACGAAAAATGGCTGACCCGCTTCGCCGCCGCCGTCATCGCCCTGCCCGAGGTGATGGAGTTTCACCGCATGAGCGGCGACGTCGACTACCTGCTCAAGGTCGTCACCACCGACATCGGCGGCTACGACCGCTTTTACAAGAAGCTGATCAAGACGGCGCACCTGACGGGCGTGTCGTCGGCGTTCTCGATGGAGCAGATCAAGTACACCACGGCGCTGCCGCTCGATCTGATTTTGAAGCGTCTTCCTGCCTAAAACGGCATATAAAATTGTGCAAAATCGTGCGATGATGCCGCTGTCCAGATCAGAGGAGAGACATCGTATGGCATCGAACAATAAGAGTATTCCCTTCGCCGCGGCGGCCCTGCTGCTGGTATCCCAGGCCGCGCTGGCACAGGAACAGGTCGTCAAGATCGGCATCACCGGCCCGCTGTCGGGCGCCAACGCCTTTGCCGGCAAGGACAACGAAAACGGGGTGCGCCTCGCGCTGGAAGAACTGAACGCCAAAAAAGTCAGCATCGGCGGCAAGGCCATCAAGTTCGAACTCCACTCCGAGGATGACCAGGGAGATCCGAAAGCCGGCGTGGCGGTCGCGCAAAAACTGGTCGACGCCGGCGTGCGCTTCGTGCTCGGCCCCTACAACTCCGGCGTGGCCATTCCCGCCTCGCGCGTCTACAACGACGCCGGCGTGATCATGTCGACCGTCGGCACCAATCCCAAGGTGACGCAGAGCGGCTACAAGGGCGTGTTCCGCATGGTCGCCAGCGATACCCAGCTCGGCGGCTCGATGGCCGGCTATGCGGCCAAGCAGCTCAAGCTCAAGACGATCGGCGTGATCGACGACCGCACCGCCTTCGGCCAGGGCATCGCCATGGAATTCGTCAAGCAGGCCAAGGCATCCGGCATCACGGTGGCGGGCCACGAGTTCACGACCGACAAGGCGACCGACTTCGCCGCCATCCTCACCAAGCTGAAATCGAAAAACGTCGATGCGATCTTCTTCGGCGGCTACGCGCCCCAGGGCGCGCCGATGGTGCGCCAGATGCGCCAGCTCGGCCTGAAGGTCAAGCTGCTCGGCGGCGACACCCTGTGCAGCCCCGAAATGGCCAAGCTCGGTGGCGATGCGGTCGGCGAAAACGTGCTGTGCGCGCAAGGCGGCGCGATCCTCGACAAGCAGGCCGACGGCCCGGCCTTCCAGGCGCGCTACAAGGCGCGCTTCAAGCAGGCGCCGGACGTGTATGCGGCCTCGTTCTACGACCAGACCATGTTCATCGCGCAGTCGATGAAGTCGGCCAATTCGCTCGATCCGTCGGTGGTGGCCGCGGCCATGCGCGCCAGCAGCTACAAGGGCGTGGTGGGTTCGTATGCTTATGATGCAAACGGCAATATGAAGCAGTCGACCGTGACCGTCTACACCTTCAAGAACGGCGTGCCTTCCGCGCTGGCCACCTACTGATGCGCGCGTCCCTGCTGCTGGCGGCGGCGCTGGCCGCGTCGGCTACCGCGTCGGCTACCGCGCCGGTTACCGCACAAACGCCTGCACTTACTCCGCCGCTGTCGCACTTCGGCATCGCGCAGCAAGCCATGCCGGCCTTTATCCAGCGCTACCAGCTCGATTACGCCAGCCTCGACAAACTGTACACGGTGGCCAACGGCACGGCGCGCGCGCGCCAGATGCAGGAGTTTTTCGAGCAGTGGCGCGCGGCGCTCGATGCCCTGCCGTTCGACAGCTTTGGCGTGGAAGACCGCATCGACGTGGTCATGATGCGCAGCCAGATCGACTTCGAGCTGCGCGAACTGGCGGCACAGCGCAAGCGTTTCGCCGAAGCCGAGCCGCTGGCGCCGTTCGTGCGTCCGCTGATCGACATGGCCGAAGCGCGCCGCGTGATGCAGGCGCAGGATGGCGCGGCCAGTGCGGCCGTGCTGCAGCAGGCGCTGGTGGCGGTGCGCAAGGCCCACGATGCGCTGCTGGCCGGCGCCGACATCAATGCGCCCAAGCCGATGGCCTCGCGCAGCGTGGCCAACCGCGCCGCGCAGGTGCTGGCGTCCACCGCCAGGGACCTGAAAGCCTGGTACGCCTATTACGAAGGGTACGACCCGCAGCTCACGTGGTGGGTCAAGCGCCCGTACGCGGACCTGGACAAGGCCATGAGCGATTACGCGGCCAGCCTGAACGAACGGCTGGTGGGCAAGGCGTCCGTCAAGCTGCTCAATGTGACGGGCGACCCGATCGGGCGCGAAGGCTTGATGAGCGCCCTGCAGCGCGACATGATCCCGTACACGCCGGAAGAACTGATGGCGCTGGCCGAAAAAGAACTGGCCTGGGGCGAGGCCGAACTGCGCGTGGCGTCGGCCGAGATGGGTTTTGGCAGCGACTGGCATGCGGCCATGGAGAAGGTCAAGACCATGTATGTGACGCCGGGCGAGCAGCCGGCCATGGTGCGGCGCCTGGCCAAGGAAGCCATCGACTACATGGCGGCCAACAAGCTGGTGACGGTGCCGGAAGTGGCGCGCCGCAGCTGGCGCATGGACATGCTCTCGCCCGAAGCGCAGCTGATCAGCCCATTTTTCCTGGGCGGCGACACGATCCTGGTGTCCTACCCCACGGCCGACATGACGCACGAGCAAAAGCTCATGTCCATGCGCGGCAATAACCCGCACTTTTCGCGCGCGACCGTGCAGCACGAGCTCATTCCAGGCCATCACCTGCAAGGGTTCATGGCGGATCGCTACCAGCCGCAGCGCCGCCTGTTCGACTCGCCCTTTTTTGTGGAGGGCTGGGCCGTGTACTGGGAAATGCTGCTGTACGAGCGCAAATTCGCCGTCACGCCGGAAGACCGGATCGGGATGATGTTCTGGCGTAATCACCGGGCGGCGCGCATCCTGTTCTCGCTCGGTTTCCACATGGGTAAAATCACGCCCGAGCAGGCGGTCGAGATGCTGATTCGGCGCGTCGGCCACGAGCCGGATAATGCGCGCGCCGAGGTGCGGCGCTCGTTCAACGGCGATTATCCGCCGCTGTACCAGGCTGGCTACATGGTCGGGGCGCTGCAACTGCGCGAACTCAAACGCGAGCTGGTCGACGGCGGCAAGATGACGCTGCTTCAATACCACGACCGCATTCTCGAAGGCGGCGTGCTGCCCATCGAACTGGTACGCGCGCGCCTGAAAAACGAGAAGGTCGCGCGCGACTTCAAGCCGCTCTGGCGCTTCTACAAATAGCCGTCAGCGCCGCAAGCGCTTGAGGAACACCGTCATCTCGCGCGAGGACTGGATGTCGCCCTGCTTCACGGCGACCTCCAGTCCTTTATTCCATGCCGCTTCGGCCTCCTGGAGCCGGTCCAGCGCTTGCAACGCCTTGCCGAGCAGCTTCCAGGCCGCCGAGTGAGCGGGATTTTGCTGCGTCGCCTGCTGCAGGTGAAGCGCGGCCGCCGCGGCGTCGCCGTCTTTCAGGCAGGCGTTGCCCAGGCCGAAGCGCAGCAGGGCGTTATCGCGTCCCGCCGCCAATAGTTTTTCCAGTTGTTCGCGCATGATCGTCTTCTCCTATCGTTTGCCGGCTGCGCGCGCAAGCAGCGCCGCCAGTGCGGGCGCCAGCGCAAAGCTGGCGAACAGCCACATCGCCGCCGACTGCGCGCCCGCTTTGCCTCCCGGCTCGGTCAGTCCGGCGGCATTGGCCACCAGTCCCGCCACCGCCGCGCCGATCGCCATGCCGTACAACTGCACGGTGGTGATCGCCGCCGAGGCCAGGCCGCCCTCGCCCGCAGGCGCCAGCGTCAGCACGCGCGTGAGCAGATGCGGCCAGCCGAGTCCCACGCCGGCGCCGGCACCAGCGAGCGCCAGGCCGCACAGCAGCATCAGCATGGCGGGCGAGAGCGCGTCACCGGCCGGCACCAGCAGCGCGAGGGCCAACAGGCTGATTGCGCCCAGCACCGGGCCGGCGCGCAGCATCATCATCGCGGCAGCGCCTTCGCGGCCCGAGGACAGCATCGAACTGGCGCTCCAGCCGGCCGCCATGGCCGCGGTCAGGTAGCCGGCCGCCAGCGGCGTGTAGCCGTGCAGGGTCTGCAAAAAATATGGTACGTAGATTTCAGTGGTGGTGCCGACCAGGAGCAAGGCCACGCTGGCATACACCGCGCCCAGTGGCGACGTGAGGGCCGTGGTCCCGGCAGGCAGCAGGCGCACCGGTGAGCGGCGCTCGACGGCGATGGCCGCCACGCCGAGCGCGATCCCGGCCGCCACGCCCGCGCCCTGCACGGCCAGCATGCGCGACAGACCGCCGGCGGCCACCGCCAGCACGGAGGCGGCCAGCAGCGCGATCTGGGCCACCGGGATGAGCGGCTGCGCGGATGCGGCGGCGCCGGCCGGACGCAGTCGCAGCGCGACCAGCAGCGCCTGCAGCAAGGCTACCGGCAGCAGGGTCCAGAAGGCCCAGCGCCAGTGCCCGGCCTGGGCGAACAGGCCGCCCACGGCCGGCCCGCACAAGGTGGCCACGCCCCACATGCCCGATACCAGCGCCACCGCGCGCGGCCACAGGGGCGCGGGGAAGACCACGCGGATCAGCGAATAACTCAGGGCGGCCAGCGCGCCGCCACCCAGGCCCTGCACGCTGCGCCCGGCCAGCATCCATGGCATGGACGCGGCACCGGCGCAGGCGGCCGATCCCAGTGCAAACATGCCGAGCGCCGCCAGGCAGGCGCCACGCGGACCGGCATCGGACAGCAGGCGCACCGACAGGGCCGCGCCGATGATGGAGGCGACTACGAACAAGGTGGTGTTCCAGGCATACCAGTCCAGGCCCCCGATGTCCTGCACCACCGACGGCAGCACGGTGGTGACGATGTGGACGTTGATTGCGTGCAGCGCCACGCCGCCGGTCAGGGCCAGGGCCAGCAGGCCGTTCTGGCCGGAAAACAGCTCGCCCCAGGAGGCGGTGGAAGGTAAGGCAGCGGGTGAGGCGGAGGACATGGGCTGGTGATCGACAGGGATTCGGGATTGGACTAATATACAAGAGATTGATTGGATAATAAGGCGGAGCCGTGAATTACGCAAGCAAATCGTTGGATAACTCAGCCGATGGCAAGACGGCCGACCGCATCCTGTTTTTCATCAAGTCCAATGGGCCGAGCGCCACGGCCAGGCTGGCGCAGATGCTGGAGATGACGCCCGAAGCGGCGCGCCAGCAGGTGCAAAAGCTGGTCGCGGCAGGGTTGATCGAAGGCCAGCAGCAGGGCGCCGCGGGCGTGGGCCGGCCGCGCCAGGACTGGGTGCTGACCGAGGCCGGCAACCGGCGCTTTCCCGATACGCACGCGCAAATGACGGTGCAGCTGATCGGATCGATCCGCCAGCTGTTCGGCGAGGAAGGGCTGGACAAGCTGGTGGCGCAGCGCGAGAGCGAGGCGCGCGTGCTGTACCAGCAGGCCTGCGGCGGCGCCACCGTGCCGGAGCGCCTGGAACAGCTGGCTGCGATCCGCACCGGCGAAGGCTACATGGCGCGCATCGAGTCCGACCAGCAGGGCTGGCTGCTGATCGAAGACCACTGCCCCATCTGCGCGGCGGCGCGCACCTGCCAGGGCTTTTGCCGCTCCGAGCTGCAATTGTTCAGCGAAATCGCCGGCCCCGGCACGACGGTGAGGCGCGAACAGCATGTGCTGGCCGGCGCCACCCGTTGTGTTTACCGGATTGCGCCCGTCTGAAACAAAAACTTGCTTGATGGACTCAGCCGGATTGACTATGCTTCGCGCATCTGACTATCGCGGAGCTGGCATGACCACACAAAAACCAACAGGCATCGGAAAACTCTTTGCCGCCGCCTGCCTGATCGAAGGCCTGACCTGGACCGGCCTCCTGATCGGCATGTTCCTCAAGTACGTCACCGACACCACCGACCTGGGCGTCTGGCTGTTCGGGCGCCTGCACGGCGTCGCCTTCATGTTCTACGTGGTCGTGGCGGTGCTGGCCGCATTGCGCCTGCGCTGGCCGTGGTGGGCCACCACCCTCGCCATTCTCGCCGCGGTGCCGCCGCTGGTGACGATTCCGATGGAAATCTGGTACCAGCGACGTGGCTTTCTCACCGAGAAACCCGCCGCGCAACCGTAAAATAAAAAGCCGCTCACATGAATCGGTGAGCGGCTTGAATGGCAGAGGCCACAGGCTCGGCGCAAGGCGCTGCAAGCCGGGCTTGCCTGGGCCGGTCAGCATCTCGCGGTTTGCTGGCTCGGCGGAAGCACGTCGTCTGGCGTCGATCATACGCGCGCCCGCGCTGGCGCGACAATACAAATTCCCATTCGTGCGCGCGTGGCCGATAAGGCAAATCTATCGTTCATTTGGATGGCGTTATCCCATCTGAAAATCGCGTATCCTGATGGCCGATTTCATTTTTCTCCCGGATATATATTATGCATAAAAGTCTCGCCCGGACCGCCCTGTGGGCGGCGCTCGCCCTGAGCTTTGCATCCCATGCCGCACTCGCTGCGCCGGCGGCGCCACCGGCCGGCAAAGTGTCGGGCGTGGTGTCGGCCCAGGCCAAGAGGCAGCTCGATGCGCTGGCCCTGGAATATTACGAAGCGGTGGCGCGCTTCGACCCGGTCAACGCCACCGACCGCGGCGACAACCGCTTCGACGACCAGATCGGCATGAGCATCGGTCCCAGGGAGCGCGCGCGCCAGAATGCGCGCTACAACGTCTTTCTGAACCGCTTGCACGCACTGGACCGGCGCGCGCTCGACCTGCGCTCGCAAACCAATTACGACGTGCTCGAATTCGAGTTGAACAGCCTCCTGTCGTTTGCCAGCCTGCCGGAACTGATGCTGCCGCTGAACCAGATGGACAGCATCCCCGTCACCATCGCCAACTACGCCAGCGGCGACGGCGCCCAGTCCCTGAAAACGGTCAAGGATTACAAGGCTTACCTGAACCGCCTGACGCAGCTGCCGGCATGGATCGACCAGGCCATCGCCAACATGCGCGAAGGGATGCGCGTAGGCGTGACCCTGCCGCGCGCGACGGTGGTATCGATGCTGCCGCAATACCAGAAGCTGATCAGCGCCAAGGCCGACGAGAGCATCTACTACACCCCGATCCGCAAGATGCCGGCCAGTTTTTCGGCCCGCGACAAGGCGGCGCTGACGGCCGGCTACCGCAAGGCGATCGACGCCAAGCTGGCGCCGGCGCTGGTGCGCCTTGCCAGCTTCATCGAGAAGGATTACCTGCCGGCGGCGCGCACCAGCACCGGCTGGAGCGCCCTGCCCGAGGGGAAGGAGTGGTACGAAAAGAACGTGGCGATCCAGACCACCACCAGCCTGACGCCGGAACAGATCCATGCGATCGGCCTGAAGGAAGTGGCGCGCATCCAGGGCGAGTATGGCGTGGTGGGCCCGAAGATGGGCTACACCGGACCGGCCGCGGAGCTGCCGGCGTGGGTATCGCAGCAGGAAAAATACAAGCCCTTCAAGACCGACCAGGAAGTCATCGACGTGTACCGCAAGCTCGATGCGCTGCTGCGCACCAAGCTGCCGGCCTTGTTTACGCTCATGCCGAAGGCGCCGCTCGACCTGCGCCTGGAGCCGGAACTGTCGCGCGCGACCGCGTCCGACCACTACACCGCGCCGGCCATGGACGGCTCGCGCCCGGGCGTGTTCTGGTCGGTGGTGAACGACCCCAGACAGTACGGCAGCACCGGCATGGTGACGCTGTTCCTGCACGAGGGGCAGCCGGGCCACCACTTCCACATCGCCCTGCTGCAGGAGCTGGACCTGCCCAAGTTCCGCCAGTTCAGCGGCAACACCGCCTACACCGAAGGCTGGGCGCTGTATGCGGAAACCCTGGGCAAGGAGATGGGCCTGTTCGACAAGCCGGAAGACTATTTCGGCCACCTCAATGACGAAATGCTGCGCGCGGTGCGGCTGGTGGTCGATACCGGCATGCACGCGAAAGGCTGGGCGCGCGAGCAGTCGATCCAGTACATGCGCGATACCCTGGGTTTCCCGGAATCGATGGCACGCAGCGAAACGGAGCGCTACATGGTGTGGCCGGGACAGGCGCTCGGCTACAAGATCGGCGCGCTGAAAATCACGGAACTGCGCCGCCGCGCGGAAGCGGCGCTGGGCGATAAATTCAGCCTGCCGAAGTTCCACGAGATCGTGCTGGAAGACGGCACCTTGCCGTTGTCGCTGCTGGAAGTGAAGGTCAATCGCTGGATCGAGAAGAACCAGTAAGAAGATGAATGCCCCCGACGATGAACCAATCCGCTCATCGTCGGGGACGACACCAGGGAGAGACGCAATGAAAAACACTGTTTTGCTCGGCGTGCTCCTGTCGCTCGCCAGCATGTCGCCAGCGAACAGCCAGGAAGACGCCTCCGGCTACACCACATTGAAGGGCGCGTACCGAACCTATTCGCGTGGCATCGGAGACCCGGGCGAGCCCACCGCTGCCGACACCAAGATCATGTTTGCCATCGACGGCAAGGCCGCACGCGAAATGTTCGATGCCATGGGCAAGGACGTCAAGGACGCGTGCACGGAAGGCAGCGGAACGCGCGTGCGTACGAGGGATCAGGAACGCCTGTGGTGCAGCCGCAGCAAGCAGGGCGTGTATTCCTGCAATTTCGGGTTCGATCTGAAAAGCGGGAAGAGCATCGGCGGCATCGTGTGCTGAGCCACCATCCGCGCCTGTGAAAACGGCACCGTCGCGAGACCGGTGCCGTTTTTTTAGGCTGGACACGCCAGCATCGGATCGCCGCCGTGCTTACATCACCGACAGCACCGGATAGCGCCGCCACTCCGGCTCCACATAGCGCGCGCAATTGGCGAAGATGAAGTCGAGCACCGCGCACTGGTCCGACAACAAGGCTGGATTGGCCGCCTTCCAGGCCTCGAACTTCGCCTGCAGGGCCGGTTCGCCGCGCAGCAGTTCCAGCGCGTGGTCCTCGAACACGTAATCGGAATATGCTTCCTTCTTCTCCAGCACACTGTTGAAGAATCCCCAGCGGAAGAAGCTGTCGTGGCCCTGCGGCTCCAGCGTTTCGATCGCGTAGCGCGCCATGTCCTGGTCGAGCGAAATCCACCAGTCGCCCGCGCGCAGGGTCACGGCCTGGGTGAATTTCTCCAGCTGCACGTCGTCATGGAACATGTGGCCTTCGTACGCATTCGCGCGCGAGTCGACCGACACAATGCGGTAGCACTGCACCTGTTCCACGCGGTCGGCCTCGATGCGCTGCATCGCCACACCATTCCACTGCAGCCGCTCGACTACTTCGCGCCAGGCTTGCGGCACCACGTACGCGCGCGGCGTCGCCACCACGATATCGGCCGGGAAGCTGTTGAAGTAGGCGATGTCGCGCTCCCACGGCTCGTTGCGGTCGTACGACAGGCGCGTGTAATTGCCGATCACGCTGGGCGTGTATTTGGCCGCATAGCCGCGGAACGGGAACGTCGATGGCTTGTCCGCATCCATGGACCAGTGCACCGGCCACTCGCGCCGTGCCTTGCCTTCGTCACGCGCGGCGCGGCGCAGTACCTGGATGGTGGCCGCCTGCGCGACCGTGAAGTCGAGCGCCGTTTCGACCAGCGCGCGCATCGAGTCGTAGCGGTCGGCGAAGGGCTTGAGCATGTGCGTCTCGGGCATGAACCCGATGGTGTGGTGCAGCGCCGCGAAGCCGGTCGAAAAGCGCGGCGTTTCCAAAAATTCGGCAATGCCGTGGTCCGGGCTGTCCTTGACCGGATTGACATACGGGCAGGTCGGCCAGCCGCGCCGCGCCATTTCGCCGAACATATGCGGCAGCATGGTGCCCTGCAAAAATTCACCGAGCGCGCCGCCGAGCTTGTCGGTCTGCGTGTGAATCAGAGTCATCGTGTACGGATAATCGGCGCCGTTGGAGGTGTGGGTGTCGACCATCACGTCCGGGTCCCAGGCGGTGAACAGCTTGTTGAACACCTGCGCGGTGAGGCTGTCGCACTTGACGAAGTCGCGATTCAGGTCGAGGTGGCGGCTGTTGCCGCGAAAGCCGAACTGCTCGGGGCCATCCTGGTTCACGCGCGAGGTATCGGCGCGGTTGATGCTGCCGTCGACGTTGTACAGCGGGACGAACAGGAATACCGTCTTGCCCAGCGCGGCCAGGCGCGCCGGCTCGGTGCAGAAGTCGCGCACCAGCGCCATGCAGGCGTCCACGCCTTCCGGCTCACCCGGATGGATGCCGTTATTGTTGAAGAAAACCGGGCGTCCTTCTTCTTTCAGGCGCTGGCGGTCGAACACGCCGTCGGCGGTCACCACGCCGGCGTGGATCGGCAGGCCGCAATCGGAGGTGCCGACGACGCTGAAGTGAAGCACGCCGGGATAACGGCGCGCCAGCTCTTCGTACCATGCGATGCAGTCAGCCCAGGTCGTGGTCTGATTCTTGTTACCCTGTTCGTAGGGTGTTTTCAATTCGTTCGACATTATGTGTTGTGCGATGAAAGGTTGGAACGGTACCGCTGCTGATAAGGCACAGCAGTCAGGCGATTTGTGCGATCGGCAGGGCGATGCCGATCACGGTGCCTTTGTCAGGCTCGGAGCTGAAGTCGATGGTGCCACCCAGCGCGTACACGCGTTCGCGCATGCCGATGATGCCGATGCCCGACGACGCGCTGGCGGTGCTGAAGCCGGCGCCATCGTCGGCGATTTCGATATGCAGCGTGTCGTCCTGCTCGGACAAGGTCATCGCCACCTGCGCATGCGTGGCGCCGGCGTGCTTGAGCACATTCGACAGCGCTTCCTGCACGATGCGGTAGGCGGAGATGGCCAGTTCGCTCTCCAGGCCCGAAAAATCGCCGTCGGAGTGGAACTGGAAGTGGCATTCGGGATGGCTGGCGTCGTAGTGGCGGATCATCTCTTCCACCGCGCCGTGCAGGCCGAGCATGTCGAGCACCTCGGGACGCAGGCGCCGCACCAGGCGCCGTCCGCTGGCGTACAGGTCGAGCGTGAGCTTGGTGATCGCTTGCGACTTCTGCTTGATCTCGTCGATCATCGGACCCTGCTCCACCTTGCCGGCCAGGTGCAGGATACTTTGCGACTCCAGGCGCGCGGCGATCAGCGAGGCATTGAGTTCGTCGTGAATCTCGATGGCGATGCTCTTGCGCTCATCTTCGACGATCGAGTTCACCTTTTGAATCAGCTTGCGCTTGTCGGCGTCGGCCTTGAGCGCTTCGTTGCGCGATTCGACCAGGTCCTTGGTGCGTTCGGCGACCTTGTTTTCCAGGTCCTGGCGCGAGCGGCCCAGCGCGACCGACATTTCGGTGATCGATTCCTGCAGCTCGCCCACCTCGCCGCCGGTGGTGACCGGCAGCGCCACCTGGTAGTTCCCGCCGCGGATCTCGCGCAGCGCGCCGATCGAGGACTTGAGCGGAATGGTCAGGCTGCGCGCCAGCACGTAGGCCAGCGCACCGCTGACCACCAGCGCCAGCGCCGCCATCGCCAGCTCGACCTGGAAGCGGCGCGCCTGCTTGTGCAGCATGTTCGTCGGCGACATCGTCACCCTGACGTAGCCTACCACTTCGGTCGGCACGGTGGTCGGCTTGGTATCGCTCGAACCCGAGACGTGCGGCACGCCGTTGTCCGAGAACAGGTTAATCCAGATCATCTGCTTCTTGATCGGCGCCTCGTAAAAACGGTCCTCGCCGATGGCGGAGTTCTGCGAAATGACGCTGATGGCGCCTTTCTGGTTGGCGTCGACCACTTCGATGCGGTGGATGCTCTTGTCCGACTGGACCAGGCCATTGATGGTCAGGCGCAGGTCGGACAGATTGCCCGAGATGACGTTGTATTCGCTCGTTTCGGCCAGCGCCTTGGCCAGGATGCGGCCGCGCTCTTCGAGTTCGAGCGCCACCTGGGCGCGGTGCGAGTACCAGGAGTAGCCCACAAAAGACGAGAACAGGAACACCACCGGCAGCATGGTGATGAAGGCCATGCGCGTGCCGATGCTCCAGCTTTGCCAGAATCGCAGATTCATTGGCGCCTCACAGGTGGACGGCGCGTGAAATTGCGCGCGGCGTCGTCGACCGCAACATCGAGCGAGCGCGCCACGCCTTCGTTGATGACGGTGCTGAAGTAGCGCGGGAACTGGGGTGGGGCCAGCTCGCCCGTGGCCACGAATTCGTTGGCCACGTCGGCCACCTGGGCGTTGATCTGCTCGATGGTGGAATAGGTGGTGGCCAGTGCGCCGGCCATGACCATGTCGGCCGAAAAGCCGATCACCGCCTGGTTGTGGCGGTAGGTCGAGAGCAGGATGTTGCGCACGTTCTCGGTGTTGTAGACGCTGCGGTCGGGCATGGCCAGCAGGACCTCGGTTTTGCCGATGCGGTTCAGGACCACGTTGATATCCTCACTGGGGTCGTAATGTTCGATTTCGGCGATGCCTTGCAGCGTCGGTTTGAGAAAGCCGGTATTACTGCTGACGATGGCGGCCACGCGCACTGGCCGTTTGTAGAGCAGCTCGATCAGGCGCAGCTGGTCGACCGGGGCCGGCTCGGCGTAGATGGCCGTCATGGTGAGGGCGCGTGAAGGCTGCAGTTCTTCGGTGACCGAGCGCCACACCTGGCTGGAGGTAAAGGCGGCGATGATGACGCAGTCGCACTTGCGCGCAGCCACATTGCGCAGCGCGACCGGGCCGATGGCCACGTACACCATGCGCCGGTGCTGGGCCAGTTCGGTGCGAAAGCCACCGAAGATGGGGACCAGCTGTTTGTACAAATCGTCGGCAATGCGGCGGGTGACGCCGGAATCGTCGGCGGTGACGATCTCGAAGCGAAAGCCGGTGGGGTTGCTGGAGCTGGCCGGGCTGACGACGCCGGCGGCGCCGGCGGTGCCGGACAGGGTGAGGCCGATGGCAAGGGCGATCGCCGAAAGTACACCCTTGCCACCGTCGTCCCCGCGACGGCGGACGACGGTCGGGCGACACCGCGCATTCGCGACCCATCTCCTCAAGCCTGCGAACACGCGACCTCCCACTACGGCTCGATCAAGCCGTACTTGACGGCCAGCTTGGTGATATACGCCTGACGGTGCACGCCCAGCTTTTCCTTGACCGACTGGCTGATATTGCTGATCGTCTTGGTCGACAGATTGAGCTTCTCGGCGATTTCGGCGTTGGTCAGTCCTTCGGCCATCAGCTTGAAGATCTCCAGCCCGCGCTGGTCGAGCTGCGACTGCGGCGACGCATCGCCGCGCACCGACAGATTGGCCAGGCGCTCGGCGATCTGCGGCAGGAAATACAGCTTGCCCTCATGCGCGTGGCGCACCGCGGTGGCCAGGTCGGCCGGGTCGCAATCCTTGGTGACGAAGGCGCGCGCGCCCAGGCGGTAGGTTTCCTTGATCAGGCTATCCTGGTCGAACTGGCTCAGGAACACGATGCGCGCAGCCGGAAACTTCTCCAGGATGCTCTTGGCCGCGTCCAGCCCCGTCAGCTCGGTGCCGAAGCGGATATCGAGCACCAGCACATCCGGATCGAGGGCGGCGTACATCTCTTCGGCTTCATCGGGCGTCTTGGCCTGCCCCACCACATCCATGCCGACACCGGCCAGCGACATGGCGAAACCGGTCATCACAATGGGATGGTCGTCCGCCAGCAAGACCCGAATCGATTTTTGCTCAGTCTGCACTTTCATTCTCCACGGGTAAAGGCTGCGTTGGCTTACCCCGCCTTGCCATTGAATCGCATCAATATATGCGACCAGACGGCAGGAACGCCGCGCCTACCAGATTATTTCACACATCCGCCCCTGACGCGAGCCGTGCCCCGCCGGGCAAGATTTGCCAGCGGGCTCACCCGGATGGAAGAAAACACGGCAATAGAATTACTACGAAAACCCTTTTCAATTGCTAGGACATAGCATATATTTCATCCATGGACTGGAAAAAGCGCTGCGGATTTCCACCATGCGAGCCATTTCGTGAACACAACAATACGGAGCACACCATGCATTTCTCTCAACAGCACATTGGCAGCGGCAACAAATTCACCAAAATGGCCATCGTCACCGCGCTGCACGTCCTCGTTGGCGCGGCGCTCATTCACAATATGAACCGGGTTCCGGCGCCCAGCGTCACCGAAGCGGGGCCGATCGAGGTGACGCCGGTGATCGAAAAACCGATTGATCCGCCGCCGGAACCGGAGCCGTTCAAGACGGAACAGGTCGTGCCGCCGGTGCTGATTCCCAAGCCATTTGTCGATATCCCGCCGCCGCCACCGGACGTGACCATCACCGGCACCGTCATCGACAAGGTGCCGCCGCCGGCGGCGATCGAAACGGGACGCAAGGTCGAACAGGTCATTCCGCCAGCCGTGGTGCAGCCGGCCAAACAGACCCGATCCGCCGTACTGGCCGACGCTTCCGCCTGCGTCAAGCCGGACTACCCGGCGCGCGCCGCCCGCAATGGCGACACCGGTACCGTCAGTCTCGCGCTGCTGGTCGGCGTGGACGGCAAGGTGACCGACGCCCGCATCGATAAATCGAGCGGATCGCGTGACCTCGACAAGGCAGCCGTCGCGGCCCTGAGCATGTGCAAGTTCAAGCCGGCCACGACGAACGGCGTCGCCGAACCGGCATGGGCGCAGATCGCCTACGTCTGGACGCTCGACTGAGCGAAGCGGCAAGGGGTTCGATCGGCCCCTGCTCGCCATGCACATGAACAGGTTCGCCGCCATTCCAGCCGGCGCCGCAGGACTGGCCGCCGCGCTGCTGATGGCGGCGGCGCTGGCCTGGCTCGCGCTGCGCCCTGCCCCGCTGCCGGCAGCGCCGCCCGATGCCGGTCCGGCGGCGTTTTCGGCCACCCGCGCGCTGGCGCATGCCGGTTTTTTGGCGCAGACGCCGCGCCCCATCGCCAGCGACGCCAATGTGCGCGCACGCGACTACCTGCTGGAAAAGCTGCGCGCGCTCGGCCTCGACCCGCAGGTACAGACGGCGACGGTCAGCAGCAGCGCGCGCGATGGCGCCGGCAATGCGCGTCTCACGGTCGCGGTGGTGCACAACATCGTAGTGCGCATCCGTGGCAGCGCGCCGGTGCGCGGGCATCCGCTGATGCTGGCCTCGCACTACGACAGCGTGCCCGACGCACCCGATGCCGCCGGTGCGGTTGCCGCCCTGCTCGAATCGCTGCGCGCCCTGCGCCAGGGTGCGCCCCTGGTCAATGACCTGATCGTGCTCATTGCCGATGGCGAGCACGCCGGCTCGCTCGGCGCGCGCGCCTTTGTGGAGCAGCATCCGTGGGCCCGCAAAATCGGGCTGGTACTGCGTTTCGAGGGAGCGCCAGGACACGGTCCGTTGACGCTGCTCGATACCCATGGCGGCAATGGCGGTACCGTGGCGGCATGGGCGCGCCTGGACGCGGCGCCGGCCGGCTCCTCGTACCGGCCGGCCGGGGTGGCCGGCCAGTCACCACTGCGCACGCTCGGCCTGGCCGGCATGCGCTTCGCCGGTGCGGCCGACAGCGCCGCCATGCAGCACAGCGGCGACTCGATCGTGTCGCTGGCGCGCACATTCGGCGCGCATCGTCTCGAAACAATCGCCGCGCCGGACCGCGTGTACTTCACCGTGCCGCTGGCCGGCGCGCTGCACTACCCGGAACGCATCGTCTGGCACATCACGCGCGTCGCCTGCGCGCTATGCCTGCTGGTGTGCTGGGCCACGCTGCGGCATGGCACGAAACGCATCGGCCCACTGGCGCTGAGCGCCGCCATGGCGGGCCTGCTGGCAGCGCTGATCGTCCTCAGTGCGGCAAAGCCCGGCGCCACCTACCTGCTGGCGTGGCCGCTGATCGGCGTGCTGCTGGCCACCGGTGCGCTGCACCTGCCGCTTACTGCCGCCCTGTCGCGCCATGCGCGCGCCGCCATCCTGGCCACCGGCACGCTGCCGGCAATCGCGCTCCTGCTCCCGCTGGCGGCAGCCGTATTCACCCGCCCAATTCCGACGACGGCGCCACCGGACAGCATCACCTACCTGGCCGACGCCACCACCTGGAAATCGTACTGGCTCGATGGCGCCGGCGCGCGCGCATCGACGGCGGCGCCGCGCACCGGCATCGCCTTTCCGCAGATCGAGATGCTGAAAAACGAGGACACGCCGGCCAGGCGCCGCGTGGCGTTTGCGCTGACCTCGAAAAACGCGGCGCCGACCATCGAACTGCGGGTAAAAGGCGCGCGCGTGCTGGCGGCGCGCCTCGATGGGCGCGTGCTGGCGACGCAACGCGGCGGCGACTGGACGCTGACCCTGCACGGCATGGGCCAGCGGCGCCTGCCGGTCAAGCTGGAGCTGGAAGGCGGCGCCACCGCGCGCATCCATATCCAGGAATCGATCCCCGGCCTGCCCGCCGAGGCGATTGCCCACCAGCCCACCCACGCGCCACGGCGCGGCCGCACACTTTCCACCGACATGCTGGTACTGCGCTAGCGCCGCGCGATTTCCTTTGCAAACGGGGTGGCGGAATGGCATACAATGTTTCGCTCCGCCCGCCGTGGGCGCCGTATTTACCACCTTCTACCGCACTAGGAACCCATGCAAAAGATGCTTTCCTCCCTCGTGAGCACGGCCCTGGCTACCAGCCTGACCGCAGCTTTCCCCGCGTACGCCGCCGGCGCCGCATCCGTCCCCACCGTCAAGGAAGCGCCGCTGCGCGCCCACCTGTCGTTCCTGTCGAGCGATGTACTCGAAGGACGCGGCACCGGCCAGCGTGGCGGCGACCTGACCGTGGCCTACCTCGAAGCGCAGGCGCTGGCCGTCGGCCTCAAGCCGGGCAACGGCGACAGCTTCCGCCAGTCGGTCAAGATCGCGGGCGTGAAGGCCACGCCGGACAGCAGCAGCGTGGCGCTGGAAGCGGGCGGCAAGGCGCAATCGCTCGCCTTCGGCAAGGACTGGGTCTGGGCGCCGGGCGACGCCAAGGCCGTGCACGCGATGGACGCCGACCTGGTGTTCGTCGGCTACGGCATCACCGCGCCGGAAGAAGGCTGGGACGACTACAAGGGCATGGACGTCAAGGGTAAAATCGTCGTCATGATGGTCAACGACCCGGCGCCGACGGCAGCCGAGCCGAATCGCTTCAACGGCAAGGGCCTGACCTACTACGGCCGCTGGACCTACAAATTTGAAGAAGCCGCGCGCCAGGGCGCCGCCGGCGTGCTGCTGATTCACACCGATGCCTCGGCTTCGTATGGCTGGAGCGTGGTGCAGAACAGCTGGCTGAGCGAACGCTTCCAGCTGGCGCAGGGCAAACTGGGCGCCAATATGGAAGGCTGGATGACCGAAGCCGCCGCGCGCACCCTGTTCGTCGCCGCCGGCGAAGATCTGGACGCGCTGCGCACTGCCGCCGAGAACAAGAACTTCAAGCCGGTGGCCCTGAAAGCCAAAGTCAAAGGCGAGATGAAGGCGGCCGTGCGCATGGTCGAACAGTTCAACGTGGCCGGCGTGGTGCCGGGCACCGATCCGAAACTCAAGGACGAAGTGGTAATCTACAGCGCCCACTGGGATCACCTGGGCAAGCAAGGCGAAGGCGCCGACACCATCTACAACGGCGCGGTCGACAATGCATCCGGCACCGCCGGCTTGCTGGCCATGGCGCAGGAAGCGGTGCGCTCGCCGGCCAAGCGCAGCCAGATGTTCCTGTGGGTGGCAGCCGAAGAACAGGGCCTGCTGGGCAGCGCGGCCTACGCCAGCAGCCCGCTGTGGCCAGCCAATAAAACCGCGGCCAACCTGAACCTGGACAGCCTCAATTTCGTCGGCGCGGCCAAGGACATCGGCACCAAGGGCAGCGAGCGCACGGAACTGGGCGCGATGGCGGAAGCGACCGCCAAGGCCATGGGCCTGGTGGTGCGTACGCCCGAGCCGGACCTGGCGGGCGGCTACTTCCGCAGCGACCATTTCAGCTTCGCGAAAGCCGGCATTCCGGCCTTCTCGATCGAAGGCGGCAAGGACTATGTGAAGGATATTGAAGGCGCCAAGGCCAAGCAGGCCTCGTACCGCGCGCGCTACCACCAGGTAGGCGATGAATACGATCCGGCCTGGGATCTGTCGGGCATGGTGCAGCAGGCGCAGTTCACCCTGAACCTGGGCCGCCGCGTGGCGGACGCACCGAAGATGCCGGCCTGGAAAGCCGGCGACGCCTTCGGCAAGGTACGCGCCTCAGGCAAATAACGCAGCAAGGGGTGGGCTTGCGGCCCACCCCATCTTCTTATGCCAGCTCGAACTCGGACGGGCTGACGCCCAGTTCCTTGCAGATCTTGATTGCGACCGCCTTTTCGCTGACGTCGAAATTGCCGTCCGCCGACGCGATGGCGATCACCATGCGCACCAGCAGGCGCGCCGCCTCGCCGTTCGATTTCATCTTGCCCAGTGCCTGGTAAGCTTTCGATTCGCCGATATCCTTGTCGAATTCAAGCTGGCCCACATGTTCCTGGAACGCCTTGATCACGTCGTTGGTCGTGAAGACCGACAGCGCGTCGTGGGTCTCGATAAACTTGACCATTTTTTGCTTCTCGTCCGACGTGATGTTACCGTCCGCCATGGCGATCAGCGCCGAACCGGCCATGGCCGCATTCATGAAATCCTTGTTCTTGAATTTCAGGACATCGGTTTTCATTTCACCGGCTTTGGTTTTCAGGCGAGTCAGAAAATTGTCGAAACTCATGGTGTACTCCGGTTTGCAAGTTGATAAGAACGGCAATCTTACTCTGATTTTCGGCTTCGCTACAGCAAACGGGCGCTCCTTTAAGCCGGCCGTAACAAAGCGGCGCTCAAAACCGCGCGTGCCAGGTCAGATCGGCGCTGCGCGGCGCACCCAGAATAACCTGGCTGTTCACATTCGCACCGCTCCAGCCGGCGTACAGCTTGTCGCCCAGATTACGCACGCGTAGCGTCAGGTCGCCCGTGCCGAGCCGCCAGCTTGCGTACACGTCGGCCGTGGTGAATGCGTTCATGCGGATCGTATTGGCGTTGTTGGTGTAGCGCTCGCCCGTGTAATTGAGCGCGGCGCCCAGCTTGAGCGGCATCTGGTCCACCTTGTAGTCGACCCACAGGTTGCCGGTTTTTTTGGCGACGTTGGGCGGCAGGTTCCCCGCGCGTGACACCTTGCCCGCTTCGAGCAGCTGGTCGAACTGGGCGTCGAGCAGCGCCACGTTGCCGTTGATGCTCACCTGGCGAGTTGGCCTCCACGCCGCCGCCAGCTCCACCCCGCGCGAGGACTGCTTGCCGCTGTTGACGGTCAGGGTCGGCACGGCGGCATCGCGCGAGAGGATGTTATCGAGCTCGATCCGGTACAGCGCCAGCGTGGTGTCGAGCGTGCCGCCGAAGAGCGACTGCTTGATGCCGATTTCGCTCTGCGTTCCTTTCGACAGTTCAAAGGCGGCATTCGCGGCGCTGAGCAGCAGCAGGTTGCCCGAGCCGACCGGTGCCGATGCGCTGGTGTGCTGCGCGTACACCGAGATGTCCTTGTCGAACGCGTACACGGTCCCGAAGCGCAGCGAGCGCGGGTCGTACGTCTGCGCGTACGCGGTTGCCACGCCCGTGTTCAGGTCCGCGGTGCGTCGACCAAGCTTGACCCGGTCCTGGCGCAGACCCGCCACGACGGTCCACTTGTCGGTCACCCACACCGCATCTTCCAGATAGAGAGACACGGTTGGAATACTGGTCGAAAAATTGGTGCGGTTGCCGGCGCCCGTGTACAGCGCGGCGTTGGCGCTCAGCGCTTCGTAGCTGCCATAGCTTGGATCGAACAGGTCGACCGTCAACGCGGCATTGGCGGCGCCGGCACCGTTGGAAAAACTGCGGCCAGTGGCAAAGCGCGTCTTGCTGTATTCCGCGCCGGCGGCGAAGCGGTGCTTCAGGCCCGCCAGATTGCCGGTGTAGGACAGGTCGAGCCGGTTGCCGAACACCTGGTGGTCGTGCGTCACCCCCACCAGGTCGCGCACGATCTGGCGCGGCGCGCTGAAGGTGTAGCTCTCGGCGTTGCGCCAGCTGCGGTCGGCTGTGTAGTACGACAGTTCGTTGCGCAAGGTCCAGTCGGGAGCGAGCTTCCAGGTCAGCTTGGCGCGCGCCCAGGCGCTGTCGGACTCCATGACCGCGTCGTCGACGTTGTAGTTTTTAAAGGCCAGGCGCCGGTCGATCACGCGCCCGCCAGCATCGCTGACCGCGCCCACGGGATCGGTCGCCAGAGCACGCGGCACCAGCGGCGAGCCCTGATACGCCTTCACGTTATCGGACAGCAGGTCCAGGCTCAGGTCGAGCGTGATGTCGCGCGTCAGCGCGCTGGTGGTGGCCAAGGTCAGGCTGTCGTAGCGCTGCTTGTTGCGGTCGATGTAGCCATCGGACTGCTGGTGGCTGTAATCGATGCGCACGGCGCTGGTCTCGCCCAGTGGCCGGTTGATGCCCGCGCCGAGGCGCCAGGTATTGAAGCTCCCGTACGACAGCATCGCTTCGCTGGCGGGCAGCGCGCGCTCCGGCCGCTTGGTGACGAAATTGATCGCGCCGCCAATCGCGCCGTCGCCCGACATCAGCGAGGCAGGTCCCTTGAGCACTTCAATGCGCTCGAAATTCCATGTGTCCTGGGTACGCGCACTCATGGTCGGCACGGCGATGCGGCTGCCGTCGTACAGATAGCTGACAAAGCCCGCGCTGAACCCGCGCGACGACGTCTGCGACGGCGAGGTCGCATTGCCTCCCTGGGTGATGCCGACCGCGCCACGCACCGCTTCATCGAGGCTGCGCGCGCCGCGCACCTCGATCAGGTCGCGGTTGATCACTTCGACCGACGCCGGCGTCTCGCGCAGGGTCAGGTCGAGGCGGCTGCCGATATCCGTGCTGTCGCTGCCGGCCGGCGCGCGGGCGCTGTCGATGACGACCACCTGCATTGGCGGCGGTGCGTCGTCGGCATATGCGACCAAGGGGCTATACAGGCAAAGCAGTGCGCAGGGCAGCTTTCTCAATTTCACGGCAAGACTCCTATTGATAATAAGCTCTCATTATCGTATAGTCCTCGACACTTCCGCAATCTTTTAGTTAAGTCAACCCCATGGACATGATGAAACCCGCCCTCCAGATGGACAACGTCACGCGCCGTTTCGGCGAGCGCGTGGCCCTGAACGGCCTCTCGCTCACCTTGCAGGCGGGCGAGGTGTACGCGCTGCTCGCCCCCAACGGTGCCGGCAAAACCACGACGCTCAATCTGATCCTCGGCTTCCTGCAGCCGGACGGCGGCAGCATCCATGTGTGCGGCGAACCGGTGGCGGGCGACGCGGCCCGCACGCGCCGCTCGATTGCCTATCTGCCGGAACAGGTGGCGATTTATCCTGAACTGAGCGGGCTGGAAAACCTGCGCTACTTCTCGCTGCTGGCGTCAAAGGAGCTGGACGACGCTACCTTGCGCCAGCTCTTGAGCGAGTCCGGCCTGCGCGCCGACGCGCATGACCGCCACGCGCGCAACTACTCGAAAGGCATGCGCCAGAAGGTCGGCATTGCGATCGCGATGGCGCGCGAAGCGAAGCTGCTGCTGCTCGACGAGCCCACCTCGGGCCTGGACCCGCTGGCCGCGTCGGAGCTGTCGGGCCTTCTGCGCGCGGCGGCGCAGCGTGGCGTCGCCATTCTGATGGCCACCCATGACCTGTACCGCATCAAGGAAGTGGCCACCCGCGTCGGCGTGCTGCACGCGGGCCGCATCGAGCGCGAAATCGATCCGCAAACGACCGGGCACGCGGCGCTGGAGCAGGTCTACATCACCGAGCTGGCGCGATGAGCGGGGCGCTGCATCCGGCGCTGCTGCGCGCCGAAGCCCAGCGCCTGTGGCGCGAACCACGCCTGCGCTGGGTCGCCATCCTGGCGCCGCTGCTGCTGCTGACCGTGTTTTTCTCGTCCATGAGCGGTGCCGCGCGCCTGGCCGACGAACGCACGCGCTTCGCCGCATCCGAGCGCGCGCGCTGGGTCGCCCAGGGCCAGAAGGACCCGCACAGCGCCGCGCACTTCGGCGTGTGGGCGGTCAAGCCGTCGTCGCCGCTGCTGGTGCTCGCGCCAGGCATCGAGCCCTTCGTCGGCCTGTCGGTCTGGCTGGAGGCGCACAAGCGCAACGAGATGATTTTCCGCCCCAACCAGGATGCCGATCCGATCATGCGCAGCGCCGCCTCGGTGGCGCAGGTGCTCGAAGTGCTCGGGCCGATGTTTGCGATCCTGCTCGGTTTTGCCGGCTTCGCCCAGGACCGCCAGCGCGGCACCCTGCGCATGGCCTTCGGTAACGGCGCCACGCCCGGGCGCCTTTTGCTCTCGCGTTTCGCGGTGATGGTGGGCGCGCTGGTGTGCATGGCGCTCGCTCCCGTGGTGGCGATGGGGACCTTCGCGCTGCAGGCGCTGCCCGACGCCGGCTGGAACGGCGCGGGCCGGCTGGCCATCTGGAGCCTGCTGAACTTCATGTACCTGCTGGTGTTCTTGCTGATCGCACTGGCGGTGTCGCTCAAGGCGCCCAGTGCGCGCGCGGCGCTGACCATCATGCTGGTGCTCTGGCTGGTGCTGTGCGTGGTGCTGCCGCGCGCCGCCGGCAATGCCGCGCAGGTGTTCGCGCCCGTGCCCTCATACCAGGAGGTGCGCAGCCGCGTTGAGAACGAGTCGCCCGCGTACGAAGGCGCCGAGAAGTGGGAAGCGCGGCGCCAGGCGCTCGTCAAGGCCAAAGTGACCAATGTGCGTGCCGCGCAGCTCGACCAGTCCGAGCGCGAATCGCACGATGTGTTCGACCGCGTGCTCGGGCGCTTTTACGACTCGGTGGAGCAGCAGGACCGCACCTTCGGCTGGCTGGGAGCCATCACGCCGACCGTTGCGCTGCAAGCGTCCGGCGCGGCCGTTGCCGGCACCGACTTTTACCAGCACCGGCATTTCATCGAGACCGCCGAAACCTACCGGCGCGCGATGGTCAACCGCCTTAATGGAGATTTGATGCGTCATGCGGAACACGAGGACGCAAGCGCCTCGACCGGCAAGCAGTTCTGGGAATCGGTGCCGGCCTTTGCCTACCGCGCGCCGCCTTTGCGCGGCGTGCTCGCCAACGCGGCGGCGCCCTTCCTGCTGCTGGCGGGATGGTGCCTCCTTGCCGGCCTTGCCGCCTGGCGCGCGGTGAAAGGGGTGCAGCCATGACGCGCGCACTGTTTCGACTCGAACTGGCGATGCTGCTCAGGGCGCGCTTCACATGGATCATCGGCGCACTGCTGTTTGCGGCGCTGGCGTGGGGAGCGGTCAACGGCCAGGCCAACGCCGACGGGCAGCAATCCACGGTCGAGCGGGTGAAGATGCACGCGGCAGCCAAGGTCCTGAAGCAGCAGGCCGCCGTGGCGCGCTACAGCCACCCCGCCGACACGGTGCTGCCGTACTGGCAGGACCCGTCCGACGCCGCCGGCTACATGCGCTACGGCCTGTCGGCGTATGCGCTCAAGCCGCCGTCGCCGCTGGCGGGGATTGCCATCGGCCAGTCACGGCTGCTGCCGTTCTATATCAAGACCGATCTCGATTATGTGGCGCCGCCGGCTGCCGCCTTCGACTTCATCAACCCGCGCATCCTGAGCCTGGGCGACTTCGACCTGTCGTTCGTGCTGGTGTATGTGCTGCCGCTGGCCTTGATCGCCATCGGCGCCTCGCGCCTGGCGGCCGAACGCGATTCCGGCGCGCTGCGGCTGATGGCGGCGCAACTGCCGTCGTTCCGCCAACTGGTGATGCTCAAGTTTAGCGTCGCCGCCATCGTGTGCGTACCGTTCACGCTCGTGGCGACGGTGCTGGCCCTGCTGGTGGCGGGCACGCCATGCTGGAGCATGCAGACGGCGGGCACCATGCTGCTGCTGGGCGCCGCGCTGGCCGGCTTCACCTTGTTCTGGGTGGCGCTGACAGCACTGGTGGCAAGCCGCATCGGGGTGGTGGGAAGCTATCTGCGGCTGGTGTCGGTGTGGATCGGATTCACGTTCTTTGTACCAGCGGCTGGCGCGCTGGTCATCGACACGGCTTATCCGGCGCCATCGCCGCTGCTTTATCTCGACGACCTGCGGCGTGCGAACGACTTTACGCCGGCCAATCGCGATGCGCTGTTTGCCGCGTTTGCACGCGCCGAGCCGGCGTATGCGGCGGCGGCGGACAGGGTTGGCAAGGTGTCGTATGCGACCAAGCAGATCGCGGTGCAGCAGGCGGTGGAACGGCAAATCGAGGAGCGCGCTGCGGCTGCGGCGCGCCAGAACGAGGCCGCGGCGGGGCGGGCGGCCGCGCTGCGCTGGCTGTCGCCGGCGATGGTGTTCGATACCTTGCTGCAGCAGGCTGCGGGCAGCGGCGTGGAACGTCACAAGCGCTTCCTCAAGCGGACCGGCGAATATACGGACGAACTGCGGGCGTTTTTCTGGCCGCGCGCGCTGGCGGAAGCGGCCAATCCGGCCAATGCATGCCAGGGCTGCGCGGCGCGCCTGAACTTCACGGATCACGACAAGATACCGCGCTTTCAGGCTGACCGGCCGCTCGAAGGCGTGGCCGGGAGTATCGGCGGGGGGGTGGGATATATGTGGGTGCTGGCGTGTGCGGTGGTGCTGATGCTGTGGCGCGGGCGGCGGTTCAGGGTGTAAGCGCCGCCGGAGAACGACGGGTCAGTGCGTCTTCGGCGCGCGCGCCCGGCGTTTCGGCACCGGCGCCGCCTTCGCACGCTCCGCCGAGCAGTCGGCGCACACGCCGTACAAGGTCAGTTCGTGGCGGTCGATCACAAAACCGGCCGGCGCGAGATTTTCCATCGTGCCCGGGCAGCCTTCGACATCGAACACGCGGTCGCACGGCACGCAATGAAAGTGGTGATGGTGATGATGCGCGGCGTGGCTCATTTCGTAGCGCGCATTCTCGCCCGGCAGGCTAACGGTCTGGATCGTGCCCTCGTCGAGCAGCAGCTTGAGGTTGCGGTAAATGGTCGCGATGCCGATTTCGGACACGGTCTCGCGTACCCCGGCGAGAATTTCCTGAGGTGTAAGCGGGCGGGCCGCCGCATCGATGACAGTACGAATCGCTGTCCGCTGGCGTGTAGAACGTTCCATGGCGAGGCTGTTGAAGCAAAAACCTATTATCCCATAAAGCTGAACAAACACTTGCCCCGCTAATGATAATGCATTATCGTTAACGCCAAGCAGTCAGGTAATGCTCTCCCGACCTCCACCACGAAAGCCATCATCCCGTGCCTTCCATCGACTTCGCAGACAGCAGATCCACACCAGCGGCGCGGCGCGACTTCGCCTGGCCTACCGACCCGGCCAGCGCGCCGGGAACGATCAGCAGCGGGATCTGCCACGGCACCCTGGGCGAGCTGATTCAAGGCCCGTACATTTCAGATGGGGCGGCGCATATCAGCCTGATCTCGCTGCCGGTCAAAAAATACAGCTGCATGCACTTCACCCACGGCGAGCGCGCCGGCGCGGATAACGCACTCGCCACCAAGACCAAATGCCAGCAGGCGATCGGCCACTACCTGGCGCTGCACCGCAAGCACCTCCCGCCCGGGACCTGGAATCACGATTCCGAACTGCTGGAAGGGAAAGGCATGGCCAGTTCGACGGCCGACATCGTGGCCACCATCCGCTGCCTCGATGCGATCTTCGGCATCGAGTCGCCCGGCGAATCGATATCGGCCACCCTGCGCGCCATCGAGCGCTCCGACAGCGTGTTCTTGGATACCTACGCGCTGTACCTGAGCGGACGCCAGCAGGTGGTGCAGTGCTTCGGCAGCGCACCGACCTTCCATGCCTGCTATATCGACGAGGGCAACCGCATCGATACCGAAAAAACCGGCGCGCGGCTGCTCGCGCTGTACCAGGAGCGGCTCACGCCATATACGGCCAATCTCGATAATGCCGTCGACGCATTTTTACGCGGCGACCTGGCAGCCATCGCCGCCTGCGCCACGGTCAGCGCGGTGCTGGGGCAGGACGCCATCCCCAAGCGCAACCTGGGGGTGCTGCTCAAGAACCAGGCGCGCTACGGGGCCGACGGCATCTTCATCGCACACACGGGCAGCCTGGCGGGCTACCTGTACATCCACAAACCGGGCCCCACGCAAATGGGGGCGCTCTCGTCATTCTTTCGCGGCCTTGGCTATCAAAGCCGCTTCGTCCAGACAGGATTCTGACCATGTTCGATCACATTGCAGACGCCATCAAGGCGCCGGACTTCGTACGCCTCGGCCCCAACCTGTACGTCGCCCGTTTCGAGACGATGAAGGTGTATTCGACGCTGGTGGCGGTCGAGCGCTTGCTGGCCGCGGGCGTGGTCAGGCGCGGCGACACGCTGCTCGACAGCTCCAGCGGCATCTACGCATACGCGCTCGCGCTGGCGTGCCACAAGTTCGATATGCAGTGCCACATCATCGCCTCGAAAACGGTGGACAAGACGCTGATGGTGCAGTTGCAGCTGCTCGGGGCGAACGTGGAGCAGGTGCCGCCATCGGCCACCCTGAAAATGGACCAGAGCCTGCGCGTGGCGCGCATCCAGGAGATCCGCGCAGCCAGTCCGCATGTGCACTGGATGCAGCAATACCACGACGATATTCACTACGCCGGCTACGAGCCGATCGCCAGCGACATCGAACGCCTGCTCGGTACCGATGGCCTGACCATTGTCGGCGGCGTGGGCTCGGGCTGTTCCACCGGCGGCCTGGCGCGCGCGCTGCGCTGTACCGACGATGCGGTGGAACTGGTCGGCGTACAGCCGTTCGGCAGCGTTACCTTCGGCTGCGCCCACATCGAAGACCCGGGCATCATCATCGCCGGCATCGGCACCGGCATCCCCTTTCGCAACGTGCAGCACGCGCTGTACGACCAGATCCACTGGGTCGGCTTCGACTACGGGCTGGCGGGCGCGGTGGCCTTGCTGCGACGGCACGCGATCTTCGCCGGCCTGTCGAGCGGCTGCTGCTACCTTGCCGCCGCGCGTGAAGCGCAACTGCGGCCCGAGCGCAACGTGCTGTTCATCGCGCCCGATACCGGCCACCGCTACGTGGACGCGGTCTTCGCGCAGCACGCCGACGCGCTGGAACTGCATTCGCTGGCGCCCGTCCACGTCGACTCGCACGAGCAGCTAGTGCTGCCCTGGTCCGTGATGGCCTGGAACCGCCGCACCGCCACCGAAACATTCAACTGAAAAGGGAGTAATCACACCATGGCACATCTGTTAATGATCGAAAGCTGGGTCGGCGGCACCGGCCGCATCTTCCCCGCCACCATCACCGGCGCCGGCCACACCTACACCTTCGTGACGCGCAACCGCGGCCACTACCTGGACGGCCAGGATGCCCCTATCCACCCGGTGCTGGCGCACGCCGCCAATGTGCTCACGACCGAAACGAACGACGTGCCGGCGCTGATCGCCTTCCTGCGCGCACAGCACCGCGTACTCAGGTTCGACGGTGTGGTGACCATCTGCGACTACTACATCGACACCGTGGCCCAGGTGGCGCAGGCGCTGGAACTGCCGCAGGCGTTCAGCAGCAACGTGGCCATGGTGCGCCGCAAGCACCTGGTGCGCGAAGCGCTGGAAAAGGCCGGGCTGCCCAATCCCGCTTTCAGTGCGGTGACATCGTGGGACGCTGCGCGCGAGGCGGCCAGCGAGATCGGCTACCCGCTGATTCTCAAGCCGTCGGACCTGGCATCGAGCGCGTTCGTCAAGCTGGTCAAGGATGAAGCGGAGCTGCACGCCGCCTTTACGGCGCTGGAAGCATTCCCGACCAACTTCCGCGAGCAGGCGCGCGAGCCGCTATGGCTGCTGGAAGAGTACATGAAAGGCGAGGAAGTCAGCGTGGAAGCGTGCACCTTCGGCGGCCAGACAACCATCATCGGCATCACCGACAAGAGCCTGACAGGCTTCCCCTACTTCATCGAGGACGGACATATGTTCCCGGCGCGGCTGGATGGCGACGTGAGCGAAGCGGTTTGCGAACTGGTGACGGCGGCGCTGGAGGCGGTCGGCTTCGACCACGGCATCAGCCACACCGAAGTGAAGATCACGCGCAAGGGACCGCGCATCGTCGAAATCAACCCGCGCCCGGGCGGGAATTACATTGCGGAGCTGATCGAGCGGGTTACGGGTATCGAATTCCTGTCCGCCCAGATCGACCTGGCGCTCGGCCGGCAGCCTGACCTCACGCGCAAGGAGACCGGCGTTCAGAGCGCCGCCATCAAGTTCCTGGTCCCGGCGGGCGTGGGCCGGGTCAGCGCCATGACGGGCATCGACAGCGTGGCCGGTGCGCCACACGTTGCACGTGCGCTGATCCCCAATGCGGCCGGCAAGGAACTGGCCGCGCCCATCGACAACGCCTGCTACCTCGGCCACGTGGTAGCGACCGATCCGGACGGCCTGGATGCGCGCAAATATGCCGAGAAAGCGCTCTCCCGGGTTGAGATGAGTTTTGCCGGCGATGCGAAAGAGCCGGCCGCGCCATGGAACGTGGCGGGCCTGATCGAAGACGTGCAGTGCGGCCTGTACGGACCGGCACCGGCGACGATGCACGTGGTCGGCGCGTCGTGGATTTCGCAAAGCACGCGCTTTCCGGGCACCCAGCAAACCTATCGCAACTACTATCTGGTGCTGCGCGTGGGCGCGGCTTTTGGCGCCTGCTGCATCGAACGCGATGCGCTCGACCCGACGATTGCACCGGCGCTGGCAGGCAGCAGCGTGGCCGACCTGCTGGTCGATCCGCGCCTGCCGGTGCGCATCGCCGCGCTCGACGCGTACCTGAATGCGGTGCGTCCGCCGCGCGAGTCGGCGCTGGCGCAAGCGATGCTGCTGCCGGTCGGCGCGCCGCCGGTGCGGGCCGTGGCGCGCGACAATGCGATTGCCGCGCTGGTGTCGATCAAGCCGGGCCAGCGCGTGGGCCTGATCGGCGTGGTCAATCCGCTGGTCGACGCGATCGTGCAGCATGGCGGCATTTGCCTGCCGTGCGACTTCAACATGGAACGCACGCAGAACGGGCTGGAAGTGGCGCGCGACATGCTGCCGATCCTGGAGCAGGCCGACATGATCATCGCCACCGGCATGACCCTGTCGAACGGGTCGTTCGACGAGATCCTGATGGCGGCGCGGCGGCGCGGCATTCCGCTGATCGTGTACGCGCAGACCGGCAGCGGCATCATCCCGCGCTTCCTGGGCGACGGCGTGGCCGCGGTATGCGCCGAACCGTTCCCGTTCTCGCAGTTCAGCGCCGATCCGACTTCCGTCTACCTGTACCGCGCGCCATGACCGTTCTCTCCGACCAGGTTCGCAAGCGCGGGCTCAATGCGCTGCTGGTGTACACCTTCCTGATGGTGGTCGGCTTTGCCATGCTGATGCCGCTGGTAAGCGTGCACTTCGTGAGCAACGCTGGCATGGCCGCGGCCGTGGTCGGAGGCGCGCTGGCGCTGCGCCAGATGACGCAGCAGGGACTCGCGCTGGTGGGCGGCATGCTGGCCGACCGCTTCGGCGTGCGGCCCATGATCTGCCTCGGCGTCCTGTTGCGCGCCGCCGGCTTTGCCAGCCTGGCGTTCGCCGATGACGCCCTCATGCTGTGCGTGGCAATGGTGGTGTCGGCGCTGGGCGGTGCGCTGTTCGAGGCGCCCTACCAGGCGGCGATTGCCGCACTGACCACGGAAGAGACGCGGCCGCGCTACTACGCACTCAGTAACTGGGTCAGCGGCATTGCCAGCACCATCGGCCCGCTGGTTGGCGTGGCGCTGCTGCATGTGGACTTCCAGATGGTGTGCCTGGCGGCTGCGGCCTGCTTTGCCCTCAACTGCGGCATCGCCATGTGGATGCTGCCGCCGCTGGAAATCCAGGAGGCGCCGCAGGCCATGACGCACCGTCTCGGCCTGGTTACGCGCGACCGGCCCTTCTTGCTGTTCACCGGCCTGATGATGGGGTACTGGTTCGTGGCGGTGCAGATCAATATCAGCTTCCCGCTGCTGGCCGAACGCCTGAGCGGCAACCAGGATAGCGTGGGCATCATGTTCGCGCTCAGCGCCGGCCTGACGGTGCTGCTGCAGTACCACCTGCTGCGGGTGGCGGAGCGCTGGCTGTCGACGCAGCAGATCCTGGTGCTGGGCGTGACGATCATCGCGCTCGGCGCCGGCGCCATCGCGCTGGCGCATACCTTTGCGGCCTTTCTGGTGTGCGTGGCGGCGTTTTCGGTTGGCGCCATCCTGGTGCGGCCGACGATGCAGAACCTGATCGCCAGCATGGCCAATCCGCAGGCGCTGGGGACTTTTCTCGGTTTCAGTTCGCTCAGCCTGGCGCTTGGCGGCGCGATCGGGAATGTGACCGGCGGCTGGCTGGTCGAATTTTCGGGCGCGCGACAATGGCCGCAACTGCCGTGGATGATATTTTGCGCGGTCGGGCTCCTGAGCGCGTTCGGCCTGTTCCGTTTGGCGCCACGCGCGCGGGAGGCCGCATGAACAAGCAGCATGCGATTGCGATGCTGTGCGGCGCAATCGTCGTGGCCAGTGCGGCGCGCTACTGGAACACGCCCGCGCGCGCACAAGCGGCGCCGCCCTCCCCGCCCGCCATCGTGGTCAACACCGTGGTGCCGGTGGTGCGCGACGTTCCGGTGGTACTGCGGGCGAACGGCACGGTGACCCCGACGAGCATGGTGGACGTGCACGCGCAGACCACCAGCACGGTGAAGCACGTGCACATTCGCGAAGGCCAGTTCGTCAAGGAAGGCCAGTTGCTGTTTTCGCTGGATGACCGCGCAGAGCGCGCCGGCGTGGAGCGCGCGCAGGCGCAGGTGATGCGCGACGAGGCGGCGCTGGCCGGCCTGGAGCAGCGCTACCGGCGCAGCGTGGAACTGCTGGACAAGCAGTTCATCGCCATCACAGCGGTCGATACGCTGCGCAGCGAGGTCGATGCGGCGCGTGCGCTTCTGCGGGCCGACCAGGCAGCACTGCGCGCGGCGCAGGTGGGCGCCAGCTACAACGCAATCCGCGCGCCGATGGCGGGCCGGGTCGGCGCGATTACGGTGTATCCGGGTAGCCTGGTGCAGGTCAGTACCCTGCTTGCCACCGTCGCGCGGCTCGATCCGATTGCGGTCGCGTTCACGCTGCCGGAATCGAATGTGGGCGAGCTGCTGGCGGCGCAGCAGCGCGGCGCGGTGGCGGTGGAAGCCAACAAGCGCACAGGAAGGCTGAGCTTCATCGACAACAGCGTCGACCCGGCGGCCGGGGCAATCCGGGTCAAGGCGAGTTTCGAGAACGGCGACGCCGGCATGTGGCCGGGGCAGTACGTCGACGCGCGCGTGACCGTGCGCACCCTGCGCGGCGCGGTCGTGATTCCGCAGGCGGCGATGATTACCAACCCCACCGGCAGCTTCGTGTACGTGGTGGGGCCGGACCAGACGGTGAAACAGGTGGCGGTGAAGCGGCTGCATGCGTTCGGATCGAGTGCGGCGGTCACGGGCCTGGCGGGCAGCGAAACCATCGTCACGGAGGGCAAGCAGAATCTGAAGCCGGGCGCGCGCATCAAGGCGGGCCAGGGATGAACTTATCCGGATACTGCATCGAGCGCCCCGTGATGGTGGTGCTGCTGTCGGTCAGCCTGGTGATTGCCGGACTGCTGGCGTACCGCTTCATTCCCGTGTCCGCGCTACCGAGCTACAACACGCCGGTCATCAATGTGCAGGCCAACCTGCCGGGCGCCAGCCCCGAGACGATGGCGTCGTCGGTGGCGCTGCCGCTGGAGAAGGAGTTCTCGGCGATTGCCGGCGTCACCTTGCTGACCTCCACCAGCACCCTGGGCGCGACGTCGCTGACGCTGGAGTTCGGACCGGCCATCGACATCAATGCCGCCGCGGTGGACGTGCAGGCGGCGCTGCTGCGGGCGCAGCGCGCACTGCCGCGTGAAATGACCGAACTGCCGTCGTACCGCAAGGTCAATCCGGCGGAAGCGCCGGTGCTGTCGATGGAGATGACGTCGCCGTCGATGGACTTGTCGGCGTTGAACGACTATGCGGAGAACCTGATCGCACCAGGCCTGTCGGGTCTTCCGGGCGTGGCGCAATTGACAGTGCTGGGACAGAAGCGCTTTGCCGTGCGGGTGCGCGCCCATCCGGGCCGCATGAAGGCGCGCGACCTGTCGATGGATGAACTGTCGGCCGCGCTGCAAGCGGCCAACGCCAATTCGCCGCTCGGTGTGCTGGACGGGCCGGCGCAGACGATGGTCATCCAGGGCAACGCGCAACTGCTCAAGGCGGCCGACTACGCGGGGCTGATCGTGGCCATGCGCGCAGGCCAGCCGGTGCGGCTGGAAGACGTGGCCGATGTGGAAGACAGCTACCAGTCGGTGCGCTCGGCCAGCAGCTTTAACGGCGAGCGCTCGATCGTGCTGCTGCTGTACCGCCAGCCGGACGCGAATACGCTGGCCGTGGTCGACTCGGCCAAGCGGACGCTTGACCGCATGCGCACGCAGCTGCCGCAGTCGGTGGCGATCAATATGGTCAACGACCGTTCGGTATCGGTACGCGAGGCGATGATTGATGTGAACATCACGCTCGGGCTGACCATCGTGCTGGTGATCCTGGTGATTTTTCTATTCCTGCGCCGTGCCGCGGCCACGCTGATCCCGGCGCTGACGATTCCGATTTCGCTTCTTGGCGCACTGCTGCTGATGCACTGGCTCGGCTACAGCCTGAATAATGTCTCTTTGCTGGGGATCACCCTGGCCGTGGGGCTGGTGGTGGACGATGCGATCGTCGTGCTGGAAAATATCGTGCGCCATATCGAGGCGGGCAAGACCCCGGTTGATGCGGCCTTCGTCGGCGCGCGCGAAGTGAGCCTGACCATCGTGTCGATCTCGATCTCGCTGGCGGCGGTGTTCATGCCGATCTTCTTCATGCCGGGCGTGATGGGATTGCTGTTCCACGAGTTTGCGGTGGTGGTCTCGCTGGCGGTGCTGGTGTCGGCGCTGGTGTCGCTGACGCTGGTGCCGATGCTGTCGAGCCGCCTGCTGCGCGAAAATGAACATCACGTCGCAGCCACCGGTAGCGCTTTCGGGCGCCTTGAAAGGGCGTATGCGAGTTCGCTGGACCGGGCGCTCGCCCACCGCACCTTGGTGCTGCTGGCGGCGCTGGCCATCCTGGTGCTGACGGTGGGGCTGTATGTGGCCATTCCAAAGGGGCTTCTGCCGGAAGAGGACCTGGGCCAGATCCGCGTATCGACCGAAGCCTCGGAAGATATTTCATCCTCCGCCATGCTGGCACTGCAAGTGAAAGTGGCGGCGGCGATCAAGGCCGATCCAAATGTGCGCGATGTGACATCGTCGGTCAGCGGCGACAATAGCGGCAGCATGTTCCTGCTGCTCAAACCACGCGAACAGCGCGCGGCGATGGCCGATGTGATCAAGAGCCTGAAGCGCGCCACCAGCGGCATTGCCGGCGTGGCCGTCTATCTGAAACCCGTGCAAAATTTCCAGGTCGGCGGACGGCCCAGCAAGAGCCGCTACCAGTACACCTTGCAAAGCGTGGGCGCCGGCGGTCCCGATGAATGGGCAACCCAGTTCCTGGAGCGGATGCGGGCCGACCCGCGCTTTAGCGACGTCACCAGCGATGCGCGCAACCGCGGCTTGCAGGCGACCTTGAAGATAGATCGCGACAAGGCAGCGGTGCTGGGCGTGCGCGTCGCCGATCTGCGCAGCGCGCTGTATTCGGCCTTCGGCGAGCGTCAGGTGGCGACCATTTACGGCACGGCCGCCACCTATTCGGTGATCCTGGAATCGGCGCAGGCCGAGCGCCAGTTCGAGGATGCGCTGGGCCATGTGTCGGTGCGCAGCAAGGCAGGTGAGCTGGTGAACGTATCGAGCTTTGCGACGGTGGAGCGCACGCTCGGGCCACTGTCGGTCAATCACCAGGGGCAGCTGCAGGCGATCACGCTGTCGTTCAACCTGGCGCCCGGCGTGCCGCTGGGCGCGGCGACCGGCGCCATCGATGCGATGGGCCACGACATGAGGCTACCGGCGTCCATCGTGGCGCGTTATGGCGGCGACGCGGCGGTGTTCCAGGAGGCGCAATCGAGCCAGGTGTGGCTGATCGTGGCCGCGCTCGGGGTGATCTACATTCTGCTCGGGGTGCTGTACGAAAGCTATATTCATCCGCTGACCATTCTGGCGGGGCTGCCGTCGGCGGCTGTGGGCGCGCTGCTGACCTTATGGCTGTTCGGGATGGAGTTGACCATGATCGCGGTGGTCGGTATTTTGCTGCTGATCGGGATCGTGAAGAAGAACGCGATCATGATCATCGACTTTGCGCTTCACCTGCAGCGCGAGGAAGGCATGGCACCGGAACTGGCGGTGCGGCAGGCCTGCCTGCTGCGCTTTCGGCCAATCATGATGACGACGATTGCGGCGCTGATGGGCGCCCTGCCGATTGCGCTGGGATGGGGTGCGGGGGCCGAGCTGCGCCAGCCGCTGGGGCTTGCGGTGGTCGGGGGACTGGTGTTTTCGCAGCTCATTACGCTGTATGTGACGCCGGTGATGTATCTGGCGCTGGACCGGTTCGACCGCAAGAAGAAGCGTCTGCGCAGTGAGCCGGTGCGGCTGGGACGGGGCCAGTCAGTCGTCAGCGAGACGGTCTTTTAACGGAGCGCCATCCCCGGCGCTCCTGTTGGTCAAACAGCGATCAGGCAAGCTGGCGATCAGCCGTGCCAGCAGCTTTCGGCTCCAGGCTATACGCACCGGCGCCAAAGGCGACCACTTGCAGCAGGCCACCGGCCATGGCCAGGTTTTTCAGCAGGTGAATCAGCTGGTTCTGGTCGCCGATCGCATGGTGGAACACCAGGCCGGTCACGATGGAGAACAGCGCCAGCCCCAATGCCACCAGCCGTGTTTTGATTCCCAGGGCGAGCATCAGCCCGCCCACCAGTTCAACGGCGATGGCAATCATTAAACCAACCGAGGCCAGTGGCAGGCCCATGGCCTCGATGTAGCCGATGGTGGCCGCCGGCGCCAGGATTTTCCCGATCCCGCTGAAGATGAAGATCGCTGCCAGCAGCACGCGGCCGATGACGGGAATGACGGAAGTGTGTTGCGTCGTGGTGGCGCCGCGCGCCGCGGCAGCCGAGCATATCCAGCTGGTGCTGACGGACCGCTCGTCGCTCACTGCGGGACGCAATTTCGGGGTGGTGTCGACGCGTGTGTGGCGCCTGGCGGACCTGGGCGCGAAGCATGCGTTCCTGCGGGCCGGATTGGGATGGGGGCACCTGCCGCTGCACATGGTCGAGGCCGACATCCGCAGCGGGGCGCTGGTGCCGATTCAGCTGGACGTGTTCGCGACGGCCGGGCCGGGGTTTTCAATGCATGCGATCCACCTGGCGGACAATCCGCCGGGCCGCGCCGGCCGCTGGTTCATCGACAAGCTGAAACAGGGCTAAGGACGAATGCTGATCTTGTCGCCCGGGCGCACGAGGTCGTACAGCACGCGCATCTGCTTGTCGTCGAGGGCGATGCAGCCCCAGGTCCAGTCGCTGCCGGCGCCTTTGCCGTGGATGAAAACATCGCCGCCCATCGGGGTGTGCTGGGATGGCGTGCGGCCCTGCCTGATCGCCGCCTCGATCGCCGCGTACTGCGCGGCCGAGATCACGCCGGCTTTGCGGCCCAGTGCGGCGTCATCGAGATTGGGATAACTGATTCCGAGCGAGAGGTAAAACTGGCTCTGCGGATTCTTATGCGTGATGACGTAACTTCCCTCGGGCGTCTTGCGGTCGCCCTGGCGCAGCTTGCGTCCGGTTGGGGAGGAACCGAGCCCGATCTTGAAGGTGCGGGTCACGCCGTCGGCCTTGTACTCCAGAATGCGTTTCGCTTTGAATACGGTGATCTGCGCGGCCCACACCGGCAAACTGGTGAGCAGAAGGACAAAGAAACTGGCTAAAAAGAAGTAGTGGCGCATAAGGGTGAACCGGTCGCACTGCGACGCGTTCGAGAGGCTGTTGTCGAACTGGCTATTTTGCACTGGTTCAAGCATGGCGTGGCAAAAAATACGCCGTGCCGCCCGGCGCGGGGCGCCATCCCATCGACCTGCTCATCAGTTGCTCACATTGCCCATAATCAATATGGTGCCCACTTCCATTGCATAGACTCAATTTTATGCCTTGCAGGAAGTCAGTGATCCTGCCCTACCGGGAGCTGCACCGTGATCGACCTCACCCTACTGTTTTTCCGCATCCCATGATGAATCTTCGCCGCCTGTCGAGCGCGCTGCTGATGTGCATGGCGCTCAGTTCCTGTTCCGAGACCGGACCGGCGCAGCTCACCGGTTACGTGGAGGGTGAGTTCGTCCGGGTGGTGGCGCCGTTTGCCGGTGCCCTGGTCAAGCTGCATGTGCGGCGCGGCCAGCACATCGAAGCGGGCATGCCCCTGTTTTCGCTCGAAGATGAAAACGAAGCGTCGGCCCGCAAGATGGCCGCGGAGCGTCTGCAATCGGCCCAGGCCCACCTGGACGACCTGATGAAGGGCAAGCGGTCCGAGGAACTCGACGTCACCCGTTCGCAGCTGGCCCAGTCGGTCGCGATGGAAAAAATCTCCGCCACCCAGCTCGATACCAGCCGCGAGCTGGTCGCCAAGGGCTTCGTCTCCCGGGTGCAGGAAGAAACGGCGCAGGCCAACAACCTGCGCGACCGTGCCCGCATCGCCGAGCTGGAACATCAGCTCACCGCCTCCCAGCTCGGTGGACGTGTCGACCAGCTGCGCATCCAGAAAGCGGAAATCGCCGTCGCCAAGGCGCAGCTGCGCCAGTCCGACTGGCAGCTGCGCCAGAAGAGCGGCGTGGCCACCCGCGCCGGACTGGTATTCGACACCCTGTATTCGGAAGGCGACTGGATCGCCAGCGGCAACCAAGTGATCACGATTCTGCCGCCCGGCGCCATCAAGGTGCGTTTCTTCGCCAGCACCGCGGCACTGGCGTCGCTCAAGGTCGGGCAGACGGTCAAGGTGCAGTGCGATGGCTGCGCCAGGGAGGTCGACGCGCGCATCAACTATATCTCGCCGCAGGCCGAATACACCCCGCCCGTCATCTACAGCAAGGATTCCCAGGCCAAGCTGGTGTTTCTGGTCGAAGCGCTGCCGGTCGACGCGCGCGACGGCTTTACCCTGCATCCGGGCCAGCCCATTCGCATCGGAATGCCACGATGAACCGCTGCGTTATCGACGTGCGCCAGCTGAACAAGCACTTTGGCGACAAGCACGTGGTCAAGGACCTGAGCATGCAGGTGCATGCCGGCGAGATTTTTGGCTTCCTCGGCCCCAACGGCAGCGGCAAGACCACGTCGATCCGCATGATGTGCGGCCTGCTGACGCCCGATTCGGGCAGCGGCACCTGCCTGGGGTTCGACGTCATCCGCGACAGCGCGCAGGTCAAGCGCCGCATCGGCTACATGACCCAGCGCTTCTCGCTGTGGGAAGACCTGACCATCCGCGAAAACCTCGATTTCATTGCGCGCATCTACGGCATGCCCCGGCGCCGCGCCGTCGTCGAGCGCACCCTGGAGCAGCTCAACCTCGGCTCGCGCAGCCACCAGCTGGCCGGCGCCTTGTCGGGCGGCTGGAAGCAGCGCGTGGCGCTGGCCGCCTGCATGCTGCACCAGCCCGAACTGCTGCTGCTCGACGAGCCCACCGCGGGCGTCGATCCGCAGGCCCGGCGCGACTTCTGGGAAGAGATCCATCTGCTGGCCGCGCAGGGCGTGTCGGTGCTGGTCAGCACCCACTACATGGACGAGGCCGAGCGCTGCCACAAGCTGGCCTATCTCTCTTACGGAAAGCTGCTGGTGCAGGGCACCGTGGACGAGGTCATCGCCAGCCAGAACCTGAGCACCTGGGTGCTCCATGAGGGCGCGATGGCGGCCGTGGCCCAGGCGCTGCGGGGCAGCCCCGGCGTCGACCAGGTCATCATTTTCGGCAACAGCCTGCACGTGATCGGCGAACAGGGCGACACGCTCGCGCACACCCTGGCCGAGCTGCATGGCCGCATGGCGTTCCGTTACGAGCAGATCGCCACGGGGCTGGAAGATACCTTCATCTACCTGATGAAACGGGCCGAGGACAATTTCGCATGATGGAGACCATGACCCCGCCGGCGGCTTTACCGGTGCGCTTTTCCGTGCTGCGCTGGTACGGCATCGTGCTCAAGGAATTCATCCAGCTGCGGCGCGACCGCCTGACCTTCGGCATGATCATCGGCATCCCGATCGTGCAGCTGCTGCTGTTCGGCTTCGCCATCAATGTCGACCCCAGGAACCTGCCCACGGCCGTTGTCGACCTGAACCAGTCGGAATTTAGCCGCAGCTTCATCGCCGGCATGGAGAAGACGCGCTACTTCAGCATCGACCGCAATATCGCCGGCGAGGCGCAGGCCGATGCCGCCCTGGCCGCCGGCAAGGTGCAGTTCGTGGTCAGCATTCCGCCCGATTTCAGCCGCAAGCTGATGCGCGGAGAGCGCCCCGCCCTGCTGATCCAGGCCGACGCCACCGATCCGGCGTCGACCAGCAATGCGCTGGCGGCCATCACCCAGCTGTCGCACAACGTGCTGCAGAAGGACCTGCGCGGTGCCCTGTCCAGACTGAACGGCGGCGCCGCGCCGTTCGAGGTGCGCGTGCACCGCCTCTACAACGAAGAGGGCATCACCCAGTACAACATCGTGCCCGGCCTGATGGGCGTGATCCTGACCATGACCATGGTGCTGATGACCAGCCTGGCCATGACGCGCGAACGCGAGCGGGGCACCATGGAAAACCTGCTGGCCACGCCCACGCTGCCGCTGGAAATCATGACGGGAAAGATCACGCCCTACATCATGATTGGCCTGATCCAGGCAACGCTGACGATCGCCGCCGCCCGCTTCGTGTTCCACGTGCCGTTCGTGGGCAGCGTGCTGCAGCTGTACGTGGTGATCATGATTTTCATCGGCGCCAATCTGACGCTGGGCATCACGTTTTCTTCGCTGGCCCGCAACCAGCTGCAGGCCATGCAGATGACGTTTTTCTTTTTCCTGCCCTCGATTCTGCTGTCGGGGTTCGCCTTCCCTTTTCGCGGCATGCCGCGCTGGGCCCAGTCGCTGGGCGAAGCGCTGCCGCTGACCCATTTCGTGCGGCTCGCGCGCGGCATTCTGTTGAAGGGCAATGGCTGGATCGAGCTGTGGCCCAACATCTGGCCCCTGCTGGCGTTCATCGCCGTGGTCATGGCAGTGGGCCTGATGCTGTTTCATAAAACCCTGGACTGAATCGCTAGTGACCAGGTGCGGCGGGACAGGGTATTCCTGGCCGGTGTGGCAGCAAATCGACGGGCCGGGTTGTGAAGGCACGCCGACATCAACGCCGGCGCCGGCGCCAGCGCCGGTATTTTTCGACCATGTCAGGAGTCTCCTATGTCGCGCTGCATATCGCTGTCCCTGGTGGCCATGGCCATCTGCCCCCCGGCCGCTCACGCAAGCCTGTGCCGCCCCGCGGCCGGTAGCGAGATCGCCGGGTATGTGTCCCCTTTCAGTTCGCCGTCGATCATTTCTCCTGTCGACGGCACCTGCTGGGTCCCGGAAATCGCCATCACCAGTCACGATGGCGCCAGGCTGATGGCCAGCCTGTTCCTGCCCAAGGGGGCGGAAGGCGGCGCGGTATCGCCCGGCATCGTCATGGTGGGCAGCTGGGCCACGCCCGGCCAGTACGAATACATGGGGCAGGCGCAGCGCCTGGCCAAGGGCGGTTACATCGTGGTCAGCTACACCGCGCGCGGCTTCCACAACTCCGAAGGGCTGGCTGGCGTGGCCGCGCCGGCCGACGTGCGCGACGTCTCCAGTGTGCTCGACTGGCTGCAGGCCAATACCCCCGTCGACATGCACAACGTCGGCGTGAGCGGCATTTCGTACGGCGGCGGCCTGTCGATGATGGCGCTGGCACAGGATGCGCGCTTCAAGACGGCGGTCGCGTTTTCCGGCTGGGGCCAATTGATGGACCAGATGTACCTCGATGGCAGCGCCAACTACACCTGGTCGAACGTGCTCAATCTGCTGGGCGCGGCCACCGGCCGGCGCGATCCCCTGGTCGACCAGCAGGTGCGGATACTGAATGATCCGGACAGCACCAGCGCGCAGATCGCCGACGTGGCCGCGTGGGCCGCGCCGCGCTCGCCGTCGCAGTTCATCGCCCAGATCAACCAGCGCAATGCGCCCGTCTTCATCAGCAAGAACCTCCAGGACGATATGTTCACGGCCAATTCCAGCATGGCCATGTTCAGCGCCCTGACCGGACCGAAAAAGCTGCTGCTCAATAAGGGCATCCATGCCTTGACCGAATTTCCCGGCGCGCTGCTGGGTGAAGACAATTACCCGTATGACGAAGCGCGCCGCTGGTTCGACCGGTTTCTCAAGGGCGTGCGCAACGGTGTCGACACCGAGCCGCAAGTGTCGATGCAGGTACGTCCGGCCAACGTGCGCGAGTCGTTCGGCACCTGGCCGGCGCCGGAAGTGACCGAGCAGACGTGGCACCTGACGCCGCGCGGCGCGCTGCGCTTCGACCTGTCCTGCTTCTGCCGCAAGGGCGACAAGGGCACCCTGTCGGCCGCGCGCAACAGCAGCAGTGCGAGCGACACCGTCCATAACTTTTCCGATACCACCGCCACCACGGGCCCGCTGCCGCTGTTGGCCACCATCCGCACCGCCCACGATATCCCGATCGTCACGATGATGCAGAGCGTCGGCCTGAGCACCGGCGTGCGCTACGAAGGCGCCGTGCTGGCCGCGCCGCTGAAGATTCGGGGCATTCCGCGCCTGACGGTGCAGGTGGCGCCATCGCAGGCGCGCGCGCAGCTGGTGGCGTATCTGTACGACGTCGATGCGATCGGCATCGCCAGGCTGATTACCTACGGTTCGCGCAGCGTGCATGCGGCCGTGCCGGGCCAGACCCTGCGCTATCCGATCGAGCTGTCGGCAGCCGCGTACGACATCCCGGCCGGACACCACCTGGGCATCGTGATCGATACGGCCGATCCCCTGTACGCGCCGGCCGTGCGCCCGGGCGAACGCTTCAGCATGAAGCTTGTATTCGACCGGGCCCTGGAATCGACGCTGGTGCTGCCCGTGCGGCAGCAATAAAGCACGCAAGAAAACACGCTCGCCCGCCGCGAGAGCCCTGAAGTCAAGCCTGACCGGAGAATACTGTGGAACTGATGGAACTGGAACGCGAAAACATGTGCCTGATTGGCGCCTCGTCGATGGATGACTGGGTCAGCTATCAAAAAACCAGCAACAGCAAGGAGGAGCTTCAGGTGGTGCTGCTGACCCACCCGCGCGACGAAACCGATCTGCCGCGCCTGCTGCCGTGGAGCGAACACCTGACCATGCAGGACCGGCGCGCCCTCACGCGCCTCCTGATGCCCGTGTTCGGCGAAATCATCAAGACGCCGACCCTGAACGCGGGCATCCTGTTCCTGCCCATGTACGCCGACGAGATGATCAACCCGCGCACCCGCGCGCACTGCCGCAAGGTGCTCGAAGAGACGGCGCTGGAGATCGCGGCAAGGGCCGGCGCCAAAATGATTTGCCTGGGCGGGCTGACCGGCGCGCTGTCGCTGTACGGGCGCCGGCTGCTGGGCAAGGCCAATGAGCTGGGCTTGCAGATCACCACCGGCCACTCGATGACGGCCGTTTCCGTGCTGCGCACCTATCTGCGCACGCTGGACGACCTGCGCATCGACCACGCCAGCGCCACCATGACCGTCATCGGCGTGGGCAGCATCGGCGGCTCGTTCACCCAACTGCTTGCGCACCAGCGCCGGCGGCCCGGACGCATCGTGCTGGTCGATACGCCCAGCCGCGCCGACCACGTCAGGCGTTGTGCCGAACAGTTGCAGGCCGACTGCGGCATTGGCGTCGAGGTGGAGTTCACCTCGCCGGCGGGCGCGCTGTCGATCGATAGCGCGGCTTACCGGTCGCGCTTCGTGATCAGTGCCGTCAGCACCGCCAACATCATCGACATCGACCGGGTGGCGCCGGGCACCGTGCTGATCGACGACAGCCAGCCGTACTGCTGGTCGCGACAGTCGGCCTGGGCGCGCGTGCGTGCGCGCCAGGATATCGCGCCGTGCGAAGCGGGCCTGATCGATTGCAGCAGCATCGGCTACCGCTCCAGGTTCAGCTTCGACTTCGCCGACCAGGACGCGACAGGCGAATCGAGCACCTCATGGTCGTGCATGGCCGAAGGCTTGCTGCGCGTGGTGGCACCGGACCTGCCGCCCACCATCGGCGAGCCCTGCATCGACAGCCTGCTGGCCTACGACGAAGCGTTCGGCAAGTGCGGCCTGAAGGTGCCCGCACTCCAGTGCGGCAACCACAAACTGCCCATCGACGAGATCCGCAAGCACTTTTCCGCCTGAGATGACGGCCCTCCCCTTCACCCATTGATGCGGAACACCCCATGACGTCAAACCACCGTAGCGAGCAATTCTGCAGCCAGTGCGGTATGCCCCACGAATATGACCGTTTCACCGTCGGCGCGCCGCAAGCGCTGGCGCAGCATGCGCAGCTGTGCTCCTATTGCGCCGACCCGGCCACGGCCGCCACCGGCACCTACCGTGACAGCGCCGATAACGCCTGGGTGCTGGACATGCTGCTCAACATCTATAAGACAGGCAGCGACGGCAAGCGCGCGCTGGCCCGCATGGTCAACCTGGCCAAGGTGGCGATTCCGTCCAAGGTGCAGGTGCTGGCTGCCCTGGTCGAGAGCCTGCCGCACCGGCGCACCGAGTCGGACTACGACGCGCTGGTGCTCTATAGCGGCGGCAAGGATTCGTCGTACATGCTCATCAAGCTGGCCGAAAGGGGCCTGCGGGTGTGCGCCTGGATGCTGGACCAGGGCTACCAGTCGGCCACGGCGATCGCCAATGCCCAGCGCCTGTGCGACAAGCTGGGCGTGACGCTGGTGATCGAACGTCCGCAGCGCACATCGATGGATACCCTGTTCCGGACCGGCTTCGAGGTCGGAAAGTCGTCGGCGAACGTGGAGCTCACGCGCGCGGTGATGACCTATGGTTCGGCGTGCATGCCATGCTTCGCCGCCATTGCCGCCGCCTCGACGCGCTTTTGCGAGACCCATCATATCCCCCTGTGCTTCATCGGCACCCAGGAAGGACAGAACCGGCTCGACCTGAACGGCAAGCCGGCGCTGGCCGGACAAGGCTTGCCGCGCCTGGACGCGCTGGTACGCAAGTTCGTCACGCCGTTCAGGAACCATGCGCAGCAGACCCACCCCGAAGCCGCCGGCATCCTCGCCAACGGCGCCTGCGACACGGTGCTCATCCCTTTCTATGAATTCGTCAAGAAGCCGGAGTTCGACGACCAGATCCGGATGCTGGAGGAAGCGGGCTGGGAGATGCCGAAGAATACGGGCGCCTGCAGCACCAACTGCATGATGAATGAGCTGGGCCGCAAGGTCATGCGCACCCGCTTCGGCTTCGACCTGTACCAGGTCATCGCGTCGCACGAACGGCGCATGGGCAACAGCGCGCCGCCCGCGGTGGTAACGCTGGAGCCGGCCCTCGATGACGACGCGGTCTACCTGGGCGCGACCTTGATCGGCCTGAGCGAATCGGAAATGAGCGAATTTGACATCAAGAAGGTGAAGAACCATGGCGAACATTGAGAACAGCGAATACTACTCGCTGATGGACCGGGTCGCGAGCAAGGCCGTGCGGGGTTTGTCGGCGATTGTCGGCGTCAAGAACATCATGCTGCCGTTCTGGAACCGCTGGCGCGCCTCGCTGATTGGCGAAGAGACGATCAACAAATTCCTGGGCAGTATCAACACCATCAACGACTGGCCCGACGCGGTCATCAAGATCATCGGCGAAGAGCAGG
Source organism: Massilia scottii (assembly GCF_030846495.1). Taxonomy (NCBI): domain Bacteria; kingdom Pseudomonadati; phylum Pseudomonadota; class Betaproteobacteria; order Burkholderiales; family Oxalobacteraceae; genus Massilia; species Massilia scottii. The sequence continues at coordinate 154,699 of NZ_JAVCWM010000010.1, read as the reverse complement.
CCAAGCTGCAGGCCATCATGGCCAGTGGCACTCAGGGCGAGCAGATCACCGCGCTGCGGCGCCTGTCCTACCTGTGCCACATGGGCCAGTGGGGCTGCCTGGGGCTGACCGATCAGAAGCGCTATTGCTACCGCCTCTCGCGCGACTATTACATCGCCGCCGAACAGCAGGCCCATGGCGCATCCTACCGGCGCGTTGGCGTGCCGTGGAAGGGCGCGACCTGCTGGGGCAACCTGCATCTGCCCAAGAGCGGCAGCGGACCGTTCCCGCTGGTGGTGATCATCCACGGCATGGACGACACCAAGGAAGAGCACCTGACGACCGAAAACGCGCTGCAGGAACGGGGCTACGCCGTGTTCTGCTTCGACGGTCCCGGCCAGGGCGAGGCCCTGTTCTGCGACGAAATCGTGTGGCCCGAGGACTTCAACGACTTCACCAGCGCAGCCATCGACGTGCTGTGCGCGCAGCATGACTGCGACAGCCAGCGGGTGGGCGCGATCGGCATCAGCTGGGGCGGCACCTGGGCCATCAAGCTGGCCGCCAGCGACAAGCGCATCAAGGGCGTGCTCGATCTGGGCGGACCAATCAACGCGAGCACCTTCATGAAGATTCCCTTCTTCCTGAAGAGTAAATCGTTCCAGGTGCTGGGCCCCGTGGCCAGCCAGCATGTGGAGAACAACACCGCGTTCGCCATCGACAGCATCGACCTGCTCAGGGAGGTGGGGTGCCCGGTACGCATCGTCCATGGCGACAAGGACCCGCTGGTCAAGACGAGCGACAAGCAGTGGCTGCTCGATCAACTCGATAAACTGCATCCGGGCGTGCACCATTCCCTGCTGGTCCATCCCACGGGCGACCATTGCTGCACCGGGCAGGCGGCGCAAGTGCGCACCGATACGGCAGCGTTCTTCGACGAAGCGCTGGCCGCGCGCGAAGTCGAAGCGGCGGGAGCCTGACCATGCGGATGCGTGTCGCTTTGGGATGGATGGCCTGGACGCTGTGCGGCACGGTCCAGGCGCAAACGCAGGTGCCGGAATGCGCTGGCGCGGATGGGCCAGCGCATCCGCTGGTGATCAATGGCGCGGGCATGAGCAGCAAGGCGTTCGTCGACCTGTATGCGGCAGAACTGTATCTGCCTGCCAAACAGACGGACGCCGCATCCATTCTGGCGTCCGCTGGCGACAAGTCGCTGGTCATGCGCATCCGTTTTTTTGGCCTGAGCGGCGCGCTGATTGCCGAACGGCTGCGCGCAGGCCTGCGCGCCAACACCAGCGCCGACGAATTTCGCCAGGCGCAGCCGCATATTGCCGCCATCGATGCCATGCTGGGCAGCGGCACGCCGCTCGCCCGTGGCGACGTGCTGCGTTTCGACTGGCGTGCCGGCGGTGTACGCTTCACCGTCAATGGTGTGGTGCGCGGCTGTATCGAGGATGCCGCGTTTCCCGCCCAGTTACTGCGGGTGTGGCTGGGATCGGAGCCCGTCAACCCCGCGTTGAAGCAGCGCTTGCTGGGCATCCCCGATTGACCACGGCGGGCGGCATGATCTTCATGTTTGCGCTGCGCACTCCCATCTTTCGTTGCGGATGCTGAAGAACCTGGCGGCCATTGGCCGCGTCGTATGCACTACCACCACGCGGAGCGGAACCAATCGCGCCGGATACCGATGAGGAATGCGGGCATGAGAATGAGCGTCGCCGCAGTGACGACGAACAGCCACGCCAGCGAGGGCGAGATGCTGACAATCTCGTGCAGGAGAGTTTGGTAGCGCATCGGGCCTGCCAGCGGTATCAGCGACCATGAACTGGTGAAGGCAAGCACCACGCTGAAGCATGATGCGAAGAACCGGCCCCATGCCACGCGCCGCCAGAGGCCGACAATGGCGGCGCACAGCCAGGCGATGAGGGCCAGTTCCAGACAGGAGTCGCTGTCGGCGGCAAAGCGCCATCCCGAGCGCACGGCCGCATACAGCAGGACGGCGATCAGGAGATATTGAGCAAAGCGGGCATAACGAGGCATAGAGACAAATGAGGCAGACGCTGCGGTGGTGGCACAAAAGAATCAGGACGGATCGGCTGCTTTTTGCGCAGGCTGCCGGTGGGAGAATTGACTGCTCACCGGCGAGTAATACGCCAGCGCCATGACGGCGCCCCACACCATGGCAGTTATTTCCACCAGTGTGTAATCGAGCCACGAGAAGACCCACGTCCCCGAAAACGGCAGGGCGATGATGGTAGCGGCAGTGAAGTACAGCGAGAAGCTACGGGCCCACGACTTGAACGTGAACATGCCGATCACGCCTGCAAAGGAACCGATGGCAAGAGGAAGGAGTATCGAGAGGGAAAGCGGAAGATTGGCGATGTCCCAGCTATCCGGCTCGGCTTCCCATGCTGCCTGCATCGCAGGCGAGATGAGGTGAGAGGAATACCAGCCCGCAGCAGCTTGCGCAAGACACAGGATGATATACAGGGACAACAGGAGGCGAAAGCGAAACACGGTCATGGGCAGGTCGCAGTGCGCTCGACATAGCGTTGATAAAATTTGATGGATGTCGTGTCGACCTGACACAAGGTGCTATCGTCCAATTACGGTATTGTACTCATCTGCCTTCCGGTGGCTGCCACAGTTCGAGTTTGTTGCCGTCCGGGTCCATAACCCATCCGAACTTGCCCAGCTCCGATTCATCGATCTTGTCCTCTACCTGGCATCCCTCGGCGCGCAGCGCGGCCAACAGGGCGTGCAGGTCGGCCACCCGATAGTTGATCATGAAGGCGGCCGGGCTCGGTGCGAAGTGATTCGTGTCTTCCTTGAAGGCACTCCACACCGTGGTGCCGGTGCCTGCCGGATTATCCGGGCCAGACCATCGGAAAACGGCACCGCCCCATTCCTCGAGATCGAAGCCAAGATGAACCCGATACCACTCGGCCAGCCGCTGCGGGTCCGGAGATTTGAAGAAAACACCGCCAATACCGGTAACACGCTTCATGTCGGGCTCCTGACGTTTCCGTGGTTCGCGCCGCCTCCGACGCCATGCCTTCATCATACCGAAATCCGCGCGCCTTCCGCCGCAAGCGCTTGCAGACAAGCTTATTGCGTGGCGCTGCCTCCCATGATCTGGAAGAAGTCCACCGGATAAATCATCTCATAGCCGTAGAATCCCGAGGACTGGCTGCCCTTCCCGGCCGGCTTGTTCTTGAGCTGCTGGTAGGTACGCGTGGCCAGGGTGCCCCACAGCGGCTGGGTATCGTACCACTGCGGATGGGCAATGCGCCCTGCGGCCAGCTCCTGTTTGTACAGCCTGTCCAGATACGCCAGCCCGTACACGATATGGTGGTCGTGGTCAGCGCCGCCGCTGCGTGGAACGCGCCGCATCTCTGAATAGTAGAAGGCCTGGTTGGTCTTGTCGTAACCGTGCTTGACGACATAATTCAAGCCCTGGAACAGCATGTCCTTCAACTGGTCGTGCCGCACGCCCGATGCTTTGCCCACCGCGGCGAACTGCTTGTCCTGTTCGTAGAACTGGATCACGCTGCTGATCAGTGCGCCCGCCATCCACGGATTGGTGCCGGTGGCGATCGAGCCTTCGTGATTGTCCATCTTGCTCATCGTCCAGTAACCGGTGCCGTTGCGGGCATCGTTCAGGCCGATCACCGCGTTCGAGGCAACCCCTGTCGCGGGATTGAAACCGATGTGCCACAAGGGCGTCTGCCACCACTGGACCAGGTAATTGGCAAGATGGGCCGAGACGCTGCGATGGTAGTCGCTGTTGCCGGTGACGCGCACGTATTCGTTCATCACGTACAGCGGCCAGCCGAAATCGCGCTCCGCTTCGCGGTACAGCGCGGGCTTGTAGTTGCCGGCCTTGCCGGGGAGGCTGTATTCGCTGCCGGCGCTGAAGGGCAGCTTGAAGAAATGCGGCGTGACGGCCTTCCACCACCCGGCGACTTCTTCCAGCACGTCCCGGGCACGCTTGTCGCCAGTGAGCAAATACAGATCGCTCAGGCCGCTGACGTGGGCATGCCCCCAATGGAGGCTGCGGCCGTCGGTGTCCGCAGTATCGTGCATTTCGGAATTGAGTTCGCCGGCGGGTTGCTGGCGGCCTCCCATATGGCCGTTCCAATAGCCTGAACGCGGGCCGTGATGCACGCCGATGTCCATGAAATTGCGGGTCGCGATGTCGGCCATGCCGAACCAGCGCTGGTCGCCCGTGCGCAGGAATTGCTTGAAGAAGTTGTTCGAGCCGACGTGCGTATCGTTGTAAAACCCCGGAATGCGAACGCCGTTTTCCACGCGGGTCCAGCCCGGACGCCGGCGGGCGCCGAAATCGTGCCAGCCGAAACTGTTGCCGACCTTGCCGGCTTCGGGCGGATGATTAAAACTCGGCAGGTAGATATCGCGCATCAGGCTGGCGTCGTAGCCGGTCGTGGCGGTGGACGGTGCGCCGACGTCGATCTCGCCAAAGACACGCGATTGCGCGTACCACGCGCGCTCGGCCAGCAGGTCAAAGCTGTGGCGCTGGTAGCTGTCGTTCATGCTGGCCAGTAGCGTGGTCGCTGCGGCGGCATCGCCAAACGCCAGGCGCAGCTGGTAGGTCTTGGCGCCGCCCTGGCGGTGGAAATACAAGGTGTTCGGACGCTTGTAGACGTCCCCGGACTGGGCCGGCATGGCCAAATCAGGCGCTGCGCCGACCGCCCGCTCGGGGAACAAGGCGGCAGTGATCACGTTGCCGTTGATGTTGAGTTCATTGGGAAACTGCTGCCAGAAGTCCCTGACCATGAGCATCATGTGGCGTTTGCCGGTATCGAGGGCAACCCAGCCGGGCGCCTTCGACCCGCTGCCGACGCCGCTGTAGCCGAATTCGTAGGAGTTTTTCAGTTCGCTTGTGGCATCGGTCCTTGCCGTGAACTTGCCGGTTTGCGAAAGATAGTGTTCGCCACGCACCATGCCCGCGTAGACGCTGCCACTGTCGCCGCCGAAACGGTAGCTGGCGGCGCTGTCCGAGCGGTAGTTCCAGCGCATGCGCAGCGCTTTCGCCGCGATCGCCAGGGCCGGTGCGCGCAGCTCGACGTTCGGTTCGAGGCGGTCGTCGATGACCGTGGTTTCGATGTCGACCTTGTCGGAACCGCGGCTGGCGTAATAGCGCACCAGGTATTTCATCAGGACCGTGCCGCTGGCGTCCGTCAGCGATCCCTGGGCCTTGAGCACCACGCGCACGGGACCGATTTCCTCGACACTGACGACGGCATCGCGCGCACCGGACGCCGTGTAGTCGCGGTTGTCGAAGGCATTGAGCATGACGAGGTCGCCGCCATCGATGACGTGTTCATCGCTGTCGAAGCGGCCGTTGCCATCGGCGTCGCGCCACAGGGCGCCGATCATTCCCTGCCTGTTGAGCACAAACTTCAGCGGGCCGGTATCCACCGTGAGGTCGCCGCCCGCGGCTCCGGTAACGGACAGCGGACGCAGCAGCGGCTTGCGGCTCACGCCCGGACCGTAGGCGACGCGAAAGCTGGTGGCATTGCCGACATCGGCTACCACATTCAACAAGGCGACCTTGACCGAGCCGTCCGGCCAGGTGGCGAGGGCGTCGAACTGGGCGTCAACCTCCCTGCTGCCATCGCCAGTGTCGAGGCGCAGGTTGGCCACCGATTTCAAGGTACCGATGGGAAAAGGAATGCCGGTACGCAGCGGTACCGACGATGCCGCCGGTCCTGGGTTCAAGGTCAGCGGAACATAGCGGTCGGCGGCGCCGGGAAAGGGCCCCGCAGCAACAGCGAACTGGGGAGCACAGGCCAGCATCAGCACAGCGGCAATGGCGGCGGATTGGGTCGGCAGCGCATGGACGCGTTGGCGGAGTGATCGGAATGGCATTGGGACCTCCTGAAATACTGTTCCTTGAGGAACAAGCGGCGAGAATCGGGGCCCGAGATGACATGGATCAGCATCGTAGTGGGCACACAGGCAGCGATCATTGTATTTACGAGTATACAAAATAGCAATTTTTATTGGAAATTTGAGTCCGCATTCCGCCTGACCGCAGGATCGCAAGTGCAGTGCCGTGCCGGTGAATCCATCCCTCGATTGACGGGCATCGCGACGTGAGATCCTCGGGCTGGTGTAAGCGTCGTTGATACCTGCCGGCTGATTGCTGTACACGAAGTTGACAGACATGGCGCGGCTGCTGGCATGAATGTCTTAAAAATCAGGTACTTGAGAGAGTTGCACGAGTGGCATGGCCCTTGCATATAGATGAGTACGGCAAACTTATCAGCAGGCGAGGACACGATGACAGCAGCAGCGTACGAGAATTTCAGGACCGAAGGCTATGCGCTGGCGGGCCACGCGCACGATCTGCAGCGACGCGTCAGGCTGTATCAGCGCATCTACCAGGAGTCCGGCAAGCGCCTGACATTCGCCTTGATCGCGGCGCACGGTACCTTGTGGGCGTCAGGCTATTTCAAGCTGGGAATGGTCGGCGCGCGCATCGCCGCGCTGCCGTGGCTGTGCATGCCCGGCATGCGCGTTCGGAAGCTGGCGACGGTTGCCGCGTTTGTGGACCGCTTTCGCAGCATCAACCGCCAGGTCTGCGCCGAATCGTACGCCATTTTCTACTACACCAGACAGCATGGCGGCAGCGCCTTCATCCGCTCGGTGATCGGCGACCGTTTCACCGATTTGCTGGTCGACTGCCATGCGTCCTGCGAGGCCGGTACCGCGTATCCGCGCCACAAGCGCGAACAGTTATTCCACGCCCTGATCGAGTGGGAGCAGGACCATATTGTCGTACCCGGCGTGGAGCAAGCCTTCGCCAGCTTCGACTGGCCGCTGATTGCCTGGCTGGCCAGGCGTCCGGTGATCCGGTTTGCCTATTTCGGCAAACACGACCGCCTGCGCTTCCATGATTTCGCCCGCAAGGAAGAACGCCTGGGCGCAGGTTTGCAAGCCTGCCGGCTCGCGGAAGAGCTGGGGCTGCAGGCGGTCGAAGACGCGCTGGGCAGGCCGGATTCCACGGCAACGCAGGCGGTGGGCAACTTTGGGAAATTGGGGAGCTTGTGGGATGGGTGGGCCAAGTCCGTGCTGTGAGAACGCAGCGCCAATGGTCGCGCGACTGGCTTGAGTAAGTGCGCAATCACTGTCGGCGCGCTGCCAGCGTCTGGAGCTTACTTAGCTCTGTCATTTCCACTCTCGCTATCCCTACCCCTAAGGCTGCGAAGAAGTATCTGCACCTTCTCCACCTTCGCGAAGCCTTCCTTGCGCGCGGCCACCGCCTGAAAGAAACCTCCGATGAGCATAAAAAAACGGCACCGGGATTGCTCCTCGGTGCCGTTTTCGTGTGCGTCTAAGCTAGATTACGCTTCGTCGCTGTGCTGTGCTGCCGTGTTGTCTTCCATGGCTTGCAGTTCGGTGGCCATGTTGGCCTTCTCAGCATCGAGCAGCGCCTTGCGCTCTTCCACTTCCCACGCCTCTTTCTCTTTCTTGGCGCGGTGGAATGCCAGACCGGTACCGCCAGGAATCAGGCGGCCGACGATGACGTTCTCTTTCAGGCCGCGCAGCGAATCGCGCTTGCCCATGATCGCCGCTTCGGTCAGCACGCGGGTGGTTTCCTGGAACGATGCGGCCGAGATGAACGAATCGGTCGACAGCGATGCCTTGGTAATACCCAGCAGTACGTTTTCGTACGTCGCAGGGATCTTGCCAGCGGCGATCACGCGATCGTTTTCGTCCAGCAGCTCCGAACGCTCGACCTGTTCGCCGACGATGTAGTTCGCATCGCCCGCTTCCACGATCTGCACGCGGCGCAGCATCTGGCGCACGATCACTTCGATGTGCTTGTCGTTAATCTTCACGCCCTGCAGACGGTACACGTCCTGCACTTCGTCAACGATGTAACGCGCCAGCGCTTCGATACCCAGCAGACGCAGGATGTCTTGCGGATCGGCCGGGCCGTCCACGATCATCTCGCCCTTGTTCACTACCTGGCCGTCGTGTACCAGCACTTGCTTGTCCTTGGTGATCAGGAACTCGTGCTTGTTGCCGTCCATGTCCGTGATTTCCAGACGCTGCTTGCCCTTGGTTTCTTTACCAAACGCAACCGTACCCGTGACTTCCGCCAGCATGCCGGCGTCTTTCGGCGAACGCGCTTCGAACAGCTCGGCAACCCGTGGCAGACCACCGGTAATGTCGCGCGTTTTTTGCGATTCCGTCGGGATACGTGCCAGCACTTCGCCGACCGATACCGATTGACCGTCTTTGACCATGATCAGCGCGCCGACCTGGAAGCCGATCGCCACCGAGTGTTCGGTACCGGCAATCTTGACTTCTTCGTTGACGTCGTTGAGCAGCTTGACTTGCGGACGCAGCGTTTTGGTCAGCGAACCGCGACGCTTCGCATCGATCGCCACCAGGGTTGCCAGACCGGTCACATCATCAACCTGACGGGCGACGGTGACGCCTTCTTCGACGTTCTCGAAGCGGACGGTACCGGCGTACTCGGTAATGATCGGACGGGTCAGCGGATCCCAGGTTGCCAGGGCCGTACCGGCCTTGATGACCATGCCATCCTTGACGATCAGGGTCGCGCCGTACGGCACTTTATGACGCTCGCGCTCACGGCCGTGGTCGTCCGTGATCAGCACTTCGCCGGAACGGGAAATGACGATCTGGGCGCCCTTGCCATTGGTAACGTAACGCATGGTCGCGGTGAAACGGATGGTACCGTTCGACTTCGCTTCCACCGACGAGGCCACTGCCGCACGCGATGCCGCACCACCGATGTGGAAGGTACGCATGGTCAGCTGGGTACCCGGCTCACCAATCGACTGCGCAGCGACAACACCAACCGCTTCGCCGGCGTTGACCAGCATGCCGCGGCCCAGGTCGCGGCCATAGCACTTGGCGCACAGGCCGAAGCGCGTGTCGCAAGTAAGTGGCGTGCGAACCTTGACTTCGTCGATCGACAGGCGTTCGATTTCTTCGACCATGTCTTCGTCGAGCAGGGTGCCAGCTTCGTACAGCGTTTCCTGGGTTTCAGGATTGACGACGTCATGCACGTTGACACGGCCGAGGATACGGTCGCGCAGCGGCTCGATGACTTCACCGCCTTCGACCATCGCCTTCATCAGCGCGCCGTTGGTGGTGCCGCAATCGTCCTCGATCACAACCAGATCCTGGGTCACGTCGACCAGACGGCGGGTCAGGTAACCCGAGTTCGCCGTTTTCAGTGCCGTATCGGCCAGACCTTTACGAGCGCCGTGGGTCGAAATGAAGTACTGCAACACGTTCAGACCTTCGCGGAAGTTCGCGGTAATCGGCGTTTCGATAATCGAACCATCCGGCTTGGCCATCAGGCCTCGCATACCAGCCAACTGGCGAATCTGGGCTGCGGAACCGCGCGCGCCCGAGTCGGCCATCATGTAAATCGCGTTGAACGATTCCTGCGTCGACTTGGTGCCGTCGCGCTTGATGACATCTTCTACTTTGAGCTGGTCCATCATGGCCTTGCCGACTTCGTCCGAGGTCTTGCCCCAGATGTCGACGACCTTGTTGTAACGCTCGCCCGCGGTGACCAGACCGGAAGCGTACTGCTGCTCGATCTGCTTGACTTCCTGCTCCGCGGCGGAAATCAGGGTCACTTTTTGTGGTGGTACCAGCATGTCGTCGACGCAGATCGAGATACCGGCGCGCGTCGCGAGACGGAAACCGGACTGCATCAGCTTGTCGGCGAACACGACGGTGGCACGCAGGCCGCACTTGCGGAACGACGTGTTGATCAGCTTCGAAATCTCTTTCTTCTTCAGGGCGCGGTTCAGTACGGAGAACGGCAAGCCCTTCGGCAGGATTTCGGACAGGATCGCGCGGCCGACCGTGGTTTCGTAGCGCGTGACGGTGCGCACGAATTCGCCGGTCTCGGCATCCTTCGGGTTCTCGACGATACGCACGGTGATGCGGGTCGTCAGTTCGACTTCCTTGTTGTCGTAGGCGCGGATCACTTCCGAGACGTCGGTAAACAGCATACCTTCGTTCTTGGCGTTGATCGCTTCACGCGTCGCGTAGTACAGACCCAGCACGATATCCTGGGACGGCACGATCGACGGTTCGCCGTTCGACGGGAACAGGATGTTGTTCGACGCCAGCATCAGCGTACGCGCTTCCATCTGCGCTTCGATCGACAACGGGACGTGGACCGCCATCTGGTCACCGTCGAAGTCGGCGTTGAACGCCGCGCAGACGAGTGGGTGCAGCTGGATGGCCTTGCCTTCAATCAGGACTGGCTCGAACGCCTGGATACCCAGACGGTGCAAGGTAGGTGCGCGGTTGAGCATGACCGGGTGTTCGCGGATCACGTCTTCCAGGATGTCCCACACGACCGGTTCCTGGATCTCGACCAGCTTCTTGGCGGCCTTGATCGTCGTTGCCAGACCCATCAGTTCGAGCTTGTTGAAAATGAATGGCTTGAACAGTTCCAGCGCCATCAGTTTCGGCAAGCCGCACTGGTGCAGTTTGAGCTGAGGACCGACCACGATGACCGAACGGCCCGAATAGTCGACGCGCTTGCCCAGCAAGTTCTGACGGAAACGGCCGCCTTTACCCTTGATCATTTCAGCCAGCGACTTCAGCGGACGCTTGTTGGCGCCGGTCATCGCTTTACCGCGACGGCCGTTGTCCAGCAGCGAATCGACCGCTTCTTGCAGCATGCGCTTTTCGTTACGCGTAATGATTTCCGGAGCGCGCAATTCCATCAGGCGCTTCAGGCGGTTATTACGGTTGATGACGCGGCGATACAGGTCGTTCAGGTCGGAGGTCGCAAAGCGGCCGCCGTCCAGCGGCACCAGCGGACGCAGTTCCGGCGGCAGCACTGGCAGCACTTCCATGATCATCCAGTCCGGCTTGATGCCCGAACGCTGGAATGCCTCGAGCACTTTGAGGCGCTTGGCGTATTTCTTGATCTTCGCTTCGGACTTCGATTCCTTCAGTTCCACGCGCAGGGCTTCGGCATCGCGGTGGATGTCGATCGAGCGCAGCAGTTCACGGATACCTTCGGCGCCCATGAAGGCGGTGAAGTCGTCGCCGTACTCTTCGTACTTGGCGGCGTAGTCGTCTTCCGACATGATCTGGCACTTCTTCAGCGGGGTCATGCCTGGATCGGTGACCACATATGCTTCGAAGTACAGAACGCGTTCGATATCGCGCAGGGTCATGTCCAGGACCATGCCCAGACGCGACGGCAGCGACTTCAGGAACCAGATGTGCGCGGTTGGCGAAGCGAGCTCGATGTGGCCCATGCGCTCACGGCGCACCTTGGCCAGCGTAACTTCGACGCCGCACTTTTCGCAGATCACACCGCGGTGTTTCAGGCGCTTGTACTTGCCGCACAGGCACTCATAATCCTTGATAGGACCAAAGATCTTGGCGCAGAACAGACCGTCGCGTTCTGGCTTGAAGGTACGGTAGTTGATGGTTTCCGGCTTTTTTACTTCGCCGTAGGACCACGAACGGATTTTTTCAGGCGACGCCAGACCAATCTTGATCGCGTCGAACGTTTCGTTTTGCTGAACTTGCTTGAATAGATCGAGCAGTGCTTTCATGTATCACTCCAGTGGTGATTAAACTTCTCTACCTGAGACTACGTTGCCCGGACAGGTTTCCCTGCCGGGCATCGTTGTTCTCAAACCAATTGATAAACGTTAATCGTCGTTTATCGCTCAGTTACGTTCGAGGTCGATATCGATACCCAGCGAACGGATTTCCTTGACCAGCACGTTGAACGATTCCGGCATACCGGCGTCGATCACATGGTCGCCTTTGACCAGGTTCTCGTACACCTTGGTACGGCCGTTCACGTCATCCGACTTGACGGTCAGCATTTCTTGCAGCACATACGATGCGCCGTACGCTTCCAGTGCCCAGACTTCCATCTCACCGAAACGCTGGCCACCGAACTGGGCTTTACCGCCCAGTGGCTGCTGCGTTACCAGCGAGTAAGGACCGGTCGAACGCGCGTGCATCTTGTCGTCGACCAGGTGGTGCAGTTTCAGTACGTGCATGTAGCCAACAGTTACCTTGCGCTCGAACGATTCGCCGGTGCGGCCGTCGTACATCGTGACCTGGTTCTTCGACGGAGTCATGCCGAGTTTGGTCGCGATATGGTCAGGATACGCCAGGTCCAGCATGCGATGGATTTCCGACTCGTGCGCACCGTCGAACACTGGCGTCGCGAAAGGCACGCCGTTCTTCAGGTTTTGCGCCAGGGTCATGATCTCGTCGTCGCTGAAGTTGTCCAGGTCTTCCGTCTTGCCGGTTTCGTTGTAGATCAGGTTCAGGAACTTGCGCATTTCCTGGACCTTGGCTTGCGCTTTCAGCATTTCGCCGATGCGCAGGCCCAGGCCCTTGGCTGCCCAACCCAAGTGGGTCTCGAGAATCTGACCAACGTTCATCCGCGACGGAACGCCCAGCGGGTTGAGCACGATGTCGGCCGGGGTACCGTCCGCCATGTATGGCATGTCTTCGACTGGCACGATACGGGAAACCACACCCTTGTTACCGTGACGGCCGGCCATCTTGTCGCCCGACTGCAGGCGGCGCTTGACGGCCAGGTACACTTTGACCATCTTCTGCACGCCAGGTTGCAGTTCATCACCCTGGGTCAACTTCTTGCGCTTCTCTTCGAAGGCCAGGTCGAACTGGTGACGCTTCTCGGCGATCGATTCCTTGATCGCTTCGAGGGCAGTGGCGGCATCGTCGTCAGCTGGACGGATATCGAACCAGTGGTACTTGTCGAGGTCGTCGAGGTACTCTTTGGTGATCTTCACGCCCTTGGCCAGCTTTTTAGGGCCGCCATTGACTACTTTACCAATCAGCATTTTTTCCAGACGCTGGAAGGCATCGCCCTCCACAATACGCATCTGGTCGTTCAGGTCGAGGCGGAAACGCTTGAGTTCATCATCGATGATCTGCTGGGCGCGCTTGTCGCGGACGATGCCTTCACGGGTAAACACTTGTACGTCGATCACGGTGCCGACCATGCCCGAAGGCACGCGCAGCGAGGTGTCTTTGACGTCCGATGCTTTCTCGCCGAAAATCGCGCGCAGCAGCTTCTCTTCCGGGGTCAGCTGGGTTTCGCCTTTTGGCGTCACTTTACCGACCAGGGTGTCGCCAGCTTGCACTTCAGCACCGATGTAGACGATGCCGGACTCATCCAGGCGAGCCAGCTGGTTTTCAGCCAGGTTCGAGATATCGCGCGTAATTTCTTCGGCGCCCAGCTTGGTATCGCGTGCAACAACCGACAACTCTTCGATGTGAATCGAGGTGTAGCGGTCGTCTTTCACGACGTTTTCCGAGATCAGGATCGAATCCTCGAAGTTCAGACCGTTCCATGGCATAAATGCCACGAGCATGTTCTGACCCAGAGCCAGTTCGCCCAGATCGGTCGAGGCGCCATCGGCGATCACGTCGCGCTTGGCGACACGGTCGCCGACTTGCACGATCGGACGCTGGTTGATGTTGGTGTTCTGGTTGGAACGGGTGTACTTGATCAGGTTGTAGATGTCCACACCGACTTCGCCCGCCAGTGCTTCGTCGTCGTTGACGCGAATCACGACACGGCCTGCATCGATGTAATCGACCACGCCGCCACGCAGCGCTTGCACGGTGGTGCCGGAGTCGACTGCCACGGTGCGTTCGATACCGGTACCGACGAAGGCTTTTTCAGGGCGCAGGCAAGGAACGGCCTGGCGCTGCATGTTGGCACCCATCAATGCGCGGTTCGCATCATCGTGTTCGAGGAACGGAATCAGGGAAGCAGCGACCGAGACGATCTGGCCAGGCGCCACGTCCATGTACTGGATGCGCTCCGGCGATACCAGGATCGTTTCGCCGGCTTCACGTGCGGAAACCAGTTCATCCGACAAAGTACCCTCTTTCGAGATGGTCGCATTCGCCTGGGCGATGATGTAGCGGCCTTCTTCGATCGCGGACAGATAGTCGATCTTGTCGGTGACCATGCTGTTTTCGACCTTGCGGTACGGCGTCTCGAGGAAGCCGTATTCGTTCAGGCGGGCAAACAGAGCCAGCGAGTTGATCAGACCAATGTTCGGGCCCTCTGGCGTTTCGATCGGGCACACGCGGCCATAGTGGGTCGGGTGCACGTCGCGCACTTCGAAGCCGGCGCGTTCGCGGGTCAGACCACCAGGTCCGAGCGCGGAAACGCGGCGCTTGTGGGTGATTTCCGACAGCGGGTTGGTCTGGTCCATAAACTGCGACAGCTGGGACGAACCGAAGAACTCGCGAATCGCGGCCGAAATCGGCTTCGAGTTGATCAGGTCGTGCGGCATCAGGTTGTCCGCTTCGGCCTGGCCGAGGCGTTCCTTGACGGCGCGCTCAACGCGCACCAGGCCGGCACGGAATTGATTCTCCGCCAGTTCGCCGACGCAACGTACGCGACGGTTACCCAGGTGATCGATATCGTCGACTTCGCCGCGGCCATTGCGCAGTTCCACCAGGATCTTGATCACAGCCAGGACGTCGTCGTTCGACAGGGTCATCATGCCGGTCAGTTCATCGCGGCCGATGCGGCGGTTGAACTTCATGCGGCCGACGGCCGACAGGTCGTAGCGCTCAGGGCTGTAGAACAGGCCGTTGAACAGCGCTTCGACCGAATCTTCGGTTGGCGGCTCGCCTGGACGCATCATGCGGTAGATCGCCACTTTCGCGGCCATCTGGTCGGCGGTGTCGTCGATACGCAGGGTTTGCGAGATGTAGCCACCCTGGTCGAGGTCGTTCGTGTACAGGGTCTGGATTTCGCTGACGCCGGCGTCGCGCAGGCGGCCCAGGACGTCTTCGGTCAGCTCGTCATTGGCCGAAGCGATGACTTCGCCGGTGTCCGAGTCGACGATGTTCTTGGCCAGCACACGCCCCAAAAGGTAGTCTTCAGGCACGGAAATGTGCTTGATGCCGGCCGCTTCGATATCGCGCACGTGCTTGGCGTTGATACGCTTGTCTTTCAGCACCAGGGTCTTGCCGGATTTGTCCACGATGTCGAAACGCGCGACTTCACCACGCAGGCGTTCGGCGACGAATTCCATCTCGGCGCCTTCGGAGCGCAGGTTGAAATTGTCGAATACGAAGAAGTTCGCCAGGATCTGTTCGTGCGACATCCCGATAGCCTTCAGCAGGATCGTCACAGGCATCTTGCGGCGGCGGTCGACGCGGAAGAACAGGATGTCCTTCGGATCGAACTCGAAGTCCAGCCACGAGCCGCGGTAAGGAATGATCCGTGCCGAGAACAACAGCTTGCCCGACGAGTGGGTCTTGCCGCGGTCGTGTTCGAAGAACACGCCAGGCGAACGGTGCAGCTGCGAGACGATCACGCGCTCGGTACCGTTGATGACGAACGAGCCGGTGGTCGTCATGAGCGGCAATTCGCCCATGTAAACTTCTTGCTCTTTCATTTCCTTAACCACAGGCTTGGTCGGCGATTCTTTATCCAGAATCACCAGACGCACCTTGGCGCGCAGCGGCGACGCGAACGTCAGGCCACGCTGTTGGCATTCCTTGACGTCGAAGGCCGGGTCACCCAGGACATACGACAGGAATTCGAGACGCGCAAAACCATTGTGCGACACGATAGGGAAAATCGAGGTGAAAGCCGACTGCAGGCCATCGTTCTTGCGGGTCGACGGGATGGTATCCGCTTGCAAGAAATTCTCGTAGGATTCGAGCTGTGTAGCCAGAAGGAAGGGAACGTTGTGAACGTTGGCGCGCTTCGCGAATGACTTGCGAATGCGTTTCTTCTCAGTAAATGAGTAGTGCATGGACACTCCGTGAGTGACAGAAAGGATGAGAATTCAGGAATTTCCAGGGCCGGGCGCGCACTAGAAAGGCCTCAAGTCTCGAACTTTTTGCCAGGTGATAAGAAGATAATACGAATACGACTGGGTACTGCTTAAGCGTTACTTATACGACAGGGACGACAAAAGAGCCAAAGCCGCATCCTCCCCCTTTCGGGAGAGGACCGCAAGCTTTGACTCCGGCGCAGAACTGAACGCCAAATAAGGCTTTGTTACTATTACTTGATTTCGGCTTTCGCGCCAGCATCTTCCAGCTTTTTCTTGCCGGCTTCAGCGTCAGCTTTCGAGATCGCTTCTTTCACCGTTTTTGGTGCGCCATCGACCAGGTCTTTAGCTTCTTTCAAGCCCAGGCCGGTGATTTCGCGAACTGCTTTAATGACGCCAACTTTGTTCGCGCCGAAATCAGCCAGAACCAGGTTGAATTCGGTCTGCTCTTCAGCAACAACTGCTGGACCTGCACCAGCGCCGCCGCCAACTGCGACTGCAGCTGCCGATACGCCGAATTTTTCTTCGAATGCCTTGACCAGGTCGTTCAGGTCCATTACGGACATTTCGCCAACTGCTGCCAGGATGTCGTCTTTGCTGATTGCCATTTGAAACTCCATTTATTTTGTGGAGGACAGGACCGCTTGGCGGCAATGTCCTCTAATACGTTGTATAGATTGGTATTGACTAAAAAAGTGCAAGGGTAATCGCGAACGATTACGCTGCTGCTGGGGCTTCTTCTGCTGCTGCAGTTTCTTCTGCAGGAGCGGCGCCTTCGCCTTTTTTCGCTGCCAGGGCAGCCAGACCACGTGCAAAGCTCGACACCGGCGTCAGCATCAGACCCAGGATCTGGGAGATGAGGACTTCACGGCTAGGAATGCTTGCCAACGCGACAACAGCTGCTTTATCCAGCTGCTTGCCTGCGTAGTTACCTGCGGTAATAACCAGTTTGTCGTTGGTTTTAGCAAAGTCAGCGATGACTTTAGCTGCTGCAACGGCATCATCCGAGATCGAGTAGATCAGCGGACCGACCATCGAGTCGGCCAGGTTAGCAAACTGCGTACCTTCAACGGATTTGCGAGCCAGCGTGTTCTTCAGAACACGCAGGTACACACCCTGGGTACGCGCTTTGGCACGAAGTTGCGTCAAGTGACCAACCTGGATGCCACGATATTCGGCCACGACGATGGTTTGCGCAGTTGCTACTTTTGCGGAAACTTCGGCGACGACGGCCTTTTTGTCATTCAGATTGAGACCCACGGTCAACCTCCTAAAATGATGCGCGGCAAATGCCTTGCATCGGTTCGAACAACGGCGTCCGACGTTTAGAAGTACAACTGAGCGGATGAATTCACGCAGCGGGACTAACAAAACTTGCTCGGGTGCACCATCTGCGTTGGGTGGTCTATTAACCTCCGGCCTGCCTGCTGCCTTCAGCCCAACGGTCTTTGATTGTCTGCCCGGGCTTGCGCCCGGACATCCCAAAGAGTCGCCACGGTGTGCACCGTGGACTTAATTCTTTCAAACTTAAGCTGCCAGGGAACCCTGGTCGACGCGAACGCCGGCGCCCATGGTCGACGACAGGGCTACCTTGCGCAGGTAAACACCTTTCGACGAGGCTGGCTTAGCCTTGTTCAGTGCATCGATCAGCGCAACCAGGTTGGCTTTCAGGTCAGCGTCAGCGAACGATTTACGGCCGATCGTTGCGTGGATGATACCTGCCTTGTCGGTACGGTACTGAACCTGGCCGGCTTTCGCGTTTTTCACGGCGGTAGCGACGTCAGGAGTAACAGTGCCGACTTTCGGGTTAGGCATCAGGCCGCGTGGTCCCAGTATCTGGCCCAGGGTACCGACGATACGCATGGTATCTGGCGAAGCGATGACGATATCGAAAGGCATGTTGCCGGCTTTAACCATCTCAGCCAGGTCTTCCATACCAACGATGTCGGCGCCGGCAGCTTTTGCCTGCTCGGCTTTTTCGCCGGTTGCAAATACTGCAACGCGAACGGTCTTGCCGGTGCCTGCTGGCAGAACGACGGAGCCGCGCACGACTTGATCCGACTTCTTAGGATCCACGCCCAGCTGAACCGATACGTCGATCGATTCGTTGAACTTGGCGGTGGCGAATTCTTTCACCAGAGCGACTGCATTGTCGAAGCCGTAGGACTTGTTACGGTCGACTTTGGCTTTGATTGCTTTAACGCGTTTGGACAGCTTAGCCATTACAGACCCTCCACCGTGATGCCGATCGAACGAGCGGAACCGGCGATGATGCGCACTGCGGCATCCATGTCGGCAGCGGTCAGATCCGGCTGTTTGATTTTAGCGATTTCTTCAGCTTGAGCGCGGGTCAGCTTGCCTACCTTGGTGGTATGTGGCGTTGGCGAACCTTTGGTGATGCCGGCGAACTTCTTGATCAGGTAGGTTGCTGGAGGGGTCTTCATCACGAAAGTGAAGGACTTGTCCGCGAACGCCGTGATCACGACCGGGATTGGCATACCTGGCTCTTGACCCTGGGTCTGGGCGTTGAACGCCTTGCAGAATTCCATGATGTTCAGGCCGCGCTGACCCAGTGCTGGGCCAATCGGTGGGGATGGGTTTGCTTTACCAGCTGGCACTTGCAGCTTGATAAAACCAATGATTTTCTTTGCCATGATGGCTCCTATCTTGGATTGAGTAGTAGCGCCCCGCCGGTACAATCATGGCAGGGCTCCTCTTACCGGGTTCCGCTTAAACTACCGCGACGCCCCGATCAGGCGCTTGCTGCAGCTGCTGCCCCCGTGGGGGCAGCGCTTAGACTTTCTCGACCTGGCCGAACTCGAGTTCGACAGGCGTTGCACGACCGAAGATGGTGACCGAGACGCGCACTTTGGATTTCTCGTAATTGACTTCTTCGACGTTGCCGTTGAAGTCGGTGAACGGACCATCCTTGATACGCACTTGCTCGCCCACTTCGTACAGCACTTTCGGGCGCGGCTTCTCGATGCCTTCTTGCATCTGCTGCATGATCTTGTCGATTTCGCGCGCGGGAATCGGCGTCGGCTTGTTCGACTTACCGCCAATAAAGCCGGTGACCTTGCTGGTGTTCTTGACCAAGTGCCAGGTCTCGTCCGTCATTTCCATTTCAACCAGCACATAGCCTGGGAAGAAACGACGTTCCGTGACCGACTTCTGGCCATTCTTGACTTCAACGACTTCTTCGACCGGCACCAGGATGCGGCCGAACTGATCTTGCATACCGGCACGCTCGACGCGCTCGGTCAGTGCACGCATGACACTTTTTTCCATGCCAGAATAAGCATGCACAACGTACCAGCGCTTGTTGCTAACTGGCACGCTCAGCGCTGCAGCAGCGTCTTGTGCCGGAGCCTCTACGCCCGGCGCCGATGCGTCGGCCGCCGAAGCGTCGGCCGCCAATGCGTCTGCCGCCGGAGCGTCGACCGCAGGTTCGCCGGCCGCATCATCTTGCACATTTTCGCTCATGTTATTTCCAACCCAGGATCACGTCGTACAACAAAAATTCAAGCATCTTGTCCGTGCCCCACAGGAACAGCGCCATGACGGTCACAAACGCAAACACGATACCCGTGATCTGCATAGCTTCTTTGGGAGCGGGCCAAACGACTTTCTTGGTCTCGCGCACAGCCTCTTTGGCGAAATTCAAGAACTCACGGCCACTGGACGAGGTCCACAAAAGCAGGACGGCAAAAACTAAACCAGCCGCGAGTGCGGAACCGCACATCCAAGCTGGTTTACTTTGGCCCTTCAGGTAGAAGAACCCGACGACCCCTGCAATCGCGGCAACCACTGCCAGCGCGACTTTAAACTTGTCGTTCGACGTGCTGACGGTTTGCACGGATTGATTAGACATACGTTTTTACTTTCGGTGCCCTGCACCAGAACGGTGGCAGGGACGGAGGGCATCGAACCCCCAACCTTCGGTTTTGGAGACCGACGCTCTGCCAATTGAGCTACGTCCCTACGTAAAACTTCAGTGGAATCAGCAATTATACCATCGTCCGGCCGCTGATGGCAAGCTGCTGATTTCGGCGGGGAGCCGGACGGAGAGTCCGGGCCCACCCTAACTAATTACTTACCAGCTACTTCGCTGAGAATCTTTGCAACAACACCTGCACCAACGGTACGGCCACCTTCGCGGATCGCGAAACGCAGGCCTTCCTCCATCGCAATCGGGTTGATCAGCTTGACGGTGATCGACACGTTATCGCCTGGCATAACCATTTCTTTGTCCGCTGGCAACTCGATCGAACCAGTCACGTCCGTGGTACGGAAGTAGAACTGTGGACGATAGTTGTTGAAGAACGGGGTGTGACGGCCGCCTTCGTCTTTCGACAGGACATAGATCTCACCGGTGAAGTGATTGTGCGGCTTGATCGAGTTTGGCTTTGCCAGAACCTGACCACGCTGTACGTCTTCACGCTTGGTGCCGCGCAGCAGCAGACCAACGTTGTCGCCGGCTTGACCCTGGTCCAGCAGCTTGCGGAACATTTCCACGCCGGTGCAAGTGGTCTTGACGGTGTCGGAAATGCCGACGATTTCGATTTCTTCGCCGACTTTAACAATACCGCGCTCGATACGGCCGGTCACAACGGTACCGCGACCCGAGATCGAGAACACGTCTTCCACTGGCATCAGGAAAGCACCGTCGATAGCGCGCTCTGGCGTAGGGATGTAGGTGTCCAGCGCTTCGGCCAGAGCCATGATCGCCACTTCGCCCATTTCGCCGGTGTTGCCTTCGAGGGCCATACGTGCCGAACCCTTGATGATCGGCAGGTCGTCGCCTGGGAACTCGTATTTCGACAAGAGCTCACGCACTTCCATTTCAACCAGTTCCAGCAGTTCTGCGTCGTCGACCAGGTCGCACTTGTTCAGGAACACGATGATGTATGGAACGCCAACCTGGCGTGCCAGCAGGATGTGCTCGCGGGTCTGCGGCATTGGGCCGTCAGCTGCGGAGCAAACCAGGATCGCGCCGTCCATCTGTGCTGCGCCGGTGATCATGTTCTTGATGTAATCGGCGTGGCCTGGGCAGTCAACGTGAGCGTAGTGGCGGTTGGCCGTTTCGTACTCGACGTGGGCGGTGTTGATGGTGATGCCGCGCGCTTTTTCTTCTGGTGCCGCATCGATCTGGTCGTATGCTTTTGCTTCGCCGCCGAATTTCTTCGACAGAACGGTTGCGATAGCTGCCGTCAGGGTGGTCTTGCCGTGATCAACGTGTCCGATGGTACCGACGTTGACGTGCGGCTTGGTCCGTTCGAATTTACCTTTTGCCATTTTAGACTCCTAACGATTTTGAGTGTGACCAGGCACGCGCCTGACTAACTATTGAATACTGCGAATGTTACGAATGCCTGAAGCACTGAATTCTGGTGCCCTTTACGTGGATTGAACACGTGGCCTCTCCCTTACCAAGGGAGTGCTCTACCACTGAGCTAAAAGGGCGATTATGTATTACGACTTTGCGATCTTGCTGCCACCGATCGCGCATTGCATGAAGCACTGGAGCGGGTGAAGGGAATCGAACCCTCGTCGTAAGCTTGGAAGGCTTCTGCTCTACCATTGAGCTACACCCGCGAGTTACTACTTCACCGACTACAACATCTTCTGCAACAACTTGGTGGAGGGGGCTGGATTCGAACCAGCGTACTCATAGAGAACAGATTTACAGTCTGTCGCCTTTAACCACTCGGCCACCCCTCCGCGAGGAACCGCAGAGTATGAAGCAAGATCAATCTACTGTCAATTATATTTGCAGGGTGCTTTCTGCTATCTCATTGACGTCTTGCTTCGGGGCGTGATTGTAACGGGAAGAAGTCGGGATGTGCAAGGGCTTGGCGAAAAAATGTGAAATCTTTTTTTGGGTGCCTATGAGCAACGCCATTTGGGCCCTTGACTGATGAGCCGCCATTCCCGCCGAGTGCCGCCTTGGCGCGGGAATGACGGGGCTACCTCTGAGTCAGGGCGCCAGCGCCAGCAGCACCTGCCCTTTCAGGGCCTTGATCAGCGAGGTTTCGTCGGGCGGCACGCCCTCCGGCGCGAGCTCGGCGCGGTCGGCGTAGAACAGGCCCACCTGCACCTTGCTCACCACCAGCGGCAGCACGATGAAGCTCTTGGCGTCCGGCAGCAGGGCCCGGTGCCATCCCGGCAGCAGGTCGCGGATCTTGGGGCTGGTGGCGTCCGCGATCATCAGGTCGGCATCGTTTTCCATGGCCAGGTGAAACAGGTCGCGCGCCGACCCCATGGGAAAGGCAAAACCGGCCTGGCGCCGCGCATGCTCTTCGCCGAACGCCAGGCGCGCCCGGTACTGGCCGCTGCGCGCATCCTTCAGGCACACCGTGGCGAAGCGGAAACCCATGCTCTTGTACAAGGTTTCCAGTACGGCCAGGATGACATCGTTGACCTTGGCGTCGCCCGCGGCGCGCATCTGCGTCACATCCTGCACCCCGGCCAGCAGCAGCTCGCGCGCATTGTGCGGCTTGCCGCTCGGATGGGAGCCGCCCGCCGCGCCCCCGCCGGCGTCCATGGTGGCCAGCAGCAGCACATTCGGCAGCCCGCCGCTGTCGAGCGTTTCCTCGTCGCGCGGCTGCGGCTCCATGTTCATGCTGCGCAGCAGCGCAGTCATCTCGGTCTGGACCGTCTCGAACAATGCCGTCATCTGGTCGGCGGTCAGGTTCAGCGCCACCCCGTAGCGCAGCTGCAGCGCCTGGAACTCCTTGCTCTCGGCCGGACTGGCCGAGCGCCCCAGCAGGCGCGACACTTCCATCGCGAACGACGCCACCTGGCGCATCCACTCGCCGCGGTTGATCGCCACCTTCTGCGCCCCCGCCTGCAGCGGACTGAGCGAGCGGACAATGACGTCCGGAATCTTCCACTCCGCCATCACCGCCTGCGACAGGGCGTCGTAGCTCGCGCCCAGGATCATTTGCGAGGCCTGGCCCACGCTGTGGGTGCCGCCCTTGACCAGCGCGTTGATCTCGCGGTAGCGGTCATGCTCGTGCGAGGCCACCAGCAGCGGCCCCAGGTTCTTGAACAGGGCCCCGATCGAGGCTTCCTCGGCACCCTGGTAAAAGCTGTGGCGCGCCATTTCGCGCCCCACCAGGCTGGCGCACAGGGCCGCTTCGAGCTCGATCCGCACGCTGGTGGCGTGGGCGCTGTTCGACAGGGCGTCGACCAGCAGCATCGCCAGCGCCGTGGTGCGCACATTGTCGAAGCCGAGCAGCGAGATGGCGCGCGAGATCGTGGTCACCGTGGTGCCGGACTTGGTGCGGTAGGTCGGCGTGTTCGACAGGCGCAGGATGCGCTGGGTCAGGGCCACGTCCGACAGCACGTAATAGGCCAGGTCGTGCGTGCCCTCGTCGTCGGACGAGGTCATCTCGACCACCCGCGCCACCGAGGCGCCCAGGGCAAACATGTCTTCGTCGCCGCACACCTTGTGGATCAGGGAGGCGCGCACGCGCCGGGTGTCGCCATCGGCGTAGGAGGGAGAAGCGGAAGGAGGAGATGCGCTGGACATGGATAAGGGGCAGGGGTGCGAAAGTCAGGCGGGCGCGCCGGCTTTCCTGCGCACGCCCTTGTCGTATTTGGTCAGGATCTGCTGATGCAGGCCGGCCAGGGCCGGCAATTTCGGATTGACCGGGTCGAGCCGGCGCACATTGTCGATCAGCGCCAGCGCATCCTGGGCCAGCAGCTCGTCCCAGCCGACGTTTTCCAGGCACTTGAGCACGGCGACGGCGGCATTGAACACCACTTGCGGATTGTCCGGCAGCCTGCCGACCGCCTCGACCATCAGCTCGACCGAACCGCGGTAGTCGCCCTCGTTGGCCTTGGCCGCGCCGGCCGCCACCAGGTCGACCACAGCCTGGCGGCTCTCGTGCGCCACGCTCAGGGCCAGGTCGGTGCGCCCGGCCTGCTCGAACACCGCCATCGCCTTGGCCATGACGGCGCCGTTGGCGGCGTTGCGCATCACATCGCTCATGACTTCGGCCGCGCCCTGCTCCATATTGTTTTGCAAACAATTGCGGGCCAGTTCCATCTTGACCTCCGGCGACAGCCCGCTGGTGATGCGGCAACCTTCCAGCGCCGCCGTGAGCGACTCTTCCAGGCGCGCATCGTTGCCGGTGTACTCATGCACCATGGCGGACGAAATGGCGCTGCACACGGCCGTGTTCTTCTGTCCGCCCATCGACTTGTCGAGGTCGCGGATCACGGCCGCCGCCTGCACCGGATCGCCCTTTTTCACCAAGGTCTGGACCAGCTTGACGTGGTCTTCCGGGTCGCGGAAAGTCGAATACTTGGCCTTGCTCACCACTTGCTTGAGCACTTTTTCGGCGGTCTCGGTGTCGCCCGTTTCCAGCGCCACCTCGCCCAGCTTGCGCAAGCGCCGCACCGCATGCGGCGAGACCGCCACCGCATCGCTCAGGACCGCCTGCGACTGCGCCAGTTCGCCCACGGCGGCATGCGTGCGCGCCAGCCAGTCGTAGGCATCGACGAATTTCTTGTTGCTATCGACCAGCGCGGTCAGGATCTCCCTGGCCTCGTCGAAGCGCTCGCGCATGAACAGGGTCTTGGCCAGGCCCAGGCGGGCCCAGGCGATCGCCTTGGCATCGAACAGTTGCTGGTAGATCGGCTCGGCCAGCTCCGGCTCGCCCAGGAACATATGCAGCTCGGCGCGCAGGCGCAGGAAATCGACCGCGTAGCGCGGGTGCAGGCGCATGCCCTCGGCGCAGGCCTCGATCGCTTCGCGCTGGTTGCCCGAATCCATCAGTTGATAGACCGGCATGAACACATTGCGCTTGTCGAGCGCGCGCCCGATGCGCTCGAGCAGCAGGTCGGCGGTAAACGGCTTGAGGATGTAATCGGTGGGCGCCAGTTCGGCCGCGCTGACCACCTTGCTGTAATTGCCTTCGGCGGTGACCATGATGAACATGGTCGACATGGTCATCAGCTTATGGTGGCGCAAGTCTTCCAGCAATTGCTGGCCATCCTGGCCGCCGTCGAGGTCGTACTCGCACAGCACCACGTCGAACGCTTTGAGGCCCAGGTGCTTGATGGCGGCGTTGGAACTGCCCGCATGGTCGATCCTGGTCAGCCCGCACAGAGTCAGCATGTTGTGGATGCTCGCGCGCATGCCCGCATGCGGCTCGACAATCAACGCGGTCAGTCCCTCAAGTTCGTTCATCTCTTGTTTTTCCGATCAGCCTGTGGCGGGCAGAGTTCCGCGACGTACGTCGGCACGCTGGGTCTCAGTATATTACGGCAGGGGAACGAAATAGTTGAATTCAGCCGTACGGAACGGCGAAGCCGATGCGGGAATGCCACACCGGCTGGGCCGCGCACGCCGCTTCAATCGTCGTCGGCCTCGACCGGTTCAGGCGGGCTGGTCCGGATGATGTCGAGCAGCGCCGTCACCACCTCGGGGTCGAACTGGGTCCCGCTGCGCTCGGCGATGTAGCTCACCACATCGGGATACGGCCACGGCTCCTTGTACGGGCGCCGGTGCAGCAGCGCATCGAACACGTCGACCACCGCCACGATGCGCGCGGCCAGCGGAATGGCGCGTCCGTTCAGGCCCTCGGGATAGCCGGCGCCGTCGAAATGCTCGTGGTGGGCGCCGGCGATCTGGGCGCCGTAGGTCAGGTAGCTGACCCCGTCGACCATGCTGGCGGCGCGCTCCAGGATCGAGCGGCCGATTTCGGCATGGGTCTGCATCACGCGCCGCTCCTCGGGCGTGTGCGCGGCCGGCTTGAGCAAGACCTGGTCGGGCGTGGACACCTTGCCCACGTCATGCAGGATGCTGGCCAGGCCGATCATTTCCAGCAGTTGCGGGGTCAGGCCCGGATCGTCCACCCCGCCCTGCTTCATGCGCTGCGCGATGCGCGACGACAGGTCCTGCACGCGCCGCACATGGCCGCCGGTGCCGTGGTCGCGGAACTCGGCCAGGTCGGCCAGCGCCACCACGGTTGCTTCCTGCGCCTTGCGCAGCTGGCCGAACATGTACAGATTGTCGAAGGCGGCCGCGATGCGCTGGCAAAACACTTCGAGCAGGTCGCGCTGGATCGGCGCCAGCGGCCACGGCGGCGTGACCGAAATGCACAGCTGGCGCTCTTCCTGGGTGTGGATATAGAGCACATTGGCCGGATGCTCGAACTGGCTCTGCTTTTCGCGGAAAGCCTTGGCAATGGCCGGCATCAAAGGATGGTCGGGCGGCAGCGCTTCGCTGTCGGCCAGGTTGGTGTAGCTGCCGGTGGCGGCCACCACGGTGGGCCCGCCGGTCACGGCCGACATCACGCACAGCACGCCGTCGGCGCCCACATCGAGGATGGCGCTGACCTGGTTGAGCACGCCCGAAGCGAACTCGCGCAGCGAATGGATCTGGTACAGATTGGTGGCGCCGGCCAGGATCTTGCCCAGGCCGATGCGGCTGCGTTCGAGCATCATCAGGCTCTCGAAGGCGCGCAGGGCCGAGATGACGGTGGTAAACAGCTTTTGCGTGGTCAGCTCGGTCTTGGCCTTGTAATCGTTGATGTCGTATTCGATGATCACGCGCTGCTCGGGCGCCTGGCCCGGCTGGCCGGTGCGCAGCACCACGCGCACGATCTGGTTGTTCAATTCCTCGCGGATGCGGCGCGCCAGGATCAGGCCGGCGTCGTCGGTTTCCATGACCACGTCGAGCAGCACCAGGGCGATGTCGGGCGTGTCGCGCAGGATGCGGTAGCCCTCGGCCCCGCTGTAGGCGGAAAACAGTTCGAGCTCGCGGCCCTTGAAGGCCACGTTGCGCAGCGCCAGCCGGGTGACGGCGTGCACATCGACGTCGTCGTCGACGATCAGCACGCGCCACAGGCGCTGGTCGATCGGCGCGGCACTGGCGCCGGCGCCGCTCTCGTCGTCTTCGTCGAGCAGCCAGTTATCGTCCGATGCATCTGTGGGGTCGGTCATACAGGCTCCATAAGGGCCCCTGTCAACGGGGCGTCATACGTGATGCAATCAAAACAGCGCTTCCCTGCCCGACCTTAACTATAAGCAAACAGTGCGACTGTGACATCGCCACCATCCCCTTTTTACCAATCAAATTATAAACAATGTTTTGTCCCAAGCGAGCACCGCTGCATTCATATTTTGCGGGCTGGCAACAGCACCGCTCGTCATTTGGCGCGGCATCTGCTACTCTTTGACAGCACAGGCGTCCGCCGCGGCGCTACTTTGACAGGGAGACACCATGCAAGTTCCTTCTTCGACTGTAGCCGGTGGCGGGCCATCCGGCAAGGACATCGCGGGCCACGAGTTTCTCGCCTTCACGCTCGGCTCGGAAGAGTACGGGATCGACATCCTCAAGGTACAGGAAATCCGGGGCTATGAGGCGGTGACGCGGATTGCCAACGCGCCCGAGTTCATCAAGGGCGTGATCAACCTGCGCGGCATCATCATTCCCGTGGTCGACATGCGCATCAAGTTCAATCTCGGCACGCCGGTGTACGACCAGTTCACCGTGGTCATCATCCTTAATATTTCCGGGCGCGTGATGGGCATGGTGGTCGACAGCGTGAGCGACGTGACCACCTTGACCCCCGAGCAAGTCAAGCCGGCGCCGGAAATGGGCACCGCGTTCGGCAGCGACTACCTGATCGGGCTGGGCACGATCGACGAGCGCATGCTGATTCTGGTCGATATCGACAAACTGATGTCGTCGAGCGACATGGGGCTGATCGAGTCCTTGGCGAGCTGACCGCCAGGAAATCTAGATTGGTCCGTGGACGTCTGGTGGGAGCGACCTCATTGCCCTTGCTTCGTGAACTTCATGCGCGGCTAAAACTTGATCAGAGGGGTTAACGATGAACTCGAACAGCGAAGCCCTATTATCATAGTCATCCAGATTCCAGGGATTAGTAAGATTCCTGTACACATCGTCTGGCGATGTCATCAAATCAATGCGATCTTGCTCGGATATCACTGCCAACCGATGCGTAAGGGTGCCAATGTTTTTGACGGAGAAATTCCTGTTTTTCCAATACAGGTCATGCAAATTCGACTCAGACAAGTGACCGTTCGCTCGCAGCTTTTGCAACTTCACGAGGATGCTCGTTAGCTCATCATTGAACTTCCTGTAGTCAACTTGCAGGCTCCGCAATTCCAACCGCCCCCATTCGGCAGGGGGCTGTGGAAAACTGGCAACATACTCATCCAAGGTCGCTGCGAGAGAACGAAAGGCCAGTTCTGGCGTGGCACCGGATTTTTGGACACCGCCGATTTGCTCTCCCGAATCGAGTCGCTCTACTGTTGCCCTGGCAAGATGAAAATCCGTCTTGACCTTGCGAGTGTGCAATACAATTCGGTGAAATCCATCACTCCACCCATCGTGATACTTACCGACTTCCCATTTCGTTATGAGCATATTCTGAGTCGCAGTGCCAGACGTTCGAGTTGCGTTGTACATAGGGATGAATGAGGCGCGGTTCCCACAGTCGTCCGCTTCAGGTTCCATGCGGATCAAAATAGGCGGCCCAGGTGATGGCCGACGGTTGCAGTTTGGCCGCAGCCCCGAACAACGCCAGCGCCTGCCTGCGCGTGCCGGTATTGAACACCGCCACCGCCAGATTGAATGTGGTGTGGCGATCAAGCGATCCCCACGCCAGCGCTTCGCGCAGCACGGTTTCGGCCTCGCGGTACAGCGCGCGGTCGCACAGCAGCGCGCCGAGGCAGGTCAGTACTTGCGGATCATGCGGATGGCTGGCGCGGGCGTGCTCGAGCAGCGCCTGAGCGGCGGCAATGTTGCTGTCCCAGTGCTCCAGGCGTTGCCAAGCCTGATCGATCAGTTGCCGCGCTTCGATGATTTGGTTCACGATATGTCACCTTTGAAGTTGCTCGTGTGGCGGTGAACGGTCGGGATACTCACGCATCCAGCGTGGCGCTTGCAATCGTATTTCATTTGCGGATAATTCATCCGGTAGCAGTCACGCAAATTATGGAGTACATCATGGATATCATCGACCACACGACGCTTGCTGGCTTGGCGGGGTCGGGGATGGTAAGCAGCGCGCGCGTAGTCGGGCAAGCGGATGGCTGGCGCATACTCGTGACGCACGGCAAGTCCGAACAAGCGCTTTCTGATCTGCCCGGCGGGCGGGTACGCATTTTTCCCAAGCTCGATACGTTGGCCGCCTACCTCAAAGATATCGGGATCGTGCATTTCGATGTGGATGCAGTCAACTTTGGTCCTGCCATGATCGCCGACACCATGCGTCCGGACCTCCCTCCCGCGACGAAGGACTCGCATTCCACCGCCTATGTCGAATGGCTCAAGGCAGAGGTGCAGGAAGCAATTGACGATACCAGCCCCAGCGTCCTCCATGACGAGGCGATGCGTCAGATCCGCGCCGCAGTGAAGCTCTCGTAAGGGGAGCATATGCATGCGATCCACTGGAAAAAACAGGCTATCAAAGATTTGATCAAAATAGGCCAGTTCATTTCCAAGGACAGCCCGACGAATGCGGGCAAAATGATCGACCTTATCGAGAGCAAGGTTCTTCCCCTCGCCACCCATCCACGTATCGGCCGCCCCGGCCACAAACGCGGCACTTACGAATTGGTCGCCCACGAACACTACCTCATTATTTACCGCGTGCTATCCACGAAGGTCGAAGTCTTGCGGATCAAGCACACAGCACAGCAGTGGCACGCCGAGTGAGGACGCCAACTCGCTCACGGAAATCTCTAATTTTTGGGTAGAACACAGCCGTTCCAGCCGCCTTTTGTACGAATCGGATAGCTGGCCAGCTTCTTAGCGAACGCCCGCCAGTTCCTCCAGCTCGCTCGCCCGTACCGCGCGTGCGCTGACAGCGCATTCATGGGCGGCCAGGCGCGCCGCCGTGCCGCCATCGGGATCGCCATAAAACCCGCAGTTAGCCTCGGTGTATTTCAGCCACAGCCGCTGGACTTCCTGGAGCTCTTTTTTGCGCGCTGCTGGCTGACGCGCCATCAGCGCCCGGTACGCGACATTGAGGCGCTTGTCCTCCAGTGCGTACTGGGCCGACATGCACTCCTGCATGTCAACATTGCTGACCGCTTTGTCCATGCAGCGCTCGTACTGCTTGCCGCGCGCGGTAGCCGGCGCGCCCTCCGGCGCGGCGGCGGTGACGGTGGATACGGCGCCGGCGGCCAGCGCCAGCAACATCATCGTTCGTAATACGGTCATGGGCAAAATCCAGGCAACTCCGGGCGCACCCGGGATGAAAAAAAATCCGGTTCAACCCGGATCAAGAGGACGCGCCGCGGCCGCCTGCTTGCGCCGTCCCACGCATTCGGCCTGGCTGCCGCCCACGTCCACATTCTGGTAGCGCACTTCGTACTTGCCGGCCGCCAGGCGGTCGGCCACGAACGTGTCGCGCGCCAGCACGTACACATGGCGCACGTTCGAGCGCCGGTCGAGATCGAAAATCTTGACCAGCACCGGCGAGCCGTTGCGCGTGTTGTCGATGCTGATCTGGGTTTCCGGCCCCTGGTTGCCGATCGGGAAACCGTCCACATAGCCCGACTGCGCCGGCCACGGCTCGCCGTTGGGCGCGATCAGCGAATGCAGTTCGGTCTCGCAGTCGGCCACCCGTGCCGGTACCACCAGTTCGGTCACGCCAAGCGCGCGGATATCGGGCGGGCGCTGGCCGGCGTCGGCCACGTGCGGCTTGGCCACCGCCCAGCTGTCGACGCGCGCGTCGGCCGGCGGCCCGGCGCGCGCGGACGCCCCCGCGCGCGGCATTTCCAACGCCGACGCCAGCACCACCGGCACCGGCACCGCGCGCTCCTGGTCCATGAACAAGACGCCGGCCGCGCACCCGAGGCCGAAAAACAGCATCAGCCCGAACCACCAGCGCGGATCGCGCACGGCCCGGTACGGCGCCACCACCTCGACCGGCGCCGCATCCCACGCCGGCGCCGCTTCATGGCGCGGCTTGTCGCGGCCGTCCTCGGTACGGGTGCTCTCCAGCCATTCGATTTCCCATTCCTCGGCCGCGATCCACTCGTCGTGCTCCTTGCGCCGCACCGGGTCGGACAAGGTGCCGTAGGCGCTGTTGAGGATCGCCATGATGCGCGCGGCCTTCTCGTCGCCGGGATTCTTGTCGGGATGATATTTCTGGCTCAAGGCCTTGTAGGCGGCACGAATGACTTCCTGCGGCGCCAGGCGCGCCACCTTCAGGTTGTCATAATGTGTGTGGATCTTGGCCATTGTCGTCGGGTCGGGGAAGCGGGCAGTCGTCCATGATAGCCGATGTCGTCACGCCGGCAAGCCCGCCCGGCGTAACACCTTCATCGTCATTGTAGCGGCAAGGCAAGTTGCCAGATGCTCTACAGGCGGTGGCTGCGGTCGGCCCGCGCCACCGCCTCGGGCAGGGCCACGCCGCGTCCCACCACCAGCACCTTGAACAGTTCACCCATTTCGGCCGGGGAAACCAGTTTTTGCAGGGCCTTCGACTGGGGCAGGTAGCGCATCGGATCGGACGGGTCGTGCCGCAGCAGCAGTTCGCCGATGCCGGCGCCGAGCAGGAACGAGGCCTGGTTCATGTAGGCCAGCACGTCGAGTCCGGCATCCTGGGCGGCCAGCGCCATGGCGGTGAAGTCGACGTGGGCGGTGATGTCCTGCAAACCGGGCAGGTAGAACGGCTCGGGATGAGCGTGGTGGCGGTAGTGGCACATCAGGGTGCCGCCGATCCGCTGGTCGAGATAGAACTCGTGCGCCGGAAAACCGTAGTCGAGCAGGATGGCGGCGCCCGTTCCGGTGCCGAACATGCGCGCCAGCGACCCCATGAACCCGCAGGCCACGGGATGGACCTCGGTCAGGTAGCCGTCCGGCAGCAGGTCGGCGTCCGGAATCTGGCGCCCGATCTGGGCCGCCAGCGCGGCGTCGGGCACGCGCGGCAGCCAGGCGAACTCGCCCTGCTCCACCGTGACCGTCAGCTCGCGCCACAGCCCCGCATCCTTGCGCACCAGCGCCACCGGCATGGCATCGAGCACTTCGTTGGCCAGCACCACGCCGTCGAAGGCGGGCGGGAAGTCGTCCAGCCAGCGCACCTGGGGGAAGTCTTTTAGCGCTTCCTGCTGGCGCGCGCGCAGTTCGCCCGACAGTTCCATGATCGCGTAGCTCGCCACCGGCACGCCATCGGCCGCCAGCGCGGTGAGCACGTCGCGCGCCAGCTTGCCGGTGCCGGCGCCGAATTCCAGGATCGCCGGTGCGCTTTGCGCCATGAGCGGCGCGGCCACCTGCGCCAGCGCGGCCCCGAACAGGGAACTGATTTCGGGCGCGGTGACAAAGTCGCCCGCCGCGCCCAGCTTGGCGGCGCCGCCGGTGTAGTAGCCCAGGTCTGGCGCGTACAGGGCCAGCTCCATGAAGCGGGCAAAGGAAATCGCGCCGTCGTGCCGCTCGATCTCGGCGGCAATCAGGTTTTGCAGGGCGTGGGACGCGGCCAGCGCGTCGCTATCGGGGACAGGAAGGGACATCCGGGCATTGTAGCGACAACGGCCGCAGTGAACAATCCGTTCAGCCGGCGCCCCCGGACGCGTTGGGCAGCACCAGGGTGGCGCAAAAGCCGCCGCCCTCGGCGTTCTGCAGCAGCAGCTGGCCGCCGTGGGCCTGGGCGATGCCGCGCGCGATGCCCAGTCCCAGCCCCATGCCGCTGCTGTTTTGCTTGCGCCCGTGTTCGAGGCGTACATACGGCTCGAATAGCTGGGCCAGGGCGTCTTCCGGCACGCCGGGACCGTGGTCGCGCACGGCGATGCGGATGCTGGAACCGACCGCGCGCACCGCGATCTGGGCCCGTTCGCCATAGTGCAGCGCGTTCTCCAAGAGGTTGCCGATGGCGCGCTTGAGCGCCAGCGGCTTGGCCGTCACCGACAGGCCGGTCGGGGCGAACGAGACTTCGTGCCCGGCCAGCTGGGCGCCGCGCACCATGCGCGCCAAAAAGGCGTCGAGCCGGATTTCGGTCGGGGTTTCGTGGATATCGCTGTCCTTGACGCACTGGAGCGCGCCCTTGACCATCATTTCCAGTTCGTCGATATCTTCATGGAATTCGGCGCGCAAGGTGTCGTCGTCGAGCAGTTCGGCGCGCAGCTTGAGGCGCATGATGGGGGTGCGCAAATCGTGCGAGATCGACACGAACAGGCGTTCGCGGTCGTCGATGTAGCGCCCGATGCGCTCGCGCATGGCGCCGAAGGCGCGCGCGGTGTTGACGAATTCGCGGCTGCCGGTCTCCGGCAGGGCCGGCATGCGCTCGCCGTTGCCGAACGCGGTGGCCGCTTCCGACAGCGCCGCCAGCGGGCGCGTGGTCCAGCGCACCACGGGAATCGACAGCATCACCACCGCCAGCAGCGACAGCGCGTGCAGCAGCAGGTGGTCGCGCGTAAACAGCTTGCCGCTGTCGAGAAAATAGGGACTGGGCATCAGGGTGGCCAGGTACAGCCAGTGGCCCGGTTCCATTTCCACCTGCATCAGCAGCACCGGGGCCGGCTTGGCCAGCACGATCTGGCGCACCCGGCTCTCCGGCAGGGCCGACAGGCGGGTGCCGTCGTCGGCCACCACCAGGTGCTCGGGCCACACAAAAGCGACGCGCACATTGCGGTTGTTGGGCAGGTCGGCGTGCAGGGTGGACTGGACGGTGGCGAGCGCGATATCGGCCAGCGGCTGCGGCCCGATGCTTTCGGCCGGCACCGCGGCGCGGTTCAGGCTGACGAAGAAGCGGGTGCCGCCCATTTCGCCGAACTGCTGGATGATCAGGGGCCGGTAATTCGGCGGCAGGCTGAGGAAAAAGCGCACCGCGCTGGCGGCGCTGTGGCCGAGCTGCTGGGCGGCGTTGGCCACCTCGACCTGGGACTCGGCGCGGCGCTGGCTGGCCCAGATGTAGTTGCCGGCCAGCTGGGTCAGCATCACGCCGGCCACCATCAGCAAGGTCAGCCGTCCGAGCAGCGACTGCGGCAGGCAGCGCGCCCAGCCGCGCGGACGTTTATTCATGGCTGCTGATGACGCTGGCGGCGAACACGTAGCCGGCGCCGCGCACGGTCTTGATCAGCCACGGCTGCTTGCCGCAATCGTTGAAACGCAGGCGCAGGCGGCTGATCTGCACATCGAGGAAGCGGTCGAACGGCCCGGCGTCGCGCCCGCGCGTGGCTTCGCACAGCACGCTGCGGTCGAGGATTTCGCCGGCGTGGTCGATAAAATACTTGAGCAGCTGGAAATCGAGCCCCGACAGCGGCACCGGCGTGCCGATATGGTCGACCACGCTGCGCTCGACCGTGTCGATGGTAAAGCCGCCGAAACGGTGGTAGCGCGGCGGCGCAGCCGCTTCCATGCCGGTGCGGCGGTGGATCGCCTTGATGCGCGCCAGCAGCTCGCGCGGGCTGTGCGGCTTGGAAATATAGTCGTCGGCGCCCAGTTCCAGCCCGACCACGCGGTCGGCTTCGTCGGAACTGGCGGTGAGCATGATGATCGGCACGTTCGAGCGGCGCCGCACTGCCTGGCACAAGGCAAAGCCGTCGGTGTCGGGCAGCATGACGTCGAGAATGACCAGCGACAGGGTGTCCACGCTGCGGTTGAATTCGGTGAAGAAGGACGCGCCGTTGTGGGCCAGGGTGACCGAGTACTGGTTCTTTTCCAGGTAAGTCTTGAGCAGGGTCCTGATCTTCTGGTCATCGTCGACGATGAGGATGTTTCGCATTATGTGTAGCTTACCTGTCTTGCGGGCGGCGGCCGATCACGCCCAGACGGCGTTGGGTATCGGCGACGCTGACGCGTTCGTTAAGAAAAAAGCGGTGCAGCTCGGCCACCATGGCGTCGCGTGCGGTTTCGTCGGTGGCCATGCGGTGCACCATGCTCGGCACCTGCCCGGCCGGGGACGTGGCGAACAGGGTCCAGGAAGCGCGCGCGCAGGCATCCATGGAAGCCAGGTCGGGCGCGCGCAGTACCGGCACCGAGCCCTTGACGCGGCTGTAGTCGCGCTGCAGGGCCGGCTGCATGACCATGGCCGCCAGCGTTTCCTGCGAGGCGCGCTGGGCCGGGCGCTCGGCCAGCATGCTGAGCATGTCGACGTTATACAGGTGAAAGGCGGCCGTGCCGGGCACGGCGCCGCAGCCGATATCGCGGTCGCTGTGCAATCCCAGGGCGTTGAGCTCGCCCTTGGCCCAGTCGCCCATGACCAGCATGCCGGCGCTGCCGTCGGCCACCTGGCGCACTTCTTCCGCCCAGCTCAGTTCGCGCACCGGCGTACCCATCCACTTTTTAAGGCCGCGCAGGCGCGTCAGGGCGCGGCCCAGGCGCGGATCGGCGAACGCGGCCGGCTCGCGCTGCTGGAACAGCTGGCGGAAATATGCCGCCCCGCCCTCGGCCAGCACCAGGGTCTCGAACAGGGTGGCGACCTGCCACGGTTCGCTGCTTTGCGCCAGCGGCGTCACGCCGGCGCGCGCCAGCACGGCGGCGGCGCGCTCGAAATCGGGCCAGGTAACCGGCGCGCTCAAGCCGTGACGGGCGAACAGGGCGCGGTTGTGAAACAGGATATTGATCCGGTGAATGCCGAGCGGGGCCGCCACCACATGCTGGCCGGGGCGGATCAGGGCCGCAATACCGGGCAACAGCTGGCGCTCCCAGTCGCCGCGCGCGGCCACCTGGTCCAGGTCGGCCAGCAAACCGAGCCGGGCCCAGTCGCGGATCACGATACCATTGAGCTGGGCGACTTCCGGGGCATCCTTGGCCAGCACCCGGCTGCGCAGGACGATGCCGGCGCCGATGCCCGAGCCGCCCGGCACCATGGCGTCGCGCCACTGCACGTGCTGCTGGCCCAGGCGCTCGGCCAGCAGGTCGACCGCGCGCCGCTCGCTGGCCGACTGCCACCAGTGCAGCACCTGCAGCGACTCGGGCGCGGGCCTGGCCTCGGCCTTGGCCTTGGCCTCCGCCCTGGCCGGAACCGGCAGAACCAGCACGGCAAGCGCCAGCGCGGCCAGCAAGCGCCTGCCGCGCGCGCCTGCCTCCCGGGGCACTTTACCCGTTGTCGCTTTCGCCACTATCACGCCCTCCTGTTTGCGGGACAGTGTATAACGAAAAAACTGCACAAAAAATGTAATTTTACTACAGCGATTTGCAAAGTTATTTTGCGAATTGTTTCGTTTTGTTGCAGGCGGCGCCGTCCGGATTGATCGGTATTTTCGGCGCTACGGCAGAGTGAGCGAACGTGAATTCCCGCGCGCCGCGATTGTAAAGATATGTTGCAAGCTCAACAGCGCGAAAATGGCGCTTTCCTTACAAATCAAGCACTTGGAATGTTACAAGGGGCGATTGTTCGCCAATCGCACTTTTTTGCGAGCCGATGCTACTGTCGCCCACGTTGTCGCTTGAACACGCTTTAAGGTGGCCGGGATGTCGACGCAACAGTGCCGCAAGCGTGCTGATCAAGGTAGCGCCACCTCGCCCCGCTACTTTACATACTAATAAGGAGACTAAATGAAACGCATTACTTTGAGTACATTAGCAACTGCATTGCTGCTCGCTTTCGCCAGCAGCGCCGCCGTCGCCGGGGACCATGAGACCGAGGGCTTCCACGGTTACCTGCGCGCAGGCGTCGGCTCGGCCACCAACGGCGGCTCGCAAAGCTGCTACGGCCTGGGCGGCATCACCATGTCTTACCGCCTCGGCAACGAGTGCGACAGCTTCACCGAATTCGGCTACACCCACGCCCTGGCCAAGGCCAGCAACGGCGCCACCTTCGTCGGCACCTTCTGGGTCGACGCTTACAAGAACAGCTCGGACTTCGGCGACGCCAAACTGGCCGTCTCGAAAGCCTATGTGGAAGCGAAAAACCTGCCGTTCATGAACGGCGGCATCATCTGGGCCGGTAAGCGTCACTACTACCGTCCTGATATCCACATGCTGGACATGCAGTACATCAACATGAACGGCACCGGCGGCGGCGTCGACGGCTACCCTGTCGGCCCGGGCAAGATCAGCTACGCCCTGTTCAAGGACAACGACGACAACGTCTACGCCACCGACCCGCTGACCGGCGTGCGCACCCTGCGCAGCACCAATTCCGCACTGCGCCAGAACATCGTGTACGAAGGCTTGCCGGTCAACCCGAACGGCACCCTGGACATCGCTGTCAGCCTGATCCATGCCCAGGACGACAACAACAACGTCAAGACCCACGACGGCTACCAGGTCTCGCTGTTCCACCGCCAGGCCAAGATCCTCGGCGGCGGCAACACCTTCGGCGTGCAGTACGGCGTCGGCCCTGGCACCGGCATCAACGGTCCTTGCTGCGCCCGTATCGGCCCTTCCGGCAGCACCCTGCTCGATTCGGACGTCACCCGCGTGCGCGTGTTCAACGATATCGTGATCCAGCCGACGCGCGACTTCAGCATGGAATTCGTGGCCTTGTACCAGCGCGACAAGTCGGACCTGGGCGGCAGCAGCACCTGGACCACCGTCGGCGCGCGCCCTGCGTACGCCCTGGCTGAAAACTTCAAGATGCAGGCGGAACTGGGCGTAACGCGCCTGAAAGACAAGCTCAATCCTTCCGCCCAGCGCCTGACCAAGCTGACCATCGCCCCGACCATCAGCCTGGGCCGCGACTACTACGCCCGTCCGGAACTGCGCGCCTTCGTCAGCTACGGCAAATGGAACGACGCCGCCAAGGGCGCCGTGAATGCCTTCAACAACGGCGGCCCGGTGTATGGCGACAAGACCAGCGGCACCTCGTATGGCGTCCACCTGGAAGCTTGGTGGTAACAGCAGGAAATCGAGCAGCAATGGTGCGCGGCTGACCCCGCGCACCGAGATCGACGCAGTCACACTCGCAGTCAAATCAAAAAATCGTTGGAGACGAACCAGATGAAAATCAAACAACTCAAGTTCTTCCTGGCCGCGGCCGGCCTGGCCACCCTGGCCGGCGTGGCGCAAGCCGCACCGCAAGTCGAAGTGCTGCACTACTGGACTTCCGGCGGCGAAGCCAAATCGATTGCCGAACTGAAAAAAATGATGGAAGCGAAGGGGGTGGTCTGGAAAGACTTCGCGGTCGCTGGCGGCGCCGGCGAAAACGCCACCACCGCCCTGAAAGCGCGCGTGATCGCCAGCAGCCCGCCGACCGCGGCCCAGATCAAGGGCCCGGCCATCCAGGAATGGGGCAATGAAGGCGTGCTGGCCAATATCGACAGCGCGGCCACGGCCGGCAAATGGGACAGCCTGCTGCCGCCGGTCATCTCCAACGTGATGAAATACAAGGGCCACTACGTCGCCGCGCCGGTCAATGTGCACCGCGTCAACTGGCTGTGGATCAACCCTGCGGTACTGGCCAAGGCCGGCGCCAAGACCCCGACCAACTTCGACGAATTCTTCGCCGCGGCCGACAAGATCAAGAAAGCCGGCCTGGTGGCGATCGCCCACGGCGGCCAGCCATGGCAGGACACGACCATCTTTGAAACGGTCGTGCTGGGCGTCGGCGGCGCCGACTTCTACAACAAGTCGCTGGTCAAGCTCGACCAGGCCAGCCTGACCAGCCCGACCATGATCAAGTCGTTTGAAACGCTGGCGAAGATCAAGACCTACATCGACAAGGATGCCGCAGGCCGCGACTGGAACCTGGCAACCGCCATGGTCATCAACGGCAAGGCCGGCATGCAGTTCATGGGCGACTGGGCCAAAGGCGAATTCACCGCCGCCGGCAAGGTTGCGGGCAAGGACTTCCTGTGCGTCGCCGCGCCGGGCACCGAGAAATCGTTCACCTTCAACATCGATTCGCTGGCCATGTTCACGGTCAAGAATCCGGAAGAGCAGAAAGCCCAGCTGACCCTGGCGTCGGCCGTGATGAGCCCGGAATTCCAGGAAGTGTTCAACCTGAACAAGGGTTCGATCCCGGCGCGCGCCAACATCGCCCGCACCAAGTTCGACAGCTGCGCCACCAAGTCGATGGATGACATGGCGACCAGCAACAAGGGCAACGCCCTGCTGCCGAGCCTGGCGCACGGCATGGCGCTCGATTCGGCCAAGGCCGGCGCGATCCAGGACGTGGTGGCCAAGTTCATGAACTCCACCATGACTCCGCAGGCAGCCGTGCAGGCCCTGGCCAAGGCAGCAAAGACGCAGTAAGCCTCTTGTAGCACCCCCGCGCGCGGCTCACGGCCGCGCGCGCACCCGTCAGCCCGGCCCGCCGCATTTGGCGCCGGCCTGCATCCGTCTTTTGGAGATCTATTCATGTCCGCTTCCTCCCTGACTTCCAGTCCGGGGCCGCAGGCGCGCACGCGCGCCCCCGCGGTTCCCGGCCGCTGGGCCGCCCGCGTCGACGCCTGGATGGCGCGCCTGGTGCTGGCGCCCACCATCCTGATGTCGCTGGTGTTCGTGTACGGCTTCATCGTGCTCACCGCCTTCCTGTCGCTGACCGAATCGCGCATGATGCCGCGCTTCGAGTACGCCGGCTTCGGCCAGTACACCGCCCTGTTCGGCCTCGATCGCTGGTGGACCGCGGCGGCCAACCTGGGCATCTTCGGCGGCCTGTTCATCTTGCTGTGCCTGGCCATCGGCCTGTCGATCGCGATCCTGCTCGACCAGCGCATCCGCGCCGAGGGCGCCCTGCGCGCGATCTACCTGTACCCGATGGCGCTGTCGTTCATCGTGACCGGCGCGGCGTGGAAGTGGATTCTCAATCCCGGCCTCGGGCTGGAAAAAATGCTGCACGACTGGGGTTTCGTCAACGCTAGGCTCGACTGGCTGGTCGACTCCGAGATGTCGATCTACACGGTCGTCATCGCCGGCGTGTGGCAGTCGTCGGGTTTTGTGATGGCGCTGTTCCTGGCCGGTTTGCGCGGCGTGGATGACGCCATCATCAAGGCCGCCATGGTCGATGGCGCCAGCCTGCCCACGATCTACCTGCGCATCGTCATTCCCGCGCTGCGGCCGGTGTTCTTCAGCGTGCTGCTGGTGCTGTCGCACATCGCCATCAAGAGCTTCGACCTGGTGATGGCGCTGACCGCCGGCGGGCCGGGCACCTCGTCCGACGTGCCGGCCATTTTCATGTACCAGTTCTCGTTCACGCGCGGCCAGCTGGGCCTGGGCGCGGCGTCGGCCATGATGATGCTGGCCACCGTGCTGGCGGTACTGGTGCCACTCATGTACCTCGAAACCAAAGGAGCGCGCCATGGACGCTGATCAGAAGCAGCTCACCCCGGGACGTATTTTCATCTACGTGCTGCTCACCCTCGTGGCGCTGTACTACCTGGCGCCGCTGTACGTGATGCTCACCACCTCGTTCAAGTCGCTCGAGCAGATCCGCACCGGCACCATCCTCGACCTGCCGCTGGCACCGAGCACCGAAGCCTGGACGCGCGCCTGGAGCGGCGCCTGCACCGGCGTGCGCTGCGAAGGCCTGGCGCCCTACTTCTGGAACTCGGTCGGCATGACGATACCGGCGGTGCTCATTTCGAGCCTGATCGGCTCCCTCAACGGCTACGTGCTGGCGCACTGGCGCTTTCGCGGCTCGAACGTGGTGTTCACGGCCCTGATGGTGGGCTGCTTCATCCCGTTCCAGGTCGTGATCCTGCCGATGGCGCGCCTGCTCGGCATGGCCGGCCTGGCCAACACCACCACCGGCCTGGTCATCGTGCACATCATCTACGGGGTGGCGTTTACCACGCTGTTCTTCCGTAACTACTACGTCACCGTGCCGGAAGAACTGGTGAACGCGGCGCGCATCGACGGCGCAGGCTTTTTCACCATCTACCGCCGCGTGATCTTTCCGCTGTCGCTGCCGATCTTCATGGTGTGCTTCATCTGGCAGTTCACCCAGATCTGGAACGACTTCCTGTTCGGCGTGGTGTTCGGCGGCGCCGATGCGCAACCAGTCACGGTGGCGCTCAATAACCTGGTCAACACCTCGACCGGCGTCACCGAATACAACGTCAACATGGCCGCCGCCATCATCGCCGCGTTGCCGACCCTGGGGCTGTACCTGGTGGCTGGCAAATACTTCGTGCGCGGGCTGACCGCGGGCGCGGTCAAGGGCTGATTTCAACTAATTCAAGGCAGGAGAACCACAACGATGGCCAGTTTATCGATTCGCAATGTGCGCAAGGTGTACCCGAACGGCGCCGAAATCTTAAAAGGCATTAACCTCGAGATCGAGGATGGCCAGTTCCTGATCCTGGTCGGCGGCTCCGGCTGCGGCAAGTCGACCTTGCTGAACATGATCGCCGGGCTGGAGACGGTGTCCGAAGGCGAGATCCTGATCGGCGACCGTGTCGTCAACGACGTGCCGCCCAAGTCGCGCGACATCGCCATGGTGTTCCAGTCGTACGCGCTGTATCCGACCATGACGGTGCGAGAGAATATCTCGTTCGGGCTGGGCATCCGCAAGGTGCCCAAGGCGGAACAGGAAAAGATCGTGGCGCGCGTGGCGGAAACGCTGCAGATGACCCACCTGCTCGACCGTAAACCTGCCTTGCTGTCGGGCGGCCAGCGCCAGCGCGTGGCCATGGGCCGTGCCATCGCGCGCGACCCGTCGCTGTTCCTGTTCGACGAACCGCTGTCGAACCTGGACGCCAAGCTGCGCGTGGAAATGCGCGCCGAGATCAAACTGATGCACCAGCGCCTGGGCACCACCATCGTCTACGTCACCCACGACCAGATCGAGGCGATGACCCTGGGCGACAAGATCGCCGTCATGCGCGACGGCGTGGTGCAGCAGTACGGCAGCCCGCAAGAGATCTACGACCGCCCGGACAACCTGTACGTGGCCGGTTTCATCGGCTCGCCGTCGATGAATTTCTTGAAGGGCAAACTGGTGCAGCACAACGGCGGCACCGCCTTCACGCTCGATGTCGATGGCGACATCGCCCTGCTGCCGCTGCCGGCCGGCGGCAAGGAATACGGTGCCTGGCACGGACGCGAAGTCATTCTCGGCATCCGTCCCGAGCACGTGACCGACGCCCTGAGCGCGCGCCAGTCGGGCGCCCACGACGGCTACGAGCCGACCGAAGTGACCTGCCTGGTCGAGATGACCGAGCCGACCGGTCCCGATACGCTGGTATTTACCTGGGTGGGCGGCGTGCGCGCCACCTGCCGCACGCACCCGCGCGCGCACGCGATGCCGGGTGAGCGCATCAACCTCGCCTTCGACCTGTCCAAGGCGATTCTGTTCGATCCGGCGACGGAACAACGGATGGGGGCATAAAGGAAGCATAAACGGTCCCGTTTGGGGACCTTGAGCGAACTTTAGGCGATAATAGCGGCTCGCGCCGGCACGGCGTCCGATCCGCCTGCTTTTCTGCCTATTAGTCTGCTCATTTATGCAACAACCCGCATCCACCCCACGTCAACCGGTCGCCCTTGTGACCGGCGCCGCACGCCGCATCGGCCGCGCCATCGCGCTTGGCCTTGCGCGCGCCGGCTGGGACGTGGCGCTGCACTACCGCAGCTCGGAAGCGGACGCGCGCGAGGTCGCCGACGCCGTACGCGCACTGGGACGGCGGGCCGCGCTGCTGCAATGCGACCTGGCCGACGAAGCCGGCGTGCGCGCCCTGGTGCCGCGCGCGGTGGCCGAACTGGGCCCGCTCGGCTGCATCGTCAACAACGCCTCGCAATTCGACTACGACAGCGCGGCCGATTTTTCGCCGGCGCTGCTGGCGCGCCACATGCAGACCAACGTGGCCGCGCCCATCCTGCTGGCCCAGGCCCTGCACGCGGCCACACAAGCCGGTGAGCAGGCGGTCGTCATCAACCTGCTCGACCAGAAGCTGTACAACCTCAATCCCGATTTTCTGTCGTACACCCTGTCCAAGGCCGCCCTGCACACCGCCACCAGCATGCTCGCGCAAGCGTTGGCGCCCACGGTGCGCGTGGTCGGCGTGGCGCCCGGGATCACCATGCTGTCGGGCGATCAGACCGAGGCCGGTTTCGCCCAGGCCCACCGGGCCACGCCGCTGGGACAATCGAGCACGCCGGACGACATCGTCGATGCGGTGTGCTACCTGGCGGGCGCGCGCGCCGTCACCGGCACCACCCTGGTGGTCGACGGCGGCCAGCACCTGATGCCGCTGGAGCGCGACGTGATGTTCCTTACCAAATAAAACAACCTGAAAGACTCCCTATGCTGTCCGCCCTGTCCCACCCCAAGCTGAGCGCCTGCCGCCGCCTGTTCCTGCGCAATTACGAAGTGATGATCAACATCGGCGTGCACGACTTCGAGAAAAAGGGCGAGCAGCGCGTCCTGATCAACGTCGACCTGTACATTCCGCTGGCGCTGTCCACGCCCAAGGACGACCAGTTGCAGGAAGTGGTCGACTACGACTTCATGCGCGAAACCATCGCGCGCCGCATGGCGCAGGGCCACGTGCACCTGCAGGAGACCCTGTGCGACGACGTGGTGCGCTCGATGCTGGCGCACCCGAACGTGCGCGCGGTGCGCGTGTCGACCATGAAGCCGGACGTGTATCCGGACTGCGAAGGCGTTGGCGTGGAAGTATTCCAGATCAAGGAAGAAGCATGAGCGACGCGGCCGTGATCGAGCGCAGCGACGACAAGGTCGCCCACGAAAACCAGAAGCTGCACAAGCGCCTGTGCCGCCAGGTCGGCCAGGCCATCGGCGACTTCAACATGATCGAAGACGGCGACAAGGTGATGGTGTGCCTGTCGGGCGGCAAGGACAGCTACGCGCTGCTCGATATTTTGCTGACGCTTCGCGAACGCGCGCCGATCCACTTCGAGATCATCGCCGTCAATCTGGACCAGAAGCAGCCGAACTTCCCGGCCGATATCCTGCCGGCCTATCTGACCAAGCTGGGCGTGCCGTTCCACATCGAGAACCAGGATACCTACAGCATCGTCAAGCGCCTGATCCCCGAAGGGAAGACTACCTGCTCGCTGTGCTCGCGCCTGCGGCGCGGGATTCTGTACCGGGTGGCCGATGAACTGGGCTGCAACAAGATCGCCCTGGGCCACCACCGCGACGACATCCTCGAGACCTTCTTCCTGAATATGTTCTTCGGCGGGAAGCTCAAGGCCATGCCGGCCAAGCTGGTGTCCGACGACGGCAAGCACATGGTGATCCGCCCGATGGCCTACGTGAAGGAAGCCGATTCGGAGCGCTACGCCGAGGTCAAGCAATTCCCGATCATCCCGTGCGACCTGTGCGGCTCGCAGGAGAACCTGCAGCGCAAGCAGATCAAGAACCTGATGCGCGAGTGGGAGAAAAAATATCCGGGCCGGGTCGAGAGCATCTTCTCGTCGCTGTCCACCGTCGTGCCGTCGCATCTGATGGACCAGGAGCTGTTCGGGTTCAAGGAGATCAAGGCCGATGGCGTGGCCAGCCCGCTGGGCGATATCGCGTTCGATGAAGAGCCGTGTTCGACGCCGACCATGGGGACGATTCCGCTGCAGCCGATGTGAGGCTGGCGGTTTTGACTGAAAAGCCCGCTGATGCGGGCTTTTTTACGACTGCCGCGGCCAGGGGTATGATCTATTCACGAATCTACTCACTATTCTATTCATTTGGATGGTTCCTCCCTATGACAGGGGTGCAAACGAATCTATTCACTGAACGCCGGTACGATGGCTAAACATGAGCATATTGACAAGTTAAGACGGCTGTTGCTGCGCGGGCCGGCCAACCCATCGACGATCATGGATGCGTTAGCCGTCAGCCAGTCGACGCTGTCGCGCCTGTGGCAAGCCATACCGGATGGCGTGGCGCTGGGCGCGGGCAAAGCGCGCCAATACGCGCTGCAACGCCAGGTGCCCGGGGTTACAGCCCCGGTACCCGTGTTTTGCGTCTCCGAGGAGGGCTCGGTGACCGCCATCGGCAACCTGACTCCGCTTCGGGGAGGGTTTTACGTGCTGACCCGGCCAGACACGGGGGCTTACACCCTGTACGAAGGTATGCCGTGGTTTCTC
This sequence comes from Massilia scottii, assembly GCF_030846495.1. Taxonomy (NCBI): domain Bacteria; kingdom Pseudomonadati; phylum Pseudomonadota; class Betaproteobacteria; order Burkholderiales; family Oxalobacteraceae; genus Massilia; species Massilia scottii. The sequence goes on along the minus strand of NZ_JAVCWM010000010.1, from coordinate 109,951 downwards.
AGGGACTTGCGGCCGCACGGTTTTCTCGGCCGGTTCGAGCCGCGCAAACACCGCGACCTCGACCTGCCGGACGATATCCGCATGTGGACCGATGAGCATGTGTTCCAGTACGTTGCGCGGCGCAGCGAACACGCGGCCGGCAACCTCATTCTCGGGAACGAATCGTATGCCAGATTTGTCGGCGATCTGAAACAGATGCGGGAGTGGCTTATCCCGCAGGCCAACCGCACCGCCAGGTATCCGGTGATGGCGGAGCAGGTGATGCAGGGAGAGCCGCCCGGCTCCTCGGCCGGCGGTGAGCAGCCGAAATTCACGGCAGCGGTCGAACGCAGCGAACAGGGGCTGGTCGAGCATGTGATGGTGAAGTTTTCGCCACCTGTCGGTACACCGGGCGGACGCCGCTGGGGCGACTTGCTGGTCTGCGAGCATCTGGCGCTGGCGGTCCTCGCGCGCCACAACATCGCTGCCGCGACTACCTCGCTACTCGAAAGCGGAGAGCGGGTATTTCTTGAAGTGGTGCGTATCGACCGGGTGGGACTCGAAGGACGCCGGCCGATGGCGACGTTCGAGGCACTCGATGGCGAGTTGGGCATGCTCGATCAAAACTGGACCACCGTGGCGCGCGAACTGGGGCGCATGGGCGACCTGGCCGACGAGGATGTAGCCACGGTGGCGATACTCGATCTGTACGGGGCGCTCATCGGCAATACGGACAGGCATCACGGGAATATCGCCGTGTCGTGGACAGCGGACAGCAAGCGCCACCTGGGCGCCGCCTACGACATGTTGCCGATGCTGTACCGCCCGAGTGCACACGGCGAAGTGACCGAGCGCGAATGGGTGCCGAATCTGGGAGCCCGGCTCGATTTACGCCATCTCGGGGCTTGCTGTCGCATGGCGCTCGAATTCTGGGAAGACGTCATGAGTGATCCTCGCATTTCCGAAGAATTCAAAATGGACGTCGCCCGCCCGCACTTAAACACAGTACGTCAATTGGACCCCACGTAAACCAGCATGGGGGCCCGGATCGACCTTACGGCGCTACCGCCGTGCGCAGCACCGGATACAGGTTCAGGCGCTCGTCATACGAGGTGTGGCGCTTCGCGAAAAACTCCAGGCGCGCGTCCGGGTTCTTGGCGAACGCCGGATCGTTGTCGACCTTGGCCTTGAATGCGGCCGCCAGCGCCGGATCGGCCGCCATCATCTCGCGCGCGACCTCCTCGGCCACATAGTCTTCCATGTATTCCTTGCGCTCGAACGCGGTGTTGAACATACCCCACTGCAGCAGCGAATCCGGGGCGGCCGGCTCGAACAGGGCGATTACCAGCCGCGCCTTGGCCTGCGCCACGGGGACGAACAGCGCGCCCTTCTCCAACGCGCGCGGCTCGGCCTTCCACGCGCCCTGCAAGGTCACGCGATGGTGCGATTCGAGCGAGCCCGGTGCGAATGTCACCTTATCGGCGCGGAAGGTCTCGACATCGGCCTTGGCCTGCGCCGTACCCAGGGTGCGGTAGGCGATGCCGTGCTGGCCCAGCTTGCGCGCAACCATGGCCGCATGCGCCGCCGGCACGATGTAGCCGGCCTTGGGCGCGTTGGCCATCACGTCCGGCACGATCTCGTCGCGCAGCGGCACGGTCCAGATTTGCGGTTTCGTTTCGTCGTAACGCGTCATCAAGGCGCCCGACACGTCCGACTGCGTGCGCGCGTACGCGTAGCCACGGAAGTCGATCATGCGCGCCTTGTCGGTCGCCTTATAGGTCAACGGCAGTTCGGTGCCGCCCAGCCGCGCCGCGCGCGCATCGGCGTCACGCGCCGCCGTCTGCCACGTCTTGCCATGCTGCGCCACCTGTTCGAGCACCGACACCACCGAGTTGCGCGTGATGCGCACGCGGGTCGGGTAATCCTTCCACGCATGGGTCTCGACCAGCATGCCAAGCCGGTTGCGCAAGGCAAAATAGCCGGTCGAAAAACGCGGGTCCGATACGCCGTCGGCAAAGCCCGAGGCTGGATTGTCTTCTTCCGCGAACGACATGTAGAACGGCTGCGGCAGCGAGCCCTGTCTGGCGATATCGGCCAGCACGCCGCTGCGCAGTGCCAGCCCGGCCTTGCGAAACTCCACGTCGGCCGAATGCACAGGCTCCACCTGGATCGAGATATCGTGCTCGAACTTGGCGCCGTTGGTCACGTGCAGGTCGACGTAGACCAGCGGGTCCCAGGCGTTCACCAGCGCCAGCATGGACTGCATTTCGATGGAGTCGGCCTTGGCGTAATCGCGGTTCAGGTTGAAGTTCTGGCCGGTGGTGCGCCAGCCCATTTCGACCGGGCCGCGCTGGTTGGGGCGGTTCCACTGCTTGAAGCGCTCGTGGCCATCGACGTTGAAGACCGGGACGAACAGCAGCACCTGCTTGTCCAGCGCACCGGGCGCGGCGCGGTTTTCCAGCACCTCGCGCAGCGCCAGGAAGCCGGCATCCTTGCCGTCGATCTCGCCGGCGTGGATACCGCCCTGGACCAGCACCACGGGGATGGCGCGCGCCGCCGCGGCCTGCGCCGTCAATGCGCCGGTGCGCGTGACCACCAGCGCCTGCATCGGCCGCCCTTCCGGCGTGCGTCCGAACTCGATGCACCTGACCTGCTTCGGATAGGCTTTCTGGAACGCGGAGCAGAGCGCGATGACTTCGTCGTAGCGGCCGGTTTTCTGGAACTGCGAGCGCTCGGCGACGGTGCTCAGGTCGGGCGCGGCGTGGGTGTGGGAGAAGGGAATGGCGGACAGCAGGGCAAGCAGCAGCGCAGAACGAATCATCGGTAAAGCTCCGGCAAAGGTGTCAATACGGGGCGCATGGTGCGCGCGAACCGGAAATTATAGTCCGCTTTGCGCGCCCCGTATCGGCAATGTCGCCGCAGTGCTTATGCCTTGAAATACGGCCGCTCGGAGATGAACAGCAGGCGCTTGACCGTCACGCGCCATTCGGCCGGCGCCTTTTGCCCAAGCAGCACCAGCGCCGCGCTGTACGCATGCGCGCGCACCGAAGGCGGGACAGCCTCGATCAGCCGTTCAGCCGCGCGCGGGTCCTTGCCGGCGGCGATGCTGTCGAAGAAGGCCAGCATCTGCTGCTGATATGGTCCCGACGCCTCCAGCGTCGTTTTACGGAACGGCGCGGTATCGTAGCCGTGCTTTTGCGCCAGCGCGAGTCCGACCCAGGTGGTCGCGCTGTCGGTGCCGGCCGCGAACGGCAGCGCCATGGCGCGTTTGATCATGTCCGCATCGGCGCCGTCGGAAGCTGCGGCCAGGCGCAGCACGTGCGCCGCGCGGGTTGAATCGTCTTGCGCAATCTGGTGCGCCTCGTTCAGGCGTCCGGTCGAGAGGGCGAAATAGGCGCGCAGCGGCGAATCGTTGGACAGCGGCCCTTTCTCGATCGTCACCAGCTCCTGCAGACGGCGTGAACCTTTTAACAGATCGCCGAGATCGGCGTCCGGCGCGAGGAAGCGCCGTACACGTGCCAGGTCCAGGCCCGCGTAATTAGTCCCGCCGGGCGTGGCGCGCACGATCTGTTCGAGATCGGGGGCCGCAGCGCTGAAGTCTTTCGAGTGCAGCTTGTCGTGCGCGGACCAGCGTGCCAGCCAGACGTTCTCGGGCCAGCGTGCGCGCGCCTTGAGCATCAGGCGCTTCACGTTCGGATTATCGTGGCGGCAACGCAGCGCGAGGTAGACCGCATCGCCGTCGTCGGGCTGCGCGGCCGCTTGCGCGCCCAGTTCCGCGCACAGCACCGGCTTGCGCGCCTCGCTGGCCAGGTCCATTTCGGCGCGCCGCAGGAACACGTCGCGCGGCTCGCGCCGCAAGCGTTCCTCCAGCACGGCCGCATATTCAGGGAACGTGGCGGCATACGTGAACCAGCTTTCGCTGTACGCCAAGGTGGTAGCGTCCCAGCGCGCATGCATCAGGCCCAGGTGTTTTTTCTGCGCCTCGTCGGGCAGCATTCCGAGTTGGGTCTCCGGGGCTTCGTCGGCCAGGCCGTCAAGCACGCTGCGATAGCCGCCATCGCCCTTGCTGGAGATACTCTTGGGCGGTGCCGTAAAGCGGAAGTCGACATCGCTGTCGGTCCAGCGCGGCGCGCCCAGCATCTGTTCCGCTCTCGGCTTGACCTTGCCATAATTGGCCCACCAGTGCACCAGCGCCGTGGCCGAGGCCACGTTGTAGACCGGATGCCCGCCGCGCGTGGACTCGGCGTCGAACGCTTCGATCAGCCGGCCGTCACCACTGCGCGTCTCGACATGGTGCTTGCCCAGTGCCGGCACGCTCAGTTCCCGGTTCATATGTGCGGGTACGCTCACGGTTTTGCCATCGATGTTCACGTTCACCGGCGTACCGAGGCCGTTGTACACAATGATGACCGGATCGCTGCCGAAGGCCGACACGCCGCCGCGGGTAAAGGAACCGGCGCTCAGGACCGCAAGCACGATCGACGCCGCCACCAGCAGGCGCGCGGCGCCCGGCACGAAGCCGTCGGCACGCTCGAAGCGCGCCCGCCAGCCAAGCTGCTGCTGGCGCTTGCGTTCGGCGCCCGGCAGCAGCACCGGGTATGACGGCGGCGCTTTCGATGGCGCCGGCGCGACCGACATCGCTTCGCCCCCGCGCGAGCAGCGCGCGATCATGGTTTCGGTGATCAAGAGCTCTTCAAGGGCGTCCAGACGCAGCGCGTCGAGCGCGTTCGTCAGGCTCCTGACCCAGCCCTCGGAAGCCCGCATCCAGTCGTTGATGTTGTCGGAGTAGGCCAGCGGCAGGTTGAATTCGCCCAGCGCCTGGCGCCAGTCGGTATTGAGCTCCATGCGCGCGGCGAGGCGCGCGTCCAGGTGCACCGCTCCTGCTTCCTTGTATATCTGCTCTATGACGTAATGCAGTTCGTTGGCCTGGCCGACCACGCGCGACACGCCTTCGTCGGTCACGCGGCGCACCGCCGTGACCACCGCCGCCGCGTTATTGAGCATGCCTTGCGCATCCTTCAGGTCGGCCAGGCGGTGTTCGGCGTAATGCACCATCGCCAGCAAGCCGTCGAGATAGGCTTCCCAGCCGCCACCGAGCTGGCGCGCCATGTTCTGGTGCCAGCTGCGGCACATCCAGTCGTGCCGCTGCAGGCGCGCGTTGACCGCGTCGATTTCTCCGCGCACCCGCTCCAGCGCGGCGGGCAGCTGCTTCTTGCTGAATTCTTCCCCGCGCAGGCGTACCACCCCGCCCGGCGCCGTCAGCACGCCGGCGATCAGCGCGTCGAGCTGGGCGCGTTCATCCTGCAGGGTGCGCAGCAGTTGCACGTCGGCCGTCAGCGAGGCCGGGTACAGCGTTCCCAGTGCTTCCGGCGCCGCCGGGTAGTGGCCCTCGCGCAGCTGCGCCAGCGACTCCGCATGGCGGGTCAGCGGCCGGGCGAAATACACGCCGCAGTAGCGGCGGTTGTACTGTTCGCGCTTGAACGGACGGGCCAGCAGCTTGAGCGACTCTTCCAGTTCGATCGGGGTGGACTCGCCCTCGCCCAGCAGGCTCCGGGTCATCTGCTCGCGCAGTGCCGACGGCTGCTCGAAGATCGACCAGGCACTGGCCGGGTCGATCGGGGCCACCACGTAAATGCGCTTGGCGTTCGCTTCGCGTTCGTGATTGAGCGGGTGCGAGAGCCACATTTTGGAAGGCTGCGCCAGTTCGGCCTTGAATACGCGGTGCTGGTCCTTTCCCTTCTCTGGCAGCGGCGGCACGTCGGCATAGGTGCGGTCGTTGAGGATGTTGCTCATCCGCTGCAGCATGTGGGTCTGTACCGCGAAGGCGTCGCGCGTGGCGCGGCCGGCGGCATGTTCGTCGGTGATGAAGGCCAGCGCGCGCTCCCACGCGTCGTCCGCGCCACGGGTGCGGTGCAGCGCGTGGATCAGGGCGTCGCTGCCGGTGAGCGACACGGCCACCAGGTCGGCCTGCATTTCCATCTCGCGCGACAGGGCGCGCTGCATCATCACCACGACCCGGAACAGGCTGTCGATCAGCGAACGGATCGACCAGATGATCACCTGCAGCACGCCCACCGCCATGGTCAGGCGCAAATCGATCCTGCCCACGCCGACCAGGAACTCGTCGAACTTGTCGCGCCGCGTGACCATATGGCCGGCGATCTGCTGGGCCACGTAGACCCAGCGCCCGACCGCCATCGAGCGTTGCGCGAAATGGCCGAATTCGTGCGCCAGCACGGCGCGCAGTTCGCCGCGCGAGAGCGTGTTCACCAGCGGCAGGCCGATTTCCAGATTCTTCTTGGACGGGAAAATCAGGTTGAACAGCGACAGGTCGTAGAACACGGCGGCATTCACCCTGGCCGACAGGAATACCTTGTGCGGACGCGGCGCGCCGGCGGCATCGGCCAGCTCGAACAGATAGGCGAACAGGCGCGGCTGGTCACTGGCGGTGACCTCGTGCAAGTCCTCGAACTTGGAGTTGCGCACCGAGAAGATCGCCTTGAGCATCAGCACGCCAATGAACAGCGAACAGGCAGCCATGATGTAGGCGAAAATGCCGATGTCGCTGCCGGCGCCGTCGACGAAGACCTGCCAGGGGGTGTACAGGAACCAGCCGGCCAGGCCGCAGTACAGCGCCACGAACAGCAGCAGGCCGGCGACCGCGATGCGCGCGCTGTTTTTGTAGGCGCGGCTCGGGGCGGTCAGGCGGGCTGCCAGTTCCGGGGACGGGGCGTTGGTCGGGGCGTTGATGGCGGTCTCCTGGCGTTGAGGAAGGTGCAAAGATGCAAAACGTTCAATTTTAAGGGACAAACGCTGGAGGGTTTTATCTAAACGCAATATATATGCACAGAAAGCAACGCCAAGCGTACACGGCTTTGCGTTCTATTTTGTTAATCTGACTACATTGCCGGCAGCCGCTGGCGTACACAGGGAAACATGCGATGACAACCGAATTGATGATCCTGGGATGGACCCTGGTGCTGACGCTGGTGCAGATCATGGTGACCGGGGCGTTCCGGACCAAGGAAACCGGGACCGAGTACAACATGGGGCCGCGCGACGGCGGGGCGCCGCCGCCGCGCCCCGTGACGGCGCGCCTGCAGCGGGCGCAGGCCAATCTGTTCGAGACGCTGCCGCTGTTCGCGGCGGCCGTGCTCATTGCGCATGTGGGCGGGCGCGAGGGCGACCTGACCTTGTGGGGCGCGTGGGCGTATCTGATCGCGCGCGTGGTGTACGTGCCGCTGTACGCGGCCGGTATTCCGGTGGTGCGCTCGATTGTGTGGATGGTGTCGCTGGTGGGGCTGGGGATGATTCTGGCGGCGATTTTGCTGCCGTAGTGCCCCTGTGTCGCCAGCCTGCGGCTTTACACCAGATCCATCGTGTACTCAAGTTCGTAGTAATGCTTGCTGTCGATGATATCGAGCTTGAATTTTCCCTGGATGCCGGCCAGTCCCTCGGTCCCCGACCCGGGCACGATGCTGATCGACAGATGGCTGGCGCCCGCATGCATGGTGCCGGCGTGCTGCAGCGCGAAGCTGCCGCTCATGCCGTCGAGCGTGCCGGTCACGTGTTCGATGGCCACGTACCCTGCCGAACCGGCGGCGGGATTGCCGGCCGAGAGCATCTCGCCCTGGCCGATGCCGATCAAATCGCCGCTGTAGTATTTATCGATCAGCATGCGGCCGAGCGAAACGCGGCCCGCGCCCTCTCCCGAAGGCGGTGCCTGCATGGTGATCTCGAAGGTTCCCTTGGCGGTGATGAACATGGTCGTCTGGCCTCGTCAATTGCGAAGCCCCCATGATACCCCGGATAAAAAAATGGCCCGCTGCAAGGCGGGCCATTCATCTTACGCGACCCGATGAATCTGGATCACGCCGTCCGGCGACGCCGGCTTGCCGAAGGCCGCCAGCAGCGCGGCTTCCTTCTCCTTGGCTGCCTTCAGGTGACGCTCCTTCACGTGCCCGTACCCGCGAATATCTTCAGGGATGCTGGCAATGGCCACCGCTTGCGACAGGGTCTCCGCGTTCAGTTTCGGCAGCAGGCCGCCGACCGTGTTGCGGTACTCGGTAATGAGCGCGCGCTCCATCTTGCGCTCCGCCGTGTAGCCGAAGATATCGAGCGCGCCGCCACGCAGGCCCTTCATCTTGGCCATCAGGCCGAACGCCTTCATCATCCACGGACCGAATTCCTGCTTGATCAGCTGGCCCTTGGAGTCGTGCTTGGCGAACAGCGGCGGCGCCAGGTGGAACTTGAGCTTGATGTCGCCCTCGAACATGCCCGCGATCTTTTCCTGGAACGCGCCGTTGGTGTACAGGCGCGCGACTTCATACTCGTCCTTGTACGCCATCAGCTTGTAGTAGTAGCGCGCGACCGCTTCGGCCAGGCGCGTGCCCTTGCCCAGCTTCGCTTCCTCGGCGCGCACCTGGTCGACGAAGGTCTTGTACTGGTTGGCGTAGGCGGCGTCCTGGTAAGCGGTCAGCAGTTCCACGCGCTTGTTGATGATCTCGTCCAGGCTTTGCGTGCGCTTGAATTCGATCACCTTGGCCGGCGTGGTCATCTTCACCAGCGACTGCAAATCGTGCGCCGCCGTGCGGCCCCAGGTAAAGGCGCTCTTGTTAAAGCCCACCGATACGTTGTTCAGTTCAATCGCCTTCATGATCGACGCTTCGGTCAAGGGCACCTGGCCTTTTTGCCACGCGTAGCCGAGCATGAACATATTAGTGGCGATCGAGTCGCCCATCAGCGCGGTGGCGATCTGGCCGGCATCGACAAAGTCCACGCGCTCGGCGCCGCAGGCCTTGACGATCTCGGCCTGCGACGACGCGCCAGGGAACTGCCAGTCCGGGTTCTTGACGAATGCCGCCGTCGAGGAACCGGTCGAGTTGATCGCAGCATACGTGCGGCCTTCGCCCATGCGCGACAACGCATCGCGGCTGGCGGTGACGATCAGGTCGCAGCCGATCACGAGGTCGGCGCTGCCTGTGCCCACGCGGGTCGAATGCAAATCGGCCTGCTTGTCGGCCAGGCGCACGTGCGACATCACCGGGCCGCCCTTCTGGGCCAGTCCGCTCATGTCGAGCACAATGGCGCCCTTGCCTTCGACGTGGGCCGCCATCGCCAGGATCTGGCCGACGGTGACCACGCCGGTGCCGCCGATCCCGGTGATCAGGATGCCGTACGGCGCGGCCGTGCCCTTGAGCACAGGCGTCGGCAGCTGCGGCGGGGCCGCCTCGCCGGTGGCGGCTTTTTTCGGCTTCTTGAGCGAACCGCCTTCGACCGTGACAAAACTCGGGCAGAAGCCCGTCACGCACGAGAAGTCCTTGTTACAGGACGACTGGTTGATCTGGCGCTTGCGGCCCAGTTCCGTTTCCAGCGGTTCGACCGACAGGCAGTTCGACTGCACCGAGCAGTCGCCGCAGCCTTCGCACACGGCCTCGTTGATGACGGCGCGCTTGGCTGGATCCGGGTACTCGTTGCGCTTGCGGCGGCGCCGCTTTTCGGACGCACAGGTCTGGTCGTAGATCATGGCCGACACGCCCGGCTTGTCGCGCAGTTCGCGCTGCACGTCCATCAATTCGCTGCGGTGGCGCACGGTCACGCCTTCGGCCCACTTGTAGTCGGACGGGTATTTTTCCGGTTCGTCGGTGACGACGATGATTGGCGTGACGCCTTCGGCCGCGATCTGGCGGCTGATCATGCCCGGGTCGAGCGGGCCGTCGAATTCCTGGCCGCCGGTCATGGCCACCGCGTCGTTGAACAGGATTTTATAGGTGATGTTGACCTTGGCCGACACCGCCGCGCGGATCGCCAGGATCCCCGAGTGGAAGTAGGTGCCGTCGCCAAGGTTGGTGAAGACGTGCTTCTCGTTGGTGAACGGCGCCTGGCCGACCCAGGTCACGCCTTCGGCGCCCATGTGGGTGAAGGTCGAGGTTTCGCGGTCCATCCACAGCACCATGTAGTGGCAGCCGATGCCGGCCAGCGCGCGCGAGCCTTCGGGCACCTTGGTCGACGAGTTGTGCGGGCAGCCGGAGCAGAAATACGGGGTGCGGTCGGTGTCGGGATTGGGCTTGGTGCTCACGTTCTTGAGCACCAGTTCCTTCGCTTCGAGGTAGGCGATGCGTTCCTTCACGCGCTGCTCGACCGGATGGCCGGCGCAGTAGTGCGAAATGCGGCTGGCGATCGCGCGCGCGATCTGGGCCGGGTTGAGCTCATAGGTGGCCGGCAGCAGCCAGTCGCCGTGGCCGGTGCCGCCCTTGTTCGACCATTCGCCGGTATCGTCGAATTTGCCGACCACGCGCGGACGCTGGCCGTCCGGCAGGTTGTACAGTTCTTCCTTGAGCGCGTATTCGAGGATCTGGCGCTTCTCTTCGACCACCAGGATTTCGTCGAGGCCCTTGGCGAATTCGTGCACGCCTTCCGCTTCGAGCGGCCAGGTCATGCCGATCTTATACAGGCGGATGCCGATGTCGCTGGCGGCCTGCTCGTCGATGCCCAGGTCGGCCAGCGCCTGGCGCGTGTCGAGGTAGGATTTGCCGGCGGTGATGATGCCGATCTTCGGCTTCGGGCTGTCCCAGATGATTTTATTGAGCTTGTTGGCGCGCGCGTAAGCCAGCGCGGCGTACCACTTGAAGCTGTTCATCCGCACTTCCATATCGAGCACGGTGTCGGGCCAGCGGATATTGAGGCCACCCTCGGGCAGCACGAAGTCGGTCGGCAGTTCGATCTTGACGCGGTCCGGGTCGAAGTCGACCACGGCGCCGGACTCGATGATGTCGGTGACGCACTTCATCGATACCCACAGGCCGGTGTAGCGGCTCATGGCCCAGGCGTGCAGGCCGTAGTCGATGTATTCCTGCACCGAGGCCGGGTACAGCACCGGAATGCCGCAGGCGTTCAGGATATGGTCCGACTGGTGCGCGGTGGACGACGATTTGGCCGCGTGATCGTCGCCGGCCAGGACCAGCACGCCGCCATGCTTGGCGCTGCCGGCATTGTTGGCGTGCTTGAAGACGTCGCCGCAGCGGTCCACGCCGGGGCCTTTGCCGTACCACATCGAGAACACGCCGTCGTACTTGGCGTCCTTGAACAGGTTCGTCTGCTGGGTGCCCCAGACCGCGGTGGCGGCCAGGTCTTCGTTCATCCCGGGATGGAACTTGACGTGGTGGGCGTCGAGGTGCTTCTTGGCCTTCACCGCGGTCATGTCGACCGAGGTCACGGGCGAGCCGCGGTAGCCGGTGATGTAGCCGGCGGTGTTCAGGCCGGCCTTGAGGTCGCGTTCGCGCTGCATCATCGGCAGGCGGATCAGCGCCTGGGTGCCGGTCATGAAGGCGCGGCCGCGCTCCAGCGTCCATTTGTCGTCGAGCGAAATCTCGTGCGACGGCTCAGCGTCGAGCTGTGCCCGGTCTAGCGGTGCGTTCATTGTCTTTGTCTCCGTATGTTCTTGTGCGTCGCTGCGCCGGGCTTAAGCCGCGGTCGTATCCTGCAGCACGCCGCGCTTGATCTGGTCGAGTTCAATCGACTCGAACAGCGCGCGGAAATTGCCTTCGCCGAAACCCTGGTCGCCCTTGCGCTGGATGATCTCGAAGAAGATCGGGCCGATCACCGTCTGCGTGAAAATCTGCAGCAGCAGTTCGCGCTCGGTCTCGTTGCTGTGGCCATCGATCAGGATGCGCAGGCGGCGCAGTTCCTCGAGGTTCTCACCGTGGCCCGGCAGGCGGCGGTTGATCAGCTCATAGTAGGTTTCGATCGTGTCCTGGAACACGATGCCGCTGTTGCGCAGGCCCTGGACCGAGGTATAGATATGGTCGGTGCCGAGCGCAATGTGCTGGATGCCTTCGCCGTGGTAGGCGTCGAGGTATTCGGCGATCTGCGATTTGTCGTCCGACGATTCATTGATCGGAATGCGGATCTTGCCGCACGGGGAAGTCATGGCTTTCGACTTCAGGCCCGTCAATTTGCCTTCGATGTCGAAGTAGCGCACTTCGCGGAAGTTGAACAGGTTCTCGTAGAATTCGGCCCATTCCTTCATGCGGCCGCGGTGCACGTTGTGGGTCAGGTGGTCGATGTAGGTCAGGCCGTTGCCGATCGGGTTGGCGATGGCGCCCGGGATGGCCACGAAGTCGACGTCATAGATGCTGATGTCGCCGATGGTGCCCGGCGCGGAACCGGCGTTGGCGCCCTTGCCGCGCCAGCGGTCGACGAAATACAGGAGCGAATCGCCCACGCCCTTGATGGCGGGGATGTTCAGTTCCATCGGGCCGGTCTTGTTGTCGAAACCCCAGGCGCCCAGTTCGAGCGCGCGGCGGTAGGCCATGGCGGCGTCGTCGACGCGGATCGCGATGGCGCACACGGACGGGCCGTGGGTGCGCGCGAAGCGCTGCGCGAACGAGTCTTTTTCGGCGTTGATGATGAAGTTGATGTCGCCCTGGCGGTACAAGGTCACGTCCTTGTGGCGGTGGCGCGCGATGGCGGTGAAGCCCATCTGCTCGAACAGGGCGCCGAGCGCTTTCGGATCCGGCGCCGCGTACTCCACGAACTCGAATCCATCGGTCCCCATCGGGTTTTCCCAAGGCGTAAATTGCATGACAGTCTCCTATTTTAATAGGGCACAGTATAGTCCTGCGACACCAGCATTAAATTTCAAACACTGCCCCGTGTCCGACGATTTGAGCAATAATATTGCGTTGGAATGCGGCTTTCGGAGAAAATATGCCAAAAATTGTGCTCGATAAAACAGATCGGAAGATTCTGGCGATTCTGCAGGCGGACGGGCGCCTGTCGAACCAGGACGTGGCCGACCGGGTCAGCCTGTCGCCCTCGCCCTGCCTGCGCCGCATCAAGCGGCTGGAGGAAGCGGGCGTGATCCGCCAGTACGTGGCGCTGCTCGACCCGGCCCAGATCGGCCTCGGTTTGCTGGCGTATGTGAACGTGCGCCTGGAAAAGCACAGCGAGGGGTCCAGCAACGCGGCCGGGGCGCGCCGCGCCACCAGCTCGCCCCATGCCGACTTTGCGCTGTCGGTCGAGCATTGGCCGGAAGTGGTGGCCTGCTATGCGATGACGGGGGAAATGGATTACCTGCTGCGCGTGCACGTGGAAGACATGGACCACTTCTCGCGCTTCATGATGCAGACCCTGCTCAGCCACCCGGCGGTGGCCGACGTGAAGTCGAGCTTCGCGCTGCAGCGGATCAAGGATACGACCGCGCTGCCGCTGATGTAAGGCCGGCCTACTTCTTCGGCACGAAGAACTTGACGGCGGCGCGGGTGTTGGCCTTGAGGGTGTAGTCGATGGTGGCGAACTGCTCGTCGATGGCTTCCCTGAGCATGCTGGCCGGGTCGGGCGGCAGCAGGCGCAGGTAGGCGTCGGCTTCGCCATAATCGCGCTGGATCTCCATGCCGGCCTTTTTAGCGATGTGCATCATGGTCTGGTTGGACGAGAGGCAGTGCATATATAAAGTGTCGACATCGAGGTTGCGGCAGCGGATGGCGGCGCGCTCGAACAGCTTGGAGCCGATACCCAGCCCGCGCGCCGACGCCGACACCGACACGCCGAATTCGGCCACGATGTCCTTGGTGGTGCTGCTCAGCGCGTGGGTCGAGGCTTCCCTGGGCCCGAACGCCAGGTGGCCGACGGCAACCAGCTTGAAGACCGGGTTGTAGACGCCGTAGACGGTGTCGTGGGCGAAATCGATCTTGGCGACGTAGGCTTCCACCAGCTCGTCGGGCAGCCTGGTGCCGAATCGAAGTAAGCGGTCACTGTCGTCGAGCGCGAGGAAATGCTTGAGCACACGGCGGCGGTCGCGTTCGTGGAGCTGCTTGACCAGCACCGTACGGCGGGTCTTGCGGCCGCTGCGGGCGTTGAGCCAGCTGCTGAATGGGTTTGTGAACATGATTGCGGCCGTTATCCGTTACGTCGATTGTGCAGTGCACCAATTTAGCCATTGTAGCTCATTTGGCGCTAGTGTCCTCTCTGCGAGCCGTGCCCGTGGACGCCGCCGTACATGCCATTGGCAGGACGAAGCTGCTCCAAGTATAAACACGACGGCGGCGATCCCGCGCTTCAGTGTGTCAGGTTTCGCCAAGGAGGAGCAAGAATGCATACAGTGAGCTTGCGTTACTGACGCATGGACGTAACGACTCAAACCACAGTCAGCCATCGAGGCCTTGCTACAGAAACATGTAAGTGTACGGGCGCCAGAGGGAACTTGACGGAGCTACTAAGTTTAGGTAATTTATCTTTTTCTCATAAACTCCCTAAAGGGTACGACTATGAATCCTGTAGACAATCCGTTTGCGCCTGGGGCGGGGAGCCCTCCGCCCGAGCTGGCTGGCAGAGATGCCGTGCGCAAACAAATAACTGTATGCATTCAGCGTCTCCGGAAAGGTCGTCCTGCCAAGAGTATGATGCTCGTGGGTCTACGCGGGGTAGGGAAGACGGTATTATTGGATCAAATGATGAAGGATGCGCAAGCAGATGGCGTTATTACGATCCGCATCGAAGCGCCTGAGGGGCGTTCTTTACCTGCAATGCTAGCTCCACAACTGAGGCTTGGCTTACTGAAGTTAAGTAAAGTGGAAGCGGCTAAAGACCTTGCTGTGCGTGGTTTGCGTGCATTAGCAGGTTTCGCCAGCAAACTCAAAGTGACATACAACGATATCGAAGTTGGGCTTGATTATGAGGCAGAGCCAGGTTTGGCCGATAACGGTGACCTGGAGGGAGATCTGACTACTCTTCTGGAGCAAGTTGGGTATGCGGCGGCGGCAGCCAATACACTGGTTGCCATCTATATCGACGAACTTCAGTATGTAGAAGAACCGCAGATGGCGGCACTCATATCGGCACTGCATCGATGCTCCCAGTTACAACTTCCCGTCACTGTCGTGGGCGCCGGCCTCCCGCAGCTTCGTGGGCGAATGGGTGAAGCGAAATCCTACGCTGAAAGACTGTTCGAGTTCCCCTCCGTGGGTCCGCTGCTGCCGGCAGAAGCCCGGGACGCTATCGAAAAACCTGTTCAGCAAGAAGGTGTCCAAATTGACGCTGACGCAGTCGACCTCATCATTTCACATACCCAAGGATATCCGTATTTCTTACAGGAATGGGGTAAACATGCCTGGGACATTGCATCGCAAAGTCCCATTACCAAGGCTGATGTAGCTGAAGCGTCGACTGTAGCCATTGCCGCTTTGGATGAGAGCTTTTTCCGGGTACGTTTCGATCGACTCACACCTACCGAAAAGCGCTATTTGCGTGCAATGGCAAAATTAGGTCCAGGTCCGCATCGTTCGGGCGATATTGCCGCCGTATTGAGTCGGGATAGTACATCGTTGGCGCCTATTCGTAGCAACCTCATTGTCAAGGGGATGATCTGGAGCCCGACGCATGGTGACACAGCATTTACGGTCCCGCTTTTTGATGAATTTATGCGACGCATCATGCCAGGCGATGCCTGGATCACTGGCGAGGTCTGACCGCGTATGTCGGCAATGCGACGGGCAATGTGCGGCAATCCCGAATCGCTTGCGCTGATGCGGGAACGCGCATTTTCTCTCAATGAAGGAATCGCTGCGGAAATGCGCTACCGGCTGGAACGGATAGGCGCCTGGCGAGCCCTGCCTCCGGCCTTCAGTTCAAAACGTTAGTCCTGTGCGGGCACCACGGTTTTCGCTTGCGCGCTGCCCGCCATGGGCACCTCGGCCGGCGCCGTCTCATTCCACTGCGCCTGCGAACTGAACGAAATCCCGTTCTTGCCGCCCTGCTTGGCCTGGTACATGGCCTGGTCGGCATCGGCCAGCAACGCCGGCGCGCCGCGCATGAAGCCTTCCTTGCCCTTGGCGCTGGCCACGCCGATACTGGCCGAAATCCGCACCGGGCAGCCGCCCGCCTCGGTGATCGAGCGGATCGCTTCGAGCGTCTGCTGCGCCACCCGCAGCGCGCCCTCGCGGCCGCTGACCTCTTCCAGCAAGATCACGAATTCGTCCCCGCCCAGGCGCGCCAGCGCGTCTTCCTTGCGCAGTTTCTCCTGCACCCGCCTGGCCACCTCGCACAGTACCAGGTCCCCGGTCGCGTGTCCGTAGGTGTCGTTGACCGCCTTGAAGCCATCGAGGTCGATGAACATGGCCACCACCACGTCGCCGCGCCGGCCGGCCCGCACCAGCGCGTGCGCCAGCAGGCGCGTGAGCTCCCCGTAATTGATCAGGCCCGTCAGACTGTCATGCTGGGCCAATTGCTTCAGGCGTTCCGACTGCGCTTCCAGCGCCGCCGTGCGCTCGGCCACCCGATGCTCCAGCGTCTCGTTAGCGGCCTGCAAACTGCGATTGACCTCGCCGATGATGCTGTAGCTGCGCAGCAGGCGCCGCGCCACGTACATCAACAGCAGCAGCAGCAAGCCCGAATAGGCGAACAGATACGTCCGGTAGCGCTGCTTTTCGATCAGCACCTGGTCGAACGAGGTGTCGAACAGGTTACCCAGCTTTTCCATCGCTTCGGCCGTGCGGCTGTTCGCGATATGCATTTCGAGTTCGTTTTCCATCTGGCGGTAGCGCAGGATGGCGTGCGCGTGGCGACCCAGTTCGTCGATGGTGTCGCTCACGCTGTCCGAAAAATCGCCGCGCAGCGGCTGCATCGAGGTGATCGTGCGTTCGATCTGCGCCGCCAGCGCCGGCGACGGCGCCAGGTTGTAGCGCAGGATGTCGCTCAGGAGGTTATTGAGGGCGCTGTCGAGCGCCAGCACCGTGCGCGCCTGAACGATCGCGCCTTCGATGCCATTCAACTCGGTCTTCAGATCGGTGATCGCGGGCGGAAAAAAGATCAGCGAATTGCGCAGGATCGCGTTCTGGGTCTTGAACTGCTCGACCAGTTCTTCCTTCTTCACCAGCGCGCGCTTGACCTGGTCAAGCGCTTCCTCCGCCTTGGGATTGCCGGTCATGGGCAGCGCCGCGGCCAGACGCAGCTGCAGTTCGCGCATGCGCGGCAGGGGCGCCGACAGCGGATCGTAATTGGTGTTCAAGCCGATGTGCGAGCGCAGGATGTTGACGTTCCACTCCGAATCGAGCTTTTCCAGCTCGCGCAGGTTGAGCATGACCCGGTTCTGCGCTTCGATGTCGACGGCCTGGGTGCGGTTGAACAGCACGCCGAGTACCCCCATCAGCGCGATCAGCAGCAGCAGCGCGGCGACACGGCGCCAGCTGCCCAGGGCGCCGCTCACGGCGTCACTCCCGGCGGCGCTGCAGGCGGCGCTGCCGGCACCAGCTTCTCGCCGCTCAGGGTGTGCAGGAAGCGCACGATCAGTTCCTTGTCCTGCTGCGAGGCGGTGCGTCCCAGCTGGTATTTGAACATCAGCTCCACCGCCTGATCGAGCGTGCTGACCGAGCCGTCATGGAAGTACGGCGCCGTCAGCGCGACATTGCGCAGGCCCGGCACGCGGAACACGTGGCGGTCGACGTTGCGCTTGGTCTCCTGATAGCGGCCCAGGTCCGCGCCGCTCGTTTCCAGTCCCGGCATCTCGCGCATGGCGCCCATTTTCTGGAACAGGTTGCCGCCCACGTTGATGCCCTGGTGGCAGGCCGCGCAGCCAAAGCTCTTGAAGCGCAGGTAGCCGCGTTCTTCCTCGGCCGTGATGGCGCCGGCGTCGCCGCGCAGGTAGCGGTCGAAGCGCGATGGCGTCACCAGCGAGCGCAGAAACTGGTCGAGCGCGTCGCGCACATAGGCCGGGCGCAGGGCGTCGCCGTAGACTTCCATGAACTGGGCCGACAGCGCCTCGTCCTTGGCCAGGCGCTCGGCCATCAGATCCCAGCTGTCGGCAAACGCCTTGGGCCTGGTGATGACGTGGTCGAGCAGCTGCTCGGCGCCGCTGTAGCGTCCCGTCCAGGTCTGGCGGAAGTTGAAACTGCTGTTATAGACAGTGGGGGTGTTGAACAGCGCCGGCTTGCCGTCCGCGCCCGTGGAAATCGCCTTGCCGTCGGCGCCGCCGCGGCGCAGCTGGTGGCAGGTGGCGCAGCTGTGCGTGCTGTCGCGCGAAAACCGCAGGTCCTGGAACAGGCGCGCGCCCAGCGCGATGCGCGCGGGGTCGCCCACCGCCTTCATGGGCAGCGGACGGATTGGCTCATTGACAAGCGCCTGGGCCGCGGCGACGCCTGCCCAGCAGGAGGCGAGCGCGGCAAGGGCCCGACCCAGGGACCGGCGCAAGGTGGACAGCATCCCGTTTCTCCGTGTCAATGCCAATATCGGATCAAAGAATAGCAGGATTCGCACCGACACTGTCGTCCGCCTGACCTGGCTCGTCGCCGAGGCGCAGCGCCGCCTTGACCGCCGAGACCCGCGCCGTATGCACGGCGTGGGGAATTTGCTGCTTGTTCTCGCCGCAGCGCAGCGCCACTTCGCCGGCGTTGATCGAGCGCGCGGCGGCCAGGGCGCCGAGCAGGTACGGGCCTTGCGGATACGGCCGGGTGCGGAAATCGTCGCCCTCGCCGCCGCGCCCGCGAAAATCGCATTCGGCGGCCAGCAGCATCTGTTCGAAACGCACCGGCTTGCGGAAGGCGTCGCAGCGCTCGAACAGGGTGACCAGGGTATTGGCGCGCAGTTCCCGGGCGCGGCTGAGGTTACCGTGCTCGCGCGCAGTCATCACGGCCAGGTCGCGGCACTCGCCCGGCACCTTCAGGCGCGCACAGACGGCGTCGATCAGCGCCAGGCCAAGCTGCTCGTGGCCGTGGTGGCGCGGCCAGTGCCCGGCCGGCGTGGCGCCCTTGCCCAGGTCGTGCATCAGGGCGGCAAAGCGCACCGGCAAATCGAAACCGCGTTCGGCCGCGTAGTCGATCACCAGCATCATGTGGGCGCCGGTATCGATTTCGGGGTGGTGCAGCGGCGGCTGCGGCACGCCCCACAGGGCGTCCAGTTCCGGCATGATGCGCGCCAGCGCGCCGCACTCGCGCAGCACGGCCAGCATGCGCGACGGTTTTTGCTCCATCAGGCCGCGCGCCACTTCCTGCCAGACCCGCTCGGCCACCAGCGCATCGACCTCGCCCGCCGCCACCATGCTGCGCATCAGCGCCAGCGTTTCGGGGGCCACGGTAAAGTCGGGAAAGCGCGCCGCGAAGCGCGCCAGGCGCAGGATGCGCACCGGGTCTTCGGCAAAGGCATCGGAGACGTGGCGGAAGATTTTCGCTTCCAGGTCGCGCTGGCCGCCGAACGGATCGGTGATGCCGCCGTCGGCGTCGCGCGCGATGGCGTTGATGGTCAGGTCGCGCCGCACCAGGTCTTCTTCGAGCGTGACGTCGGGCGAGGTGTGGAACACGAAGCCGCGGTAGCCGGGCGCGGTCTTGCGCTCGGTGCGGGCGAGCGCATACTCTTCCTGCGTCCTGGGATGCAGGAAGACGGGGAAGTCCTTGCCGACCGGGCGAAAGCCTTCGGCCAGCATGTCTTCGGGGGTGGCGCCGACCACGATCCAGTCGCGGTCCTGCACCGGCAGGCCCAGAAGGCCGTCGCGCACGGCGCCGCCAACGATGTATGTTTTCATGCTGAAGATGGTGTTGACTGAAACGCTATTATGGCTTGCCGCGGATTTCTTCGTCGTGGTGGGCGGCGATTTCGGTTTCGGCCAGCGCTTCGCGCACCCAGCGCGCCACGGCCGGGTGGGCCTGGACACGCTCGCAATACGCTTGCAGGGCCGGCGCCAGCGCCACGCCGTAAATCTTAAAGCGCATCACCACCGGCGCGAAAAACGCGTCCGCGATCGAAAAGTCGCCGAACAGGAACTGGTGGTGGCCGAAACGCGACAGGCACTCTTCCCAGATCTCGCTGATGCGGCCGATGTCGCCCTGGGCGCCCGGGGTGCGCCCGCGCCCCGGAAGGCTCATGCGGATATTCATCGACATGGCGGTGCGCAGGTCGGCAAAGCCGCTATGCATTTCGGCCGTGACCGAACGCGCCATGGCGCGCGCCGCCACGTCCCGCGGCCACATGTGCTTTTCCGGGAACTGCTCGGCCAGGTATTCGCAGATCGACAGGCTGTCCCAGATCGTCATCTCGCCGGCGACCAGCACCGGCACCCGCCCGGCGCCCGAATACTCGGCGATGCGCGCCGAGGTGTCGGGCTGGTCGAGCAGCACCCGCACTTCGTTGAACGGAATGCCGAAGGCGGTGGCCGCCACCCACGGCCGCATCGACCAGGACGAATAGTTCTTGTTGCCGATGATGAGCGTCAGGCCGGCCTTGCGGGCCTCGTCCAGGGTCTGCGAGAGGGTCGGATCGAGTTCGGTGGTTTGCATTGTTACGGTCCCGGAGAAAAGTAAAAAATAAGCGCCCGGCGCGAGCGCCTCGTCAGCGTCCCGCGCGTGCGCGGTAATCGTCGAAGCGCTCGTGCGGCGCCAGGTAGCGCGGCGCCACCGCTTCCAGCGAGCGCAGTTGCAGGCCGAGGGCGGCGGCGGTGGTGGCCTGGATGGCCGGATCGACCACGTTATCGACCTTCATCGAATCGAGGTTGTCGCGGCTGATGACCGGCTCGCCCGGCAGCAGTTCGAACAGCAAGGCTTGAAGACGCGCCAAGGGGTCGGGAATGCCGAACACAGGGCGCCGGTGACCCGCGTAGCGGCCGGCCAGGCGCACCAGTTCGGCCAGCGAATAGATTTGCGGCCCGCCCAGGGAGTACACCTGGTGGCGCGTTTTCAGGTCGGCCAGCGCATGAGTGAGGGCGTCGGCCACGTCGCCCACGTAGATCGGCTGGAAGTCGCTGGCGGCGCCGGCCAGCGGAATAAACGGCAGCCACTTCTGCATGCGCGCGAAGGTATTGAGAAAGCTGTCGCCCGGGCCGAACACCACCGACGGGCGAAAGATCGTGGCCGCCACCGACGCTTCGGCGCGCGCGGCCACTTCGCCGTCGGCCTTGGAGCGCTGGTACATCGACGGGCCGTCGGCGGCCGCGCCCAGGGCGCTCATGTGCAGGTAGCGCGTGACCCCGGTGGCGGCGCAGGCGGCGACGATACGGCGCGGCAGTTCGACGTGGGCGCGCTTGAAATCGGGACCGTACGGCTGGCCGCGGCGCGAATGCAGCACGCCCACCAGGTTGATGGCGGCGTCGGCCCCGGCCAGCAGGCGGCGCAGGGTGGCGTCGTCGCCGACATTGGCGCCGACCACGTCCACGCGCGGCAAAAAGATCAGGTGCCTGGCGCGTTCGGCGCGCCGGGTCGGCACGATCACGCGCGCGCCCTCCTGCGACAGGCGCGCCACCAGGTGGCTGCCGATGAAGCCGGAACCGCCGAACACCACTACCGTCATCTCTTTCATCGTGCACGCTCCTCAATGATGGCGCCGCGGCCGGCGCATCAGGGCAGGTCGTTGCCCTGGGCGCTGCGCGGCGTGATTTTGCCAAGGCGCGCCTTGAGCGACTGCGGCTTGTTCTCGAACAGCGCGGCATAGTTGGTCGCGTTGGACATCACATTCTTCACATAGATCCGGGTTTCCATGTACGGGATCGACTCGGCGAAGATGGCTCCTTCCATCGGCTCGTCGAGCTTGCCGCGCCAGTTGCGCATGCGTCCCGGTCCGGCATTGTAGGCGGCCGTGGCCAGGGTCTGCGAGCCGTCGGCGTTGGCCAGCACCATGCTCATGTAGTTCGCGCCGAGCAGGATATTGGTGCGCACGTCGGTCAGCTTGTTCTTGACGTAGTCGCCCAGGCCGATCTTGCGCGCCACGTAGGCGCCGGTGGCGGGCATGACCTGCATCAGGCCGGAGGCGCCCACGCTCGACCGCGCATCCATGATGAAGCGCGATTCCTGGCGGATCAGGCCATACACCCAGGCCCGGTCCAGGCCGAGCTGCTGCGCGGTCGGATGCAGGATGTCGTTGTGCGGCGACGGGAAGCGCTGGGTGTAGTCGAACTGGGTGCGGGTGCGGTCCGAGGTATTGACCATGCGGTCGAGGATCTGGTTCATGCGCGCGAATTCGGCCGCGGCCAGCAGTTCGCGTTCGCTGAACTTGCGCAGTTCCCAGTTCCACTCGCGCGTGCCTTCGGGGCGCAGGCGCAGGCTGAAGAACTTGAGTGCGCGGCGCAGGCCCGGGTTGCTGGCCATGGGCGCCATTTCCTCGGGCGTGAGGGCGGGACCGGGAGGCGGAATCGAAATGAGCTGGCCCAGTTCTTCCAGCGCCAGCTGGCCATAAAAACTGTTCTGGTCGGCGATGCGCTGGTACAGGGCGACGGCCGCGTCGTGCGCGCCGTGTTCGGCCTGCAGCGCGCGGCCCAGCCAGTAAGTCCAGCCGGGTTGGGCGCGCAGCGGGGCCGGCATCGATTCGATGGTGGCCTTGACGGTTTTCCAGTCGGCGCGGCGCAGGGCGATGCGGGTTTTCCATTGAATCTGTTCGGCCGTGAGCGGCGCGCCGGCGCTCTTGCGCCAGTAGTCGTAGGCTTCGGGCGCGAGCGTGAGCGAGGCGGCGTGCGCAATGCCGGCCCAGCCGATGGCTTGCTCCTGGGGCGACAGGCGCGGCGCGTTCTTTTCCAGGGCGACCACAGCCAGCTTCTGGGTGGTGCGCGCCATGCGGCTCACTGCCATTAAATAGACTTCGTGGTCGGCGCGCGTGTCGCCGATGCCGCGTGCCATGGCCAGCGCCGGCAGGTCGACCGCTTGCGAGGCGTGCAGTTCGGACACGCCGAGCAGCGCGGCGATGCGGCGCGCCGGGCCGGTGGCCTTGAACTCGCCGGCCAGGCGCAGTTGGGCCAGCAGGTCGCTGGCATCGAACTGGCCGGACTGGGCCAGGGTGGAGATCAGGGCGCCGCACGCCTCGCCGTAACCGGGCGGATTGGTCAGCAGCGCACGGGCGTCGTCCGCCACTTTTTCGCCGCGCGCCACGCGCGACATGAGGGCGTAGCACTTGACCTGGGTATCGTCGTTGAGCACGAACAGGGGCAGTTGCTGGTCGAAATTGGCCCAGTCGCGCGCGCGGCCCAGTTCCAGCAGCCAGTCGTTGCGCAGGCGGTCGGCGATGGCCAGGCCCTGGTAGCGGGTGAGGAAATCGCGGAATTCATCGCTGGATGCGACCCGCATCCGGGTTTTGAGCCGATAATAATCGACATACGACGGGATCGGATAGTTCTGCAGGCGCGAGGCGTAGGCGTTGGCCTTGGCCGCGTCGTCCTGGCGCGCGGCCTCGCGCAGCAGCAGGAAGGTATCGTCGTCGGCGCGCGGGTCGTACGGGGGCACTGGCGCCTGGGCGTAGGCGGGAATCAGGCAGGCTCCGGCGACAATCGCGACGGCAAACAATTTCGGCAGGTACATCAGTATGCGACTCTCCATGGATACTTCATTTAACACATGACCAGCGAACCTAGAATACCATGCGGGCATGCCGCCCTGCCAGCATCGGCGAACTCAGATGCTGCATTCGCACATGGGGCGGACAAGGCGGCGCTGCGCGCCGTGCTGAAGGCGGCCCGGCGTGCGCTCGATCCCTTGCAAAAGGCGCAACGCGATGCGGCGATCGCGGCGCGCGTGCTGGCGTGGTGGCAGGGTCGCACGGCTGGCGGCGCGGCTGCGGTGCTGGGAGTGTACTGGCCGCTGCGGGGCGAACCCGATCTGCATCCGGTCTACGCCGAACTGGCCAGCGCGGGCGTGCGGCTGGCGCTGCCGCTGGTGGTGGCGCCCGACACCGCGCTGGCGTTCGTGGAGTGGGTGCCGGGCGAAGACATGCTGAGCGACAGGATGGGGGTGGCGGTGCCGGCTGTGCAGCGGGTGCTGGAGCGGCCGCCGGTGCTGCTGGTGCCGTGCCTGGGATTTACCGCCGAACGGTATCGGCTGGGGTATGGCGGGGGGTATTACGACCGCACCCTGGAGGCGCTGCCGCGGCCGTACACGGTGGGGATCGCGTATGCGGGGGATCAGGTGGCGTTTGCCGGCGCGCAGCATGATGTGGCGCTCGATGTGGTGATTACGGAGGCGTGAATTGCTTTCACCACGCATATGCGCACCGTCGTTTCTGCCGGTGGCAGGAACGACGGCTGATATGCCAGCCGGCGTCGTGCTATCGCCAGCGACTGACCGGCGGCGCAGACGCGGGACACGCCGTCTTATTTCCCGGCAGTCAAGCGCTCCCACAAGGCCGTCGTCGCGACCGCCTGGTTCATGCTGTAAAAATGCAAGCCCGGTGCGCCGCCGGCCAGCAAGCGCTCGCACAACTGGCTCACCACATCGAGCCCGAAGGCCTTGATCGAGGCACTGTCATCCCCGAAACTGGCCAGCTTCAGGCGCACCCAGCGCGGAATTTCCGCCCCGCACATGTCCGAAAACCGCATCAGCTGCGTGTAATTGGTAATCGGCATGATGCCAGCCACCACCGGGATATCGATACCCAGCTTGCGGGTCTGGTCCATGAACGCAAAATACGCGTCGGCGTTGTAAAAATACTGGGTGATCGCGGAATTTGCCCCGGCCTGCACCTTGCGCGCGAAGTTTTGCAAATCATCCTGCGGCGACCTGGCCTGCGGATGCACCTCGGGATAGGCCGCCACTTCGATATGAAACCAGTCGCCCGTCTCTGCCCGGATGAACTCGATCAGCTCGCTGGCATAGCGCAGCTCGCCCGCGCCGCCGTAGCCGCTCGGCAAGTCGCCGCGCAAGGCCACCAGACGCCGGATACCGTGCGACTGGAACTGTTTCAAGATCGTGCGGATCGATTCGCGCGATGCGCCCACGCACGACAGGTGGGGTGCGGCCTCGTGGCCCTCGCCGAGGATCTCGACCACCGTGTCGAGCGTGCCCTGCTGCGTGCTGCCGCCGGCGCCGAAGGTTACCGAGAAATATTTAGGTTGCAGCAGCGCCAGTTTGGCGCGCGCCACGCGTAGCTTGTCCGCCCCGTCAGGCGTCTTGGGCGGATAGAATTCGATGCTGAAGTCAGGAGTTGCCATCTTTTTTGAGGAGTAAGGTAGACAGCGCCCACGAAATGATGCTGTACAGGATGGCGGCAATAAAAGCCGACCAGAAGCCTGCCACTTGGAATCCACCGACCAGGTTCGCGACTGCCCAGAACAGCAGCGCATTGATCACGAGGATGAACAACCCCATGGATAGCAGGGTTACGGGCAGGGTCAGCAGCACCAGCACCGGACGGATCAGGGTATTGACCAGTCCGAGCACGAGCGCGGCAACCAGGGCCGTCCCCATGTTCGTGACTTCAACTGAACTCATCAGGAATGGCAGCGCGAATAGCGCCGCTGCGTTAATCAACCACGTCAAAAGTAAGCGCATAAGGGAAGCGAAAGTCCGGTTGATAAGAAATAGACAACGTCAGGCACGCAAGCCGGCGCGCGCGCTGCCGTGCAGGCCGCGCGCCGGTGCTACTGATTAATAGCGGTAGTGGTCAGGCTTGTAAGGGCCTTCCTTGCTGACGGTGATGTACGCCGCTTGCTCGTCGGTCAGCACGGTCAGTTGCGCGTTGAGCTTTTTGAGCTGCAGGCGCGCCACTTTCTCGTCCAGATGCTTGGGCAGCACATACACGCCGACCGGGTACTTGTCGGTGTTGGCGAACAGTTCGATCTGGGCGATGGTCTGGTTCGCGAACGAGGAGCTCATCACGTACGACGGGTGACCGGTACCGCAACCGAGGTTGACCAGGCGGCCTTCCGCCAGCAGGATGATGCGCTTGCCGCTCGGGAAGATGATGTGATCGACCTGCGGCTTGATGTTGTCCCACTCGTATTTCTTGATCGATGCGACATCGATTTCGTTATCGAAGTGGCCGATGTTGCAGACGATGGCCTGGTCCTTCATGGCCAGCATGTGCTGTTCGGTCAGGATATGGTAGTTGCCGGTGCAGGTGACGAAGATATCGCCGTGTTCGGCGGCGTAATCCATGGTCACGACGCGGTAGCCTTCCATCGCCGCCTGCAGTGCGCAGATCGGATCGATTTCGGTGACCCACACCTGGGCCGACAGGGCGCGCATGGCCTGGGCCGAGCCCTTGCCCACGTCGCCGTAGCCGGCGATGACGGCCACTTTGCCGGCGATCATCACATCGGTGGCGCGCTTGATGCCATCGACCAGCGATTCGCGGCAACCGTACAGATTGTCGAACTTCGACTTGGTGACCGAATCGTTGACGTTAATTGCCGGGAAGGCCAGCTTGCCCTCCTTGTGCATCTGGTACAGGCGGTGCACGCCGGTGGTGGTTTCCTCGGTCACGCCGAGGATGTGCGGCAGGCGCTTGGAGTACCAGGTGGCATCCTTGGCCAGATGCGCCTTGATCGAGTTGAACAGGCAGATTTCCTCTTCCGAACCCGGGTTGGCCAGCACCGACAGATCGGTTTCGGCGCGCGTGCCCAGGTGCAGCAGCAAGGTGGCATCGCCGCCATCGTCGAGGATCATGTTCGAATACACCGGCTGGCCGGCTTCGCTTGGCCACTCGAAGATGCGGTGGGTGTAATCCCAGTATTCGTCCAGGGTTTCGCCCTTGACGGCGAACACGGGCGTGCCGGCGGCGGCGATGGCGGCGGCGGCGTGGTCCTGGGTCGAGTAGATGTTGCACGATGCCCAACGGACCTTGGCGCCGAGGGCTTCCAGGGTCTGGATCAGCACGGCGGTCTGGATGGTCATGTGCAGCGAACCGGTGATGCGCGCGCCCTTGAGGGGCTGGGCCGCGGCGAATTCCTCGCGGATAGCCATCAGGCCCGGCATTTCGGTTTCAGCGATCTTGATTTCCTTGTTGCCCCAGGCAGCGAGGGAAATATCGGCGATGTGGAAGTCTTGCGAAGATTTGAGTACGGCGTTCATCACGCCCTCCTTTCAGTTAGAAAAAAGTAACGTGAGCGCGGTTGCGGTGGATTTCCGAGCCTGGCGAAATGGGAATTTCGTCGCAACGCTCCTCGGAACAGAGAAGTTTAGCCGCTAACGCCAAGTTGCGCCAGCCAAATTTCACACGTGCGGCAAAAACACCGCAGCGCAAAATTATGCATTCAGAAAATTTCCTAACCGGGGTCAGACCTCCGATTAGAAACAAAAAAGTTTCGATTCGGAGGTCTGACCCCGGTTAAGAAACAAAAAAGTTTCGATTCGGAGGTCTGACCCCGGTTGAGGGTTGCAAACCGCGCGGGGCGGTTTGCAGGGCGTCGATCAGGACAGGCCGGCTTCGGCGCGCAGCAACGCGACCTTGTCGGTGCGCTCCCACGTGAATTCCGGCTCTTCACGGCCGAAGTGGCCGTACGCCGCACTCTTCTGGTAGATCGGACGCAGCAGGTCGAGCATCTGGACGATGCCTTTCGGACGCAGGTCGAAGTGCTCCATCACCAGGGCGGCGATTTTTTCGTCGGGAATCACGCCCGTGCCTTCGGTATAGACCGTGATGTTGATCGGCTTGGCCACGCCAATGGCGTAGCTGACCTGCACCTGGCACTGGCGCGCCAGTCCGGCCGCAACCACGTTCTTGGCCACGTAACGCGCCGCGTAGGCCGCGGAACGGTCGACTTTGGAGGGATCCTTGCCCGAAAACGCACCGCCACCGTGGGGAGCGGCGCCGCCGTAGGTGTCGACGATGATCTTGCGCCCGGTCAGGCCGCAATCGCCCTGCGGGCCGCCAATGACGAAGCGCCCGGTCGGGTTGACCAGGTAGCGCGTGCCGTGCAGCCACTCGGCCGGCAGCACTTTCTTGATGATTTCTTCAATCACCGCTTCTTCGATCTGGGCGTGCGTCACTTCCGGCGCGTGCTGGGTCGAGAGCACCACGGTGTCGACCCCAACCGGGCGGCCGTCGACGTAGCGCAGGGTGACTTGCGACTTGGCATCCGGACGCAGCCACGGCAGGCGGCCATCCTTGCGCAGCTGCGACTGGCGCTCGACCAGGCGGTGCGCATAATGGATGGCGGCTGGCATCAGCTCGGCCGTTTCATCGCAGGCGTAGCCGAACATCAGGCCCTGGTCGCCGGCGCCCTGGTCCAGGTCGAGCCCGGCGCCTTCGTCCACGCCCTGGGCGATGTCGGGCGACTGCTTGTCGTAGCAGACCATCACGGCGCAGCCGCGGTAGTCGATGCCGTAGTCGGTATTGTCGTAGCCGATGCGCTTGATCGTTTCGCGCGCGACCTGAATATAATCGACGTTGGCGTGGGTGGTGATTTCACCGGCCAGCACCACCAGACCCGTATTGCATAAAGTCTCGGCGGCAACGCGTGCTTTCGGGTCTTGCTCAAGGATGGCGTCGAGGATGGCGTCGGAAATCTGGTCGGCAACCTTGTCTGGATGGCCTTCGGAGACGGATTCGGACGTGAAGAGATAGTCGTTTGACATGCAATGCTCCTGTTACTGTTGAAATTGAAGTCGCAGTAACCGGGTTGCCTGCGACGCTTTAGCGACATTTATATTCCGCTTCGCAAGTTGTCTATTAACTCGGCGGATCCTGCATACGTGGTATTTTACGCTCCTTGAGAAATTTTGGCTAAGCAACTAGCCGTTTGTTGAACGACCGTCAAAAATCATGTTAGTTCCCCTTTTCCGTACCTTATCGAAGCTGCCGCTGCCGGTCCTGCATGTCATGGGCGCCGCGCTGGGCTGGTTCGTGTATCTCGCTTCCCCTTCCTACCGCAAGCTGATGCGCACCAATCTGCGCACGGCCGGCTTCGGCCAGCACCTGTCGGCCGCTATCGCCGAGTCCGGCAAGTCGATCATCGAACTGGCCTTCGTGTGGTGCGCGCCGCCCGACAAAGTGGCGCGCCTGGCCACCGACGAGAACTGGGACTATGTCCAGTCGGTCCTCGACGCCGGCCGCGGCATCGTGTTCCTCACGCCACACCTGGGCTGCTTCGAGATCACCGCCCAGCAGATCGCGCTGCGCACCAAGCTGACCGTGATGTACCGCCCGCCCAAGCAGGCCGCCCTCAAGCCGCTGATCGAGGGCGCCCGCGCGCGCCACAATCTGCATCTGGCGCCGGCCAATCTGTCGGGCGTGCGCATCCTGGCCAAATGCCTCAAGCGCGGCGAGCCGATCGGCGTGCTGCCGGACCAGGTGCCGCAGGAAGGCGAAGGCGTGTGGGCGCCGTTTTTCGGACGCCCGGCCTACAGCATGACCTTGCCGGCCAAGCTGGCACAGATGGGCAATGCCGAGATCATCCTGGTGTACGCCGAGCGGCGAGCGCGGGGCAAGGGTTTCATCGTGCGCTTCGTGCCCTTCGACCAGCCGCTCGACGGCAGCGCCGCCGGGCAGGCGACGACGATCAACCGCGCCATGGAGCAGTTGATCGCGCGCTGCCCGGCCCAGTATTTCTGGAGTTATAACCGCTACAAGCAGCCCGGCGGCGTGGCCGCGCCAGATGCCCAGGTGGACGCATGAAGTTCCTGCTGGGCCTGATGTGGCTGATGCACTGGTTGCCGCTGCCCCTGCTGGGGCGGGTCGGCACGGGCGTGGGCAGCCTGCTGTTCATGGTGCTCAAGACGCGCCGCCATATCGCCCTGACCAATCTGCGCATGTGCATGCCGGAACTGACGGAGGCGCAACGGGTGGTGCTGGCGCGCCAGCATTTCCAGTCGTATTCGCGCAGCGTGTGGGAACGCGGCATCCTGTGGTGGGCGCCGGAAGCGCGCCTGCGGCGCCTGATCCAGGTCGAGCCTTGTGTGCCGCTGGCGCAGATCGCGGCCAGCCCGACCATCTTGCTGTGCCCGCACTTCGTGAGCCTGGACGTGGCCGGCGTGGCGGTCATGCTGGAAACGAGCTTGTGCTCGATGTACGTGCCGCAGAAAAATGCCGCTTTCGACGAGGTGCTGCGCAAGGGACGGTCGCGCTTCCGCCCGGTGCAGTTGTTTTCGCGTAAGGAGGGCGTCAAGCCGATCATCCGCGCCATGCGCGAGCATCTGCCCTATTTCATGCTGCCGGATATGGATTTCGGCGACAAGGATGCCGAATTCGTGCCGTTTTTCGGCATTCCCGCCGCCACCCTGACCGCTCCCGGGCGCATCGCGGCCGCCACCGGCGCGCAAGTGATTCCGGTGGTGGCGACGTTCTTGCCCAATTACACGGGCTGGAAAGTGACGTTTTACCCGGCCTGGGAGAATTATCCGGGCGACGACATGGTCGAGTCGGCGCGCCGCATGAATGCGTTTATCGAGGAGCGGGTGCGCGAGGCGCCGGCCGAGTATTTCTGGACGCACAAGCGTTTCAAGACCCGTCCGCCCGGCGAGCCTTCGCCTTACCTGAAAAAATAATAGCGCCAGGAATATACTGACAATATGAAACTCAAATTTACCAAGATGCATGGCGCCGGCAATGATTTCATCGTGATCGATGCGATCAGCCAGCAGGTCGATTTCAGCCCCGCCCAGTGGCAACGCCTGGCGGACCGGCGTTTCGGCATCGGCGCCGACCAGATTCTGGTGGTGGAAAGAGCACAGAATGCGGAATGCGATTTCCGTTATCGGATCTTTAATAACGATGGCGGCGAAGTCGAGCAGTGCGGCAATGGCGCGCGCGCTTTCGTCAAGTTCGTGACCGACAAGGGCATGACGCGCCAGAGCAGCATCCGCGTGGAAACCATGAAGGGGGTCATCACCCCGCGCCTGGAAACCGATGGCACGATCACGGTCGACATGGGCGCGCCGGTGCTGGAAACGGCCCTGGTGCCGTTCGACGCGGCCGGCCTGGGCGGCTGGGCCGAGGGCCGGGATACCTTGTGGCCGCTGCCGATTAAGTATCAGGGCGGCAAGACGGTGTTCGTGTCGGTCGTATCAATGGGCAATCCGCACGCGGTGCAGGTGGTGGACGATGTCGACCTGGCGCCGGTGCAGGAGACCGGGCCGCTGATCGAAGCGCATGCGCGCTTTCCGAACAAGGTCAATGCGGGCTTCATGCAGGTGGTGGACCGGCAGCATGTGCGGCTGCGCGTGTACGAACGCGGCGCCGGCGAAACGCTGGCCTGCGGCACCGGCGCCTGCGCCGCCGTGGTGGCCGGCATCCGCCGCGGCCTGCTCGATTCGCCCGTGCGCGTGAGCGCGCGCGGCGGCGAATTGTCGATCGCCTGGGAAGGCGATGGCCAGCCGGTGATGCTCAGCGGTCCGGCCGTGACGGTGTTTGACGGGGAAATCACGGTCTAGCCTGCCGCCTTAGCACCGGCCGCGACATGCGGTCTTGCCCTTGGGCCCCGCCCTTGGGCCGCGCCCTTGGGCCGCGCCCTTGGGCCCGCAGTTGCTCTCAGGTCAACGGCATTGGCTAGCTTTCAGCTCACGCCGCCATTTCGTAAGCTTCCGCCTCACCGTGCTCCGCATGCCCGCTCTCGGACTCCGGCACCAGCGTCTTGAGGCGGTACAGCCGCTGCCGGTAATTGCCCTCCGGACCGCCCGGACCACAATCGATGCCATCGAACAGGCGCACGATGCGGTCCAGCGCGTGGCGCTCGTGCATCGAATCGATCACTACCAGGCGCCGTTTGCTGCGCCCGTAACTGCCGCGAATATCGACCACCAGGCAATGCCCCTGGTCGGCCGCCGTGACGTCGAGCAGCAGCGCCTCGGCGCGCGTAAGCCCGAACAAGGCCGCCAGCTCCAGGCGCGCCGCCAGCAGCGGATGCGTGCTGCCCAGGCCATACGCGCTCAGGGCTCCGGTTTCGCTGTAGGCCGCACCCTCGCAGCGCGGGGCGATCTTGTGCAATGCCGCAGCCGCCTGCGGGCAACCCTGCAGCGCCGCCTTTTGCAGCCAGTACACGGCCCGCACATCGTTGCTTTCGTTTTCGCGGCGCGCACGCCAGGCGCTGTTGCCGCATTCGAGCTGGGCGTCGCGGTATCCCATTTCGGCGGCGCGCTCCAGATAGCGCTGGGCGTCGAGCACATTGCGCTGGGAAAATTCCGGCTTGATATAGATACGCGAGAGTGCATACCAGGCTTCGGCCAGCCCCTGGTTGCCGGCCAGGGTCAGCCAGCGGATCGCCTTCTTGAAGTTGGCCGACCCTTCGCCGACCACGATGCGCTTGCCGTCGACCTGCATGCGCGCGCACCACAAGCCGACCGCCATCTGGGCGTGGGCATCGTGCTCGGCCGCGGCCAGTTCGAAGAAATGGCGGATTTCCGCTTCGTCGGCGCCGCTCCCCCCTTCGCCCGCGACCGCGCCGGCGGCCAGGGCCCGGGCGCAGCGCGACAGCAGGGTGACGTCGGCCGCACTGAGCTGGCCGCCCAAGCGCGGACTGGCGCCCAGTTGCCGCGCCAAGGCCCTGGCCAGCGGCAGGGCGCGGCTGGCGTAGGCGTCCATCAGGCCGTCTTCCCAGTCATTGTCGAGCTGCGAGAGCTGGGCCTGCGGCATGCCGCTGTCGGCGGCGCGCTGCAGCCAGCGCGGGTCGGCCGCGCGCGGCGCCAAGGCGGCCGCGAGCGGCGCCGGCGCCGCCCGCACAGGGGTTGCGGCCGCTGCGCCCGCGGCCGGCGCCCCCGCTTCCGCGAGCGTGCCGCTCAGCCGCCGGTGCTGCGCCAGCAGCCACTGGGCCTCGGCCAGCCCGCCCGCCGCGCCCGCCTCGAGCGCGGCGAAGGCTTGTTCGCGCCGCGCGGGAGCCGGCACCTCGCCGCCATGCCCGCCCAGGATCAGCTGGGCCAGCACCAGGCCGGCGCGCAGGTTGCCCTCGGCGAAGGCTTGCCCGAACCAGCACGCCACCGGGCGCTGGCTCTGCACTGCGACGTCGAACGGAATATGGGTGCCCATCAGCTGGCAGGCGGTGGCGCAGCCCTGCTGGGCGGCGCGGTCGAGCCAGTGCAGCGCCGTCGGCAAGCTTTTGGGCAAGCCCGCGCTGCCGAACAGATAGAGCGTGCCCAGTTCGAGCTGGGCCGGAGCGCGTCCGGCCCGCGCGCCACGGATGAGCGCTAGTTCTTCACGGTTTGCCATGGTTCATGCCATCACGTTGATTGGAGGAGATCAATCCGCTGAGCCTGCATGGCACCGGTTTGGTTGCCAATATACAACATTTGCTTGGCTGATGCGGGGGCAGCCGACGTTTTAAAGTCTACGTCAGGCGCGCAGGCGGGGGGACGCTGATGGCCACTTCCTTGATTTCGCACAAAGCTTGTTAGTAAGAATAGGTGGAATACCGCATGAAAGCTTTTCATTTAAATGCACGGTCACTTGCCTGTATCAATACAGTGCCACGTTTCATAAATACAACAACACTGCTGGAATCATTGGCTTTCAACCAATTCTACCCCTCATAATCAACCACGACGGCCATTAGCAGAAGGCCAAGCAATTAAGGTTTCTTAATCCGAGTGTTCAGACAATTGAAAACTCAACGCACTGTCGGATTCGACGGATTCACTTTTTAAGGACGTGTACATGAAAAAATCACTGGTCGCTCTGGCACTTCTCGGCGCAAGCGCCGGCTTTGCACAAGCGCAATCGTCTGTGGTCATCTACGGCACGGTTGATGCCGGCATGATCAAGCGTACCGACCAATCGCTGGCCATCGGCAAGCGCGCCAATAACACGCTCGGTTTCAAAGGCGTCGAAGACCTCGGCAGCGGCCTGAAAGCCTTGTTCCAGCTGGAAATTCGCTATGAACCGGATTCGGGCACCATCGAGCAGGGCGGCGGCGGCGTCCAGCGTCCGCTGTTCCAGGGCCAGAGCCGGGTCGGCCTGCAAGGCGGCTTCGGCATGGTGCGCATCGGCCGCGGCCTGACCGCATTCCAGGAAAGCAGCACCCAGTTCGAGCCCTTCCACGGCGTGCCTAGCCCTGCCGGTTTCCAGACCGACCTGATGGTCGCCGGCTATACCTCGGACCCGCTCGGCCTGGTAGGCAATTCGACCAACCGCTTCTCCAACGCCGTGTTCTATAACTCGAACGTGATCAACGGCTTCCAGATCAATGCCACGGTCGGCACCAAGGAAGCGAGCTCGGGTTCGGCAGCCATCGTCGGCCGCGGTACCCTGGCCAATCCGCAATACCGTCCTGGCTCGGAAGCGTCGGCCAATCCGTACTCGGTCTCGGCCACCTACACCGGCGCCGCCGGCTCGCTGATGCTGGCCGCCGAACGCAACGCGGTCGAATCGCGCCTGCTGTCGATCGCCGGCTACGTCATGGCCACGCCGCAGCTGAAACTGATGGCCACGCGCGTCCAGCAAGACCGCGGCCACACCTTCTTTAACAGCGAGGAAGCCCGTTCGTGGGTGGTCGGCGCCAATTACAAGATGGGCTCAGGCAAGATTCTCGCCGGTTACGGCCAGAAGAACCAGGGCGCACTGAACCAGGGCATGCAGAAGACCAAGCAAATGTCGATCGGCTACGAGTACAGCCTGTCGCCACGCACCTATGTGTATGCCGACGCGTCCAACAAGAAAGGCCCGACCGTTCCGTCGAGCATGAATATCTATGCACTGGGCGTGAATCACGCTTTCTGATATAAGGTGCGGTGTACACCGCGCCCGACATAAGTCGGTCAGATAAAACAAAGGGCGGCGAATGGGTAACCATCGACGCCCTTGTCGCATCCGCGTGATGCTGTGGTGTTTAAGATAAGACGGTATTGACGTTTTTGCCTCGTCTGTGTCTTTTTCGCAACCAGTACTTGCGTGCGGTCCCGGCTTTCTGTACAAGGCTAAAAAACGATGGCATATTGGTTAAAACGAATTAGTACGCACGTTCGTTTTTAGACAAAATAATCTCCTGGAGACACAATGAAAACAAAATTAATCGCTGGTGTAATCGCTACCTGTTTCGCAGCCCCGGTCCTGGCCCAGTCCAGCGTGACCATTTACGGTATCGCCGATGCTGGTTTTATGAAAACCAAGGGTGAATCGGCCAAACTCGTCAGTGGCATCGCCGACGGTTCGCGCATCGGTCTCAAAGGTACCGAAGACATCGGCGGTGGTTTCAAGGCCATCTTCAATCTGGAAGCGCGCGTCGAACTCGACACCGGCACCCAGAGTCCTGGCCTGGTCACCGCGAACCAAGGTTACTACCTGACCAAAGGCATGGATGCCTTCAAGAGCCCGGCTCTGGCATCGACCCTGGCCAGCCTGCGCGCCGGCCTGCAGCCAGCCGTGGCCGTCAATTCCGAGAAAGCCCTGTTCGACCGCACCGCCATGGTCGGCCTGGTCACGCCAGTGGGCGCCATCATGATCGGCCGCATGTACACCCCGGGCTATGAAGTGTTCGCCGCGGCTGACGCGTTCGAGACCGGCACCGGCGGCACCTGGGGCGGCATCACCGGCGGCACCGCCGGCTTTACCGCACTGGGCGCCGATATCCGTTCGCAAAAATCGATCCAGTACCGCATCGCCACCCAGTCCGGCTTCGGCGGCTCGCTGATGTACGGCACCAAGAATTCCGGCTACCTGGGCCGCTACAACAAGTTCCTGGGCGCAGCGGTCACCTACAAGAAGGGTAACTTCGACCTCGGCGTCGGCCACAACCAGGGTGAAGACCTGCAAGGCCGCAAGAGCCTGACCACCACCACCGTGGGCGGTTCGGTGAAAATGGGCGACTTCAAGCTGTTCGCCGGCTACCACGACCAGGTCAACCGCAATTCGGCCCTGCTGGCCGACTACTTCAACGTGTTCACCGGCTCGGTCGCGCCGGGCTTGCGCGCCGCTGGCGTTCCGGCTGCCAACATCGCCGCCCTGAACAAGATCTACAACGACAACATCACCCGCAACAGCCAGGTCGATGCCAGCAGCTACCAGCTCGGCATGCACTACCGCCTGGGCCAGGGCCGTCTGATGGCCTCGGCAGCGCGCCAGAACGACCGTACCGTATCGAACAGCGATGCCACCCTGGTGGCCGTCGGTTACGACTACAACATCTCGGCCCGTACCGACGTCTACAGCGTGCTGTCGCACATCAAGAACCAGAACGACGGCCAGTACACGCCGGGCGCGGCCGGTTCGCCGGGCGGCTTCACCAAAGTCGCTGGCGAAGACAGCCACGCCATCCAGATCGGCGTGCGTCACCGCTTCTAAGCACGGCGCCGCACTGGCAGCTCTGCAAAAAAGACGCCTGCGGGCGTCTTTTTGCATGGGCGCGCGCAAGCGGTCGCTTAGGTTAGAATTGCGGGACGTTTTTCACCCGCACCAAGACTTCACGTAAAGACTTCAATGACCGCCACACTGGATTCCACCGCCGTCGCCGACTACCTGGCCGACCATCCGCACTTTTTCCAGGAACACGCCAAGCTGCTGGGCGAAGTCAAGCTGTCCAGCCCCCTGACCGGCAAGGCCGTCTCGCTGCAGGAACGCCAGATGGAAGTGATGCGCGATAAATACAAGGCGCTCGAACTGCGCATGTCGGACCTGGTGCGCCTGGCCGAAGCGAACGCCGCCATCGCCAACAAATTCCACGGCTGGACCCAGACCCTGCTCAAGACGCGCCACGACAGCGACATGCCGCGCGCCCTGGTCGAGGGCCTGGCCAGCCATTTCGGCGTGCCCCAGGCCACCCTGCGCCTGTGGCAGCTGGCGCCGGCGCATGCGGGCAGCTGGTATGTGAACGGCGTGTCGGAAGATGCGCGCCTGTTCGCCAACAGCCTGCTGGCGCCCTACTGCGGCAGCAACCACGACTTCGAAGCGGTGCGCTGGCTGGCCGACGCCGCCGCGGTGCAGTCGACCGTGATCCTGCCGCTGCGCAGCAACGGCAGCGCCTTCGGCCTGCTGATCCTGGGTTCGCCCGATCCGGAACGCTTCACCGCCAGCATGGGCACCGATTTCCTGGTCCACATCGGCGACACCGCCAGCGCCGCGCTGGCGGCGCTGCGTGCCTGAAATGGATAGCGGCGCCGCTGAACCGGACTGGGTCGAACGCTACCTGGCCCAGCTCGAAACCCAGCGCCAGCTCTCGCCGCACACCATCAGCGCCTACCGGCGCGACCTGCGGCAATTGCACACCCTCGCCAAGGGCATGCCATGGCAGCAGGTGCGCCAGGCCGACATCCGCCGCCTGACCTCGATCCTGCACGGGCAGGAACTGGGACCGCGCTCGATCGCGCGCAAGCTGTCGAGCTGGCGCGGCTTTTTCGGCTGGCTGTCGCACCAGGTGAGCCTGGCGGCCAACCCCACCGACGGCGTGCGCGCGCCCAAGCGTCCGCGCCCGCTGCCCAAAGCGCTGGCGGTGGACGACGCGGTGCAGCTGGTCTCGAGCGCACCGCCCGGGCGCGCCACCCTCACCTGCGCCGAGCTGTGCAACCGCGCCATGTTCGAGCTGCTCTATTCGAGCGGCTTGCGGGTGGCGGAACTGGCCGGGCTCGATGTACTCTACAGCAAGGGCCGCGACGGCGAACCCGCCTCGCTCGGCTGGATCGACCTGGCCTCGGGCGATGTGCTGGTCACCGGCAAGGGCAACAAGATGCGCACGGTGCCGATCGGCAGCCATGCGCGCGCCGCGCTGGCGGCCTGGCTGGCGGTGCGCCCGCCGCCGGCCGACGGCAGCGGCGCCCTGTTCCTGTCCGAACGCGGCAGCCGGGTGTCGCCGCGCGTGGTGCAGCTGCGCCTGAAACAGCACGCGATCGCGGCCGGCACCCCGGTGCACGTGCATCCGCACATGCTGCGCCACTCGTTCGCCTCGCACGTGCTGCAATCGTCGGGCGACCTGCGCGCCGTGCAGGACATGCTCGGCCACGCCAGCATCACCTCGACCCAGGTCTACACGGCGCTCGACTTCCAGCACCTGGCGGCCGTGTACGACCAGGCGCACCCGCGCGCCAAGGCCAAATAAGCACACCAAACACCCGTTTCGTGCCGCTTGCGGCATGATCCGCATCAAGCGATGTGGCGGTAGTTGGAAGCAAATGGCGAAATCCGGCATAATCGCTCGATTATTCGCCCGGCCCGGGCGCCACACTGACTGATGACAAACATGGCCCTGATACCCAGCACCATCCTGACCGGCTTCCTCGGCGCAGGCAAAACCACGCTCCTGAACCGCATCCTGCAGGAAGACCACGGGCTGAAGATTGCCGTCATCGAGAATGAATTCGGCCAGGAAAACATCGACAACGAGATCCTGGTGCAGGACAGCAGCGAACAGATCGTCGAAATGAACAATGGCTGCATCTGCTGCACCGTGCGCGGCGACCTGATCGTGGCGCTGTCGGCGCTGGCCAAAAAACGCGAAGCCGGCGAACTGCACTTCGACCGCATCATCATCGAGACGACGGGCCTGGCCAATCCGGGCCCGGTGGCGCAGACCTTCTTCATGGACGAGGAAGTCGGCGTGCACTACATGCTCGACGCCGTGCTGACCGTGGTCGACGCGCGCCATGCCATGACCCAGCTCGACGAGTACGAGGAAGCCCAGCGCCAGGTCGGTTTCGCCGACAAGCTGCTCATTTCCAAGACCGACCTGGTCGAGCCGGCCCAGCTCGATGCGCTCAAGGCGCGCCTGATGCGCATCAACCCGCGCGCGCCGATCAGCCAGGTCGACTTCGGGCGCGCCCCGCTGGCCGAGGTGCTCGACATCCGCGGCTTCAACCTGAACGACAAGCTCGAGATCGACCCGGACTTCCTCAAGGCCGAAGAAGCGCACGGGCACGACCATGGGCATGAACATGAGCACGGGCACGTGCACACCGACGCCTGCCGCCACGAACACGGGCACGACCACGACCACGAGCATAATCACCATCACGGCCACCACAGCGACGACATCGCCGCCTTCGTCTTCAAGAGCAAGCGTGCCTTCGATCCGGCCAAGCTGGACGAATTCCTGGCCAGCCTGGTCAATGTATTCGGTCCGCGCATGCTGCGCTACAAGGGCGTGCTGCTGATGCAGGGGGCCGAGCGCAAGGTGGTATTTCAGGGCGTGCACCAGATGATGGGCAGCGATCTGGGTGCAAAATGGGGTGAAAACGAGGAACGTGGCAGCAAAATGGTTTTTATTGGCAAAAATTTACCGAAAGATGTCTTTGTCAGCGGTTTGGAACAATGTTTGGTATAAACTATCCGGGTTTTAAGATGCCCGCTTTATCGCACCGGCAGTAAAAAGTCATCCAGGTGCGGGAAGACACGAACAAGGCGGCAGTTCAGCAAGCCGTCAAGGTAGGCGCTTCGGGCGCAGGCACCGCCGCTTTACCGGTGCCGCGGCCGAGTTAGCTGATAAAATGAAAACCACTGTCGTATCGAAGGTAAGTGAAGTCATGACTAAAACAACTAAATCGACCGCCGTCAATACAGAAGGCCATCTCATCTCCGAAGACGAAATTCGGGCCATGGGCGAGAAGGACTATATGAATCCGGCGCAGCTGGCGTTTTTCAAGGCCCGCCTGCAGCAGCTCGAAAAAGACTTGCTCAAGAATGCAGGCGAGACCACCGAGCACCTGCGCGAAACCGTGCTCGTGCCGGACCCGGCCGACCGCGCCACCATCGAAGAAGAGCACGCGCTCGAACTGCGCACGCGCGACCGCGAGCGCAAGCTGCTCAAGAAGGTGCAGCAGTCGATCGCCGCCATCGACGGGGGCGACTACGGCTGGTGCGAAGAAACGGGCGAGCCGATCGGCATTCCGCGCCTGATCGCGCGCCCGACCGCTACCCTGTCGCTCGAAGCGCAGCAGCGGCGCGAGCTGAAACAAAAACTGTACGGCGATTGATCATCGCTGCACGCCACCTCCGAAGAAGCATGCGGGTTCGCCCCCGCATGCTTTTTTGTTTTGCCGCTCCTGCCAAACCGACTCGAAGCTTGCCTATCGGCTACACTATGCTTGGATGTCCAGTGCGGCCGGAAATGCGCGGCATGGCGGTGGGTGACGCGGTGCGGGTCGGCATGCTACCGTGCGCTTTGGCGCGGGCGGGTGCCGCGGTTGGTTCAATGAGGGCGCCCGCCGCGGTCGGGCGCCCGGTATGGTCGGCGCAGTGCGCAGCTTAGAACGAGACAGGGAACGACGTGGGTATCTTCTCCATCTTCAACAAGAAGAAAACTGATCAGCCCGGCGCCAAGGCGGCGCCGGACTCGCGCCTGCGCGTCGGCGAACCGTCGCGCCTGGCGCAAGACACCGACGCCGACCGCGCGCGCCAGCGCGAAATCGCCCGCGCCACGGCCGCCAAGATCGATGCGATCGAGTCGGCCATGTCGAACGACATCTTCAACACGCCGGAACCGGCCTGGGGCAGCGGTCCGCGCAAGGCCAAGCCGCCCGTGGCCGATGGCGCCCCGACCGCCACCCTGCCGATGCTGGAACTGGCCACCACCGAGCTGCTGGCCGACGAAGACTTGCCGGACGCGCCGGTGTCGCCCCAGACCGCCCCCGTCATCGAAGAAATCGCCATCATGTTCGCCAACGACCAGATGGCCGTGACCGAGCACATGCTGCTCGACAGCCTGGCCGAGCTGGGCAAGGACGACCGCACCATCTGGTGGATGCTGTTCGACCTGTACCAGGTGGGCGGGCGCCAGGACGACTTCGACAATATCGCCATCGATTACGCCAGCCAGTTCGAAACCTCGCCGCCGTCCTGGTCGCCGCCGCTGCTGCCGCACGGCATGGAAGAGCGCACCTTTTCCGGCGTCACCCCGACCGAAGTGTTTTCCGGCGTGCTCGACGGCGAAGTGGCCCCGCGCCTGGAACGGCTGCTGCAGCGCGCCGGCGAAAACCCGGTGCTGCGCCTTGAATTTGCGCGCATCCAGACCGTGACCCCGGACGGCTGCGCCCTGCTGCTCGAAACCATCAAGCGCCTGCGCGCCAGCGAACGCGAACTGATCGTGGCCGGCGCCGCCGAACTGGCCGAGCTGGTTCACTCGACCATCGAAATCGGCAAGCGCGATGCCAGCGAAGCGCCGTGGCTGCTGCTGCTGGCGCTGTTCCAGCTGCTCGACCGCGAAAAGGATTTCGAGGAAACGGCGATGGATTACTGCGTCACCTACGAGGTGTCGCCGCCCTCGTTCGAGCCGCCCTCGAAAGTGGCCACCGCGGTCAGCATCCTGCATGCGGCGCCGGCCACCGAACGCTTCATGCTGCCCTCGGTCATCGAAGGCAGCACCGCGGCCCTGTTCGATGCCATCGACGCCTACGCCGCGACCTGCGACGAGACGGTGCTGCTGGACTGCTCGCGCCTGGCGCGGGTCGACTATTCGGCCGCCGCCGCCCTCCTCAACCGTTTGCGCCCGATCGCGGCCGGCAAAAAAATCGAGCTGCGCGAATTGAACCATTTGGTCGCCGCACTGTTCAAACTACTGGGCTTCACGGAAGTGGCCAAGCTGTTCCCCCACAAGTACTGACCCTCGCCGGCGCCAGTGCGGGTGCCGGCAGCTATCTTGCAATTTCGTTTAGCATCCCCATTTCTGGGATGCAAGCAGCCGGCCCGGCCCGGGAGTGACCTCCTGGCCTGGCGGCGGCTCACTAACTGAGAGGCAACGATAATGGAACAATTTCACGGCACCACCATCCTGTGCGTACGGCGCGGCAAGCAGGTCGCCATCGGCGGCGATGGCCAGGTCACGCTCGGCAACATCATCATGAAGGGCACGGCCCGCAAGGTGCGCAAGCTGTACCAGGGCAAGGTGCTGTGCGGCTTCGCCGGCGGCACCGCCGACGCCTTCACCCTGCTCGACCGCTTCGAAGGCAAGCTCGAAAAGCACCAGGGCAACCTGCTGCGCGCCTCGGTGGAACTGGCCAAGGACTGGCGCACCGACCGCGTGCTGCGCCGCCTCGAAGCCATGCTGCTGGTGGCCGACCATGAGTCGACCCTGGTCATCACGGGCAACGGCGACGTGCTCGAACCCGAAGACGGCGTGGGCGCCATCGGTTCCGGCGGCACCTATGCCCAGTCGGCCGCCAAGGCCCTGCAGGAAAATACCGATTTGTCGCCGGCCGAGATCGTGACAAAATCGCTGACCATCGCCGGCCAGCTATGCATCTACACCAATATGTCGCACATCATCGAAACACTGGATTAAGGGGAAGCACCATGCCAAGCACCATGAATATGACGCCCCGTGAAATCGTTTCGGAACTCGACAAGCACGTGGTCGGCCAGGGCAAGGCCAAGCGCGCGGTCGCCATCGCCCTGCGCAACCGCTGGCGCCGCCAGCAGGTGGCCGAGCCGCTGCGCCACGAGATCACGCCCAAGAACATTCTGATGATCGGGCCCACGGGCGTGGGCAAGACCGAGATCGCGCGGCGCCTGGCCAGGCTGGCCGACGCGCCGTTCATCAAGATCGAAGCGACCAAGTTCACCGAGGTCGGCTACGTGGGACGCGATGTCGACACCATCATCCGCGACCTGATCGACATCGGCATCAAGCAGACGCGCGCGAGCGAAATGAAAAAGGTGCGCCAGCGCGCCGAGGACGCGGCCGAAGACCGCATCATCGACATCCTGGTGCCGCCGGCGCGCGACTTCGGCTTTAACGTCACCCCGCCGCCGCTTGAAACCAAGGAAGGCGAAGGCACGCGCCAGACCTTCCGCAAGCGCTTGCGCGAAGGCGAGCTGGACGACCGCGAAATCGAGCTGGAACTGGCCGAGGCCGGTCCGCAGATGGAAATCATGGCCCCGCCCGGCATGGAAGAAATGACCGAGCAGATCAAGTCCATGTTTTCCGGCATCGGCGCGGCGCGCAAGAAGCCGCGCAAGATCAAGATCCGCGAAGCGATGAAGATCCTGATCGATGAAGAAGCGGCCAAGCTGGTCAACGACGACGAGTTGAAGCAGAAGGCGATCGCCAACGTCGAGCAGAACGGCATCGTGTTCCTGGACGAGATCGACAAGATCGCCTCGCGCTCCGAAATGGGCGGGGCCGATGTGTCGCGCGCCGGCGTGCAGCGCGACCTGCTGCCGCTGGTCGAGGGCACCACGGTCAACACCAAGTACGGCATGATCCGCACCGATCATATTCTGTTCATCGCCTCGGGCGCGTTCCACCTGGCCAAGCCCTCGGACCTGATTCCCGAACTGCAGGGCCGCTTTCCGATCCGGGTCGAGCTCGAATCGCTGTCGATCGCCGATTTCGAGTGCATCTTGACGAGCACCGATGCCTGCCTGACCAAGCAGTACGAAGCGCTGCTGGCCACCGAAGACGTCAAGGTCGAATTCGCGCCGGGCGGCATCACGCGGCTGGCCGAGATTGCGTTTTCGGTCAACGAGCGCACCGAGAACATCGGCGCGCGCCGCCTGTACACGGTGATGGAAAAGCTGCTCGAGGAAGTCTCGTTCACCGCCAGCGAGACCGGCGGCAGCGTGGTGGCGATCGACGCCGCGTATGTGAACGAGCGTCTGGACAAACTGGCCGACAACGAAGACTTGTCGCGCTACGTGCTGTAAGGAGGGCGCGCGATGGCAAACAAGGCACTGGCGACGCGGCAAAAGATGCGCATCACGGTCAAGCCGACGCAGCAGGTTGCCAAGGTGCGCAATCCGGTGGCCGTGGCCGCCAAGCTGCGCGCCGCCGGACCGCATGCCAAGGGTCCGGCGCAGGAGCGCCAGGCGGCCAAGCGCGCGCTCAAGAAGGCCAAGCTGGAACCGGAGCCGGATTAACCGGGCGCGCGCTTTCATGCCAGCGGGCGCATGCCCGGTCCCCTATGAATGCACGTTCTTGCGGATATGGCATTTGCTCAGAATAGCCGCAAATTCCTTCCACGCGGGATCGGACTGCCCCGCGCATTCCACGTCGTGCGAACTGATCTCGGACTGAATTTTTTCATGGATTGCCGGGACCGCTTGACGATTACCCAGGTAAAAAACCCATTCCTTGAGTATTCCGGTAGTAAACGTCGCCACATGCAGGACTGGACCGGCGTCCTTGAGATAAGCATAGATTTTCTGGCCGATCATCTCTACTTCGCTATTTTCCTGCTCGTCCGGCTGACCGCCAGGGTTAGCCTGGTTAAATAATGTGGCGACATTGAGCCTGATATCGAGCAAGGGATGTGCCGCCCATCGCTCTGCCGCCAGGTTGACCCTGGCCAGCAGGTATTCGGACGTGTTGGAATCGAGACCGCGGTACCAGCTTTCGCCAGCTTCCGCCAAACAGGTGACCGGCAAATATGTCGTTACTTGTTCCATAGCAAAGTCCCTCGGAAATTCCGCCCTGGATGGGCAGCGAAATGGGCCCGACCGCAATGCACGCCCAGGCTTGCTCGAAGCCGGCACGGTACAGCGCAGCGATGACGGCGCGGCCGTCCTCTCATGATTGTTGAACGAATTCAGGGGCCGCCAGCGGGCGCCCCGGCGGGC
This sequence comes from Massilia scottii, assembly GCF_030846495.1. Lineage (NCBI taxonomy): Bacteria > Pseudomonadati > Pseudomonadota > Betaproteobacteria > Burkholderiales > Oxalobacteraceae > Massilia > Massilia scottii. Next base: position 65,896 of record NZ_JAVCWM010000010.1, on the reverse strand, counting down.
GCCCGCGATCAGGCCATCCTTGTGTGCGCGCCGCCTAGAACTTGTAGGCGGCGCCTAACGTCAATAAATGCACATGCGTGCGTGCCAAGGCGCCAAAACCGGCCCTGAGCAAATCATAGTCGGCGGTCAGCGACAGATGCTTGTCGAGCGCATACGCCATCCCCACCCCGCCCGTCACACCCGTCGATGCGCTGGAGGCGCCGTCGAACTTGCCCGACAGCCGCGTCAGCCCTGCCCTTGCATGCACCGACACCGTATCGGTCTCGCGCGAACTGATCCGGTACGACAGCCCGGCACCGCCAAACGAGGCCGCGCCGCGCCGCCCCAGGCCCGCCTTGCCGCCGCGGTAGCCCACCAGTTCAACTGAACTGGTCAGCTCGGAACCCTGCCACACGCTGAACGGCGCAAAGTTGAAGCCGGCGAACAGCTTGCCGCTGCCATTGTCCTGCCCCTTGCATTGCCGAGGGCCGCCACAGTCCGCATTGAACTGCATCCGCCCTGCCCCGCCGCCCGCATAGATCGGGCTGGTGTCGCCGTAGCTGGCGCCGCTGGCGGCACCGCTGAACACAGTCAGCAGGAGGGCGGCAAGCAGCGGGGTTTTCGGCATCGGTTCACTTTCAGGCGTGGGCGTTTCTGGTATGAATACAGTGTCCTGCTTTTCCTCAAAAAGTCCTATCTGCTTGTGCGAAGCACTGAAATTCGGTACATTGAGTATCGGATAACTGTACATTTCGCCCTCAAAGGAATCGCATGAGCTCACCTGAGCTGGTCATACAAGTGTTGCGCGCGGAGTTGCGCGCGGCGGGCATCACCTACAAGGCGCTGGCCGCGCGCATCGGCATGAGCGAGTCGAGCGTCAAACGCATGTTCGGCCAGAAGGATATGGCCTTGTCGCGCCTGGCGCAAATCTGCAAGGCGGCCGGGGTGCCGCTCGAAGACGTGCTGCGCCGCGCCGCCGACGCCCGTCCCCAGGCCGATACCCTCACCCCGACCCAGGAAAAGTCGCTGATGGCCAATCCGCGCCTGCTGCTGGTCGCCATCTGCTGCCTGGGCAACTGGACGCTCGACCAGATCGTCGAAACCTACAATGTCAGCGAACCGGAATGCATCGGCCTGATGGTGGAACTGGACCGCCTCGGCCTGATCGAACTCAAGCCCCTGAACCGCTACAGCATGCGCGTGTCGACCACCTTCCGCTGGCTGCCGGACGGGCCGGTGCAGCAGTATTTCCGCGAGCATGTGGTGGAGGATTACTTCCGCGGCCATTTCGATGGCGCCGGCGAAACGCTGATGTGCCTGCCCGCGCGCCTGTCGCTGGGCAGTTCGCGCGAACTGCTGGTGAAAATCCAGCAGCTGGCGGCCGAACTGGCGCGCCTGCACCAGGCCGACCGCCGCCTGGCCAGCGAGGAGCGCAATGGCGTAACCCTGCTGCTCGGCTTTCAATCGTGGGAGTCGAGCGCCTTCACCGCCCTGCGCCGCACCTAGGCCTGTGCCCGGGCCGGCCCGTGCCTACCAGATCGGCCCGAGAAACAGGTAGGCGGTGCCGCCGCCGCGCACGGTCTTGCCGGCGCCCACATACACCGGCCCGAAGCGCGTATCGACCGACAGGAAGCCGCTGACGGCTTGCTTGAAGGCCGCGCCGCTCTGCGCCGCTTCCTGTTCCGAGCGGTCGAAGGCGCCGCCGGCTTCCAGCGAAAAGCCGGCGCGCACGGTGCCGCCCAGGGTCACGGGCAAGGCGCCGATGCGGCGCGCCATGACCAGCCGCCCGAAGGCGATGCGGTTGCCTTCGAGCGATTCCGGCAGCGAGCCGGACAGACGCAAGAAGCCGCCCAGGCTGAGCGGCGCGGCGCCGCTGCTGGAAATCGCGTATTCGCCGTACACGTGGCCGGCCCAGTCGCGCGTGCGGAAGGCGCCCAGCCCGAGCAGGGAAAACTGCGCCATTGCGCCGGCGCCATCGGCCCCGCTGCCCCTGCCCGCCAGCTGGGCGTCGAGCAGGTAGCCGCGGCTGGGAAAGCCGAGCGAATCGAGCGTGTCGACCCGGTAGCGCAGGTAGTGATAGGTGCTGGCCGCGAGCTCGCCGTTCTCTTGCTCGGGGATCACGGCGCGCGCGCCCAGGTGCTGGCGCACCATGCCGCCCTGCACGTCGCCCCAGGTGCCCAGCTCGCGCCCCACCACGAAGCGCACCGAGCGCTGCGAATAGGCGTAGCGGCTCTGGCGCCGGCCTTCCTTGAACAGGTCGAACGAACTCGAACTGTACTGGGCCTCGGGCGCCACATACCAGGGCGAGCCGGCGCCGAGCGGCTGGTGGAACTGCACGCCGATGCCGCGCTCGTCGCCGATCTGGGCGCTGGTGCGCAATTCCCCGCCCCACGGATTCATCGACGAACGCACGTGCATCACCTTCAGGGCGAAGCGGTTGGCGTCGTCGAAGTCGCTGGCCAGTTCCAGGCCCACGCGCAGGCGGCTGTTGGTCCAGCTCGATTCGGTGGCGCGGATGGCGACGGCGCGCTGGCCGCCCTCATCCTCGATGTCGGTTTCGACCCGCTCCAGGTCGCCGCGCCCGTACAGGCTGTTGGCGGCGCGCCGCACCTGCTCGCGCGTGCGCGTCTGTCCCTGCGCCAGGCCCGACTGCACCTGCAGGATTTTCGGATTGATGCGCCCGCTGCTCTCGACCTTGACCTCGGCCAGCGGCAACGCCGTGTCCGACAGCGGCGGCGTGGCCAGCCGGTTGTTTTCGAACAGCGCATACTCGCCGGCCGGCAGCGCCAGCGCCGCCAGGCGCTGCGACAGTTCGCGCGTGGCCAGCTCGCCGCCCTTGATGGTGCTGTCGATATTGCGGAAATCCAGGAAGCTGATGCCGCTCAGCTCGGGCGAAATGAGCACGTCATTGGGACCGAGTTCGCGGATCGAGCGCTGCACGTTCTGTTCGGTCAGGATATTGATCATCTGCTGCGCCACGCCGAGCGCGCTGCCGAGGTTTTTCTCGGGCGCGAGCGGGGTGCCGACGTTGACGGCGATGATGATGTCGGCGCCCATCTTGCGCGCCAGGTCGATCGGCAGGTTGCGCACCAGGCCGCCGTCGACCACCAGACGCTGGTCCACGCGCACCGGCGCGAACACGCCCGGCACGGCGAGCGAGGCGCGCATGGTCAGGAACAGCGGGGTGTCGACCAGGTCGACCAGCTCGCCGGTGACCAGGTCGGAGGCGACCGAGCGAAACGGCAAGCTGAGTTGATTGACGGGGCGGTCGCGCGTGCCGGCCGGCAGCAGGCGCGCCAGGGCAAGTTCGAGCGCGGCATTGCCGGCGGCGGCCGGCGGCAGCGAAATGCCGTCGCGGTGCACGCCGAACTCGATGCGCGACGGCAGCAGCACGTCTTCTTCGCGGCGCCGGAATTCGAGGTCTTCGCGCGCCGGGCGGTCGGCCACCACGCGGTCCCAGTCGGTCAGGCGCGCCATCTGTTCGAGGTCGGACACGGAGGAGCCGGCCGCAAAGGCGCCGCCGATCACGCTGCCCATGCTGGTGCCGACCACGATGTCGACCGGCACGTGCAGTTCGCGCAGCACGCGCAGCACGCCGATGTGGGCAAAGCCGCGCGCGCCGCCGCCCGAGAGCACCAGCGCCACTTTCGGACGGGCAGGCACCGCGGCGCCGGCCGGCGTGGCCGGAGCGACGGACTGGGCCAGCGCCGCGCCGGCGTGCCAGCCCAGGGCGCAGGCCGCGGCCAGGATGCGCAAACGCTTCATGCGCCGCTTATTGGGTGGCGGGTTGGTTGCCGGGGCCGACCATGGTGCGGGTCGGGGCCGGCATCTGCGGCGGCGGCGCCGACGGCGGCGCGTTCTGCGGCGGTTCCGGGCTCAGTCCGGGGGCCTGGGGCGGTTCGGACGGCGGCGGCTGCTGGCCCTGGACGTCGTTCTCGCCCTGCGGCATCGGCATCGGCGGCGCCATCTCGGCACCAGGTTTGGGGTCGGTGGCCAGCTCGATGCGTTTCTCGATCCCGCCTTCGGACAGGGTGATATAGCGCGGGAACACCGAGGTGACGGTCACGCCCGGGGCGATCTCCTTGCCCACCTTGAGCGCGCGCGGCGGCTGGCCGTCGGACACCAGGATGGCGACGCTGTCGCGCCCGGCCGAGACCACGCCGGTCAGCTGATAATTGCTGACCACCACGGTGGCGGCCTGGCCGCCGAACAGGGTGGCGGCGGCGTCGGGCGCCGGCACCGGGTCGGGCGCGCTGGCCACGGCCACGATCGGACGCTGCTCGCCCCGGAAGAACTGCATGGCCCAGTACGCGATCGAGGCCGACAGGAAGACCACGGCAATCAGGCTAACAACTATTGGCAAACGCTTCATTACATTCCTTTTTACCGCACCAGCTGATTGATTTCAATAATAGGCATCAGCACCGCGAGCACGATCAGCAGCACCACCACGCCCATGGCCAGGATGAGCACCGGTTCGAGCAGGCCGGCGATGGTCAGCGTGCGCCGCTCAAGGTCCTGCTGCTGCGAATTGGCGGCCCGTTCCAGCATGGCGGGCAGTTCGCCGGTGATCTCGCCGGCGCGGATCATGTGGATCAGCATCGGCGGAAAGTGCTTCTGGGCCGACAGCGCGCGCGCCAGGCTGACGCCTTCGCGCACGCTGGCGCTGGCCTGCTCGACCAGTTCCTTCATCGCCACGTTCGACAAGGTGTCGCGGCTGGTGTCGAGCGCGCGCAGGATCGGCACGCCCGAACCGGTGGTAATGGCCAGGGTACTGGCGAAGCGCGCCGTGTTCAGGCTGCGCTCGAACTTGCCGTACACCGGGGCCGTCAGCAGCCAGGTGTGCCACTGGCGCTTGAGCACGGGATTGCGCAGCGCGCGCCGCCACAGCCAGAAGGCGGCCACCAGCAGGATGCCGACGACAATGCCGTAGGCGCGCACGAAATTGGACACGGCCAGCATCATGACGGTCAGCAGCGGCAGCTTTTGCTTGGTGTTGGCGAACACCGAGACGATCTGCGGCACCACGTAGGTGAGCAGGAAGATCACGATCGCGAACGCCACCACGGTGACGATGGCCGGGTAGGTGAACGCCAGGCGCACCTTCTGCACCAGCGCGTTGCGCCGTTCGATGTAGTCGGCCAGGCGCGAGAGCACGCGCGCCAGGTGGCCGATCTGCTCGCCCGAGGCGACCAGCGCCCGGTAGATCTCGGCAAAGTCGCGCGGGTGGCGCGACAGGGCGTCGGAAAACGAGGCGCCGCCCATCACTTCCGAGCGGATCGAGGCCACCAGGTCGCGCACATACGGGCGCTCGGCCTGTTCCAGCAGCGCGGTAAACGCCTGTTCGAGCGGCAGGCCGGCCTCCAGCAGGCTGGCCAGCTGGCGCGTGAACAGCGCCAGTTCGACCTGCGACAGGCGCTCGCCGAAGCCGCGGCTTTTCTCGACGCCGGCGGCATCGAGCTGGGCGGCGATGGCGTCGACCGTGAGCGGGGTCAGGCCCTGCAGGCGCAGGTCGGCCCGCGCCGAACGGGCGCTGTCGGCGTTGACCACGCCCTTGCGGGTGGCGCCGTCGCCATCGACGGCTTCATAACGGAATGCGGGCATCGTGGTCGGCCTAGTCCTTGGTCACGCGCAGCAATTCAGCCTGCGTGGTGGTACCGTTGTCGAGCCAGCGCTGGCCATCTTCGCGCATGGTCTTCATGCCGCTGGCCTGGGCCGCGGTGCGGATCTCGGCTTCGGAAGCGCGGTTGTGGATCTGGGCGCTGATCTTGTCGTTCGTTTCCAGCAGCTCGTACACGCCGACCCGGCCGTGGTAACCGGTCTGGCCGCACTTGTCGCAACCGACCGCTTTCCACTGCACCGTGCGGCCCTGCGGCGTTTCGACCTCGTCGCGCACCTTGCAGTGCTCGCACAGTTTTCGCACCAGGCGCTGCGCCATCACGCCCAGCAGCGACGACGACAGCAGGAACGGTTCGATCCCCATGTCGAGCAAGCGCGTGACGGCGGCGGCGGCATCGTTGGTGTGCAGGGTGGCCAGCACCAGGTGGCCCGTGAGCGAGGCCTGGACCGCGATCTGCGCCGTTTCCAGGTCGCGGATCTCGCCGATCATGATCACGTCCGGATCCTGGCGCAGGATCGCGCGCAGGGCCTTGGAAAAGCTCATGTCGATGCGGGCGTTGACCTGGGTCTGGCCGACCCCGATCAGGTCGTACTCGATCGGGTCTTCCACGGTCAGGATGTTGGTGGTCGACGCGTTCAGGCGGGTCAGGGCCGCGTACAGGGTGGTGGTCTTGCCGGAACCGGTCGGCCCGGTGACCAGCACGATGCCGTGCGGCTGGTTGATCAGTTCATCGAATTGCGGCAGCAGGGCGGCGTTCATGCCCAGGTGCGACAGGTCGAGGCGGCCGGCTTCCTTGTCGAGCAAACGCAATACGGCGCGCTCGCCATGGCCGGTCGGCAGGGTCGAGACGCGCACGTCGACCGGCTTGCCGCCCACGCGCAGGGTGATGCGGCCATCCTGCGGCAAGCGCTTTTCGGCGATGTCGAGCTGCGCCATGATCTTGATACGCGAGATCAGCGAGGCGTGGATGGCCTTGCGCGGACGCACCACGTCGCGCAGGGAGCCGTCGATGCGAAAGCGCACCACGGAGGTTTGCTCGAACGGCTCGATGTGGATGTCGGAAGCGCCTTCGCGCAGCGACTGGGTGAGCAGCGCGTTGATCATGCGGATCACCGGCGCGTCGTCGGACGATTCGAGCAAGTCTTCGATGGCCGGCACGTCCTGCAGCAGCTTGGTCAGGTCGAGGTCGGCATCGAATTCGTCGGCCACCTGCGAAGCGTCGCCGCCGGCGCCGGCGTAGGCGCTGGCAATGGCCGCTTCCAGGTCGGCGCGGTCCATCGAGCGCAGCGCGATGCGCCCGAACCGGCGCGACACTTCGGCGATCGCCGCCGGCGCGGTGGCGCCCGAGACCCACACTTCGATCGGATGCTCGCCATTGTCGGGCGAGCGCGCCAGCACGCCGAAATCGCGCGCGAAAGCGTAAGGTAAAAGATTGCTCATCGCTCTGTCATCACTTGGTCGCCGGGACCGGCTTGGCCGGGCGGTACATATTCACGTCGGCCGGGTTGATCGTGGCCGGGGCGCTCAAGGGACGCTCGGTCGTGCTGCCCGGGGCCGGGGCCGGGGTGGCCGGTGCCGGAACCGGGCGCGGCGGCATCGGCGCCATGGCGCCGCCGGCCGGCGGCTGGCCGTTGCTCAGCGGCGGCAGCACCGGGGTGCCGTAGTCGGGCATCACAATGCTGTCCTTCGGTCCGCCCGTAGCCTGGCCTGCCGAGCGCATGAAGTCGTAGCGGTCGCTGGCGATGGCGTTGCTGTCTTCCTTGCTGCGCACGATCACCGGGCGCAGGAACACCATCAGGTTGGTCTTGTTGCGCTTGCGGCTGCGGTATTTGAACAGGTTGCCGAGAATTGGAATATCGGCCAGGCCGCGCACGCGCTCTTCGTCTTCAGTCGTATCGTCCTTGATCAGGCCGCCAATCACAATGATCTGGCCATCGTCGGCAATGACATTGTTTTCGATGAAGCGCACGTTGGTGATCACGCCCGCGGCCGAGTTGCTTGCCACGTTCGAGGTCTCGTGGTAAATCGCCATCTTGATGGTGCCGCCTTCGGAAATCTGCGGACGCACCTTGAGCGTGAGGCCGACATCCTTGCGTTCGATGGTCTGGAAAGGGTTGCCGCCGGCGGCGCCGCCGGTGTTGGTGGTGAAGCTGCCGGTGATGATCGGCACGTTCTGGCCGACCTTGATGGTCGACAGTTCATTGTCGAGCGTGAGCATGTTCGGCGTCGACAGGATGTTGGCGTTGCCCGTGTTTTGCATCGCATGCGCGAGCGCACCGAGGCCAAGTTCGCCCGCGACCTGCTTGAACAGGCCGATGGTCAGCCCGGCACCTGGCCTGGCGGCAACGCCGGCACCAGCCAGCTCCAGCAGGTTGTTGGCCTTGGCCACACCGGTCGAATGCTGGATCGCGCCGACCCGGTACTTGCTGTTCTCCGTACCCGACAGGCCGAGCCACTGCACCCCGAATTCGGCCGCGTTGTCGGAATTGACTTCGACGATCAGGGACTCGATGTAGACCTGGGCGCGGCGCACGTCGAGCTGGTCGATGACGGCGCGCAGGTTGCGGTAGACCGCGTCCGGGGCGGTGATGATCAGGGTGTTGGTGGAGGCGTCGGCCTGGATGAAGCCGGCCCCGCTGCCGCCGCTGCCGCCGCTGGTCTGGCTTTGCTGGGCCATGCTGTTGCCGGCGCCGCTGTTCTGGTTATTGCTGTTCATATTGCTGTTGGACGCGCCGCCGCCGCTGGCTATGCTGCCGCCGGAGGTGCCCTGCTGCTGCTGGGGCAGGGACGAAGAGTCGGACGAGACCACCGCGCGCAAGGTCTGCGCCAGCTTGGTGGCGTCGGCGTTTTTCAGGTAGACCACATGGACGTTGCCGGCCTGCGAGGTCGGCTGGTCCAGCTTGGAAATGAGCGACTTGGCCAGGTTGGCGCGCGCCGGCGATGGCGCGCGCAGCACCACCGCGTTGGTGCGCGGATCGGCCACCACCGAGATGCGGCCCGAATCGCCGCCGGCGCTCGGTTCCATCAGCTTGTTGACCATGGTCGCCAGGTCCGACGCAATCGCGTGGCGCACGGGAATGACGTCGAGGTCGGCCGCCACCGGGGCGTCGAGCGCGGCGACGATCTTGGCCAGACGGCGCAGGTTGTCGGCGTAATCGGTGATGACCAGGCTGTTATTGCCCGGATTGGCCATGATCGAATTGTTCGGCGAAATGAGCGGACGCAGCACCGCGGTCAGGTTGGCCGCCGATTCGTGGCTCAGATGGAAAATCTGGGTGGCGATCTGGTCGCCCTTGACGCTCGAGCCGCCCACCCCGACCTGGGTCGGCGACGATTGCAGCTTCGCTTCCGCTTCCGGCACCACCTTGGCGAAACCGTCGCCGGTGACCACCGCGTAGCCCTGCAGGCGCAGCGCCGAGGTCAAGAGGCCAAAGGCCTGGGCCTTGGTGACCGGCTTTTCCGACGTCACGGTCAGGGTACCCTTGACGCGCGGATCGATAATGAAGGTCATGCCGGTGTAATGGCCCACCGCCTTGATGACCGATTCGATGTCGGCGCCGACGAAATTGAGGGCGGCCGACTCGCTCGGGGCCGCCAGCGCGGGGCTTGGCGCCCCCGCGACCGCGCAGCACAGCAGGACGCCGGCGGCAATGCGGCGCAACGCCGGGGAAGTGGAAGTGCTCAGTGACTGTTTTTTCATCATTTAAACTCTAAGGCGATAGTTTTCTTGCCGTCAACCATTCGGCGCTGGCCCAGTAAATTCAGGAGATTGCCCAGCGTTTCTTCATATCCATCGGCGGCCTGTGCCGTGCCGGAAAACTGGAAGCGGCCCTGGTTCAGGCTGCCCTTTCCCGCCAACAACAAGGCACCGCGTTCCGTCTTCAAATTCAACTTTGCCTGCTGGCCCTGCCAATCCATGGTCATCTTGTAGCTGCCCAGCACCTTGATCGGCGCCATGCGCGAGCCCATGTCATTCAATTCCAGGGTCGTCACCCCGTCCACCGCCACCCCGCGTGCGTCCGGCGCGCGCGCCAGGCCCAGGGTGGTCCAGGACAGGCGCATGTCGCCCGAGAGCGCCAGCGTATTGAGCGGCGCGCCCAAACCGGCCAGGCCCCCGGCCGGCAGCAGCAGCGCCGACGGACTGACCTGCCACTGCGACCAGCTGCCGCTCAATGTCACCGGCTGGGTCAGCGCCAGCGGATTGGCCAGGCTCATGTCGACCTGGCCGATCAGCGCCAGCGGCGACAAGGTCCAGTCGAAGCGCCCCGGCAGCAGCGGCGTGACCGCCCCGCCCGGCCCGGCCGCCCCGCCGATAAAGGCTGAGCCGCGCCAAAGCGTACCCTGCGCATCCCCCAGAGTCAAACGTCCGCCGGTCTGGCGTTCGACCACGTCGCCCAGCCACGAGGCCGGCGCGAACGCCAGCACGGTGAGGGCCACGGCCAGCACGATCGCGCCCAACCATAGCACGGCGCGCATCATCGCGAACTCGCATCCGTGTTCTGGCGCAAGGTGACTGTGGCGTCGACCTGGCCGGCCGGGGTCGAGGCCGTGATGGCCGCTTCCAGCACGCTGATGCGGTTTTCCAGGCGCTGCGCTTCAAGCCAGGCGAACAGATTGGAAAAGGCGACGCCGGACACCTGCAGCTTGGCGTATTCGCCCGTCATGCTGAGCGACTCGGGCTTGATGCCGCGCGCCGTCAGGCTGGCCGAGAGCGTCTCGCGCGACATGGGCGTCACTTGCGGCGCCGTCTGGCCGGACAGCTCGGCGGCGGTCTTGGCCAGCGCCTCGAGCTGGGCCTTCTGCTGCTTGAGCTGCGGCAGTTCGGCGCGCAGGACGGCGCTGCCTTCCAGCGCCGGCGCCAGGAACAGCGCGTACACCAGCAGCAGGGCCGCCAGGGCGCCGCCGATGCCGAGGAATTTGCGCTCCTGCTCGGTGCGCGCCATCCAGTACAGCGCCATCTGGTCCTTGAGCCCGCTCACGGCGGTGAAGGCGCTCATGGCTTGGCTCCCGCGGTGCGCAGCAGCAAGGTGTTGGCGGCGATGTCGCTGACGTCGAGCTTGTGCTTCGCCAAGCCCGGCTTGAGCGTGCCGGCCAGGGCCGGATCGGCGCCTTCGGGCTTGAGCTTGATGGTGGTGGTGCGCTCGCGGAAGGTGAGCGCGGCCAGCTCGGGCGGCTTGCCCAGGGTGCGCACCGCTTCGCCCAGGGCGGCGGCCTGGAAGGTGAATTCGTCGGGCCCGACCTGGCCCGAGGCGCCCCTGGCCTGGGCGATTTTCTGGCTCATCTGGCGTTCGAGGTTGTTACTGATGACCGTCTCCTTCGGATAGGCGGCGCGGAAGATCTGCACCATGGCCTGGCGCGTGTTGTCGGCTTCGCGCTTGAGGCGCAGCCATTCGTAATTGAGGCCGGCCAGGTTGACCGCCACGGCCAGCAGGGCCAGGCGCACCGGCCACTTCCAGCGCTGCCAGTCGCGCGCCTTGGCGCCGGCCGCGCCCAGGCCCGGAACCAGGTCCAGGCTGGTGCTTTTCGAGCCGGCGATCCAGTGCGCCCAGTGCTCGGCTTCGAGCGTGACGGCCGGTCCCGCTTCGGCGCACAGGGCCTGGTACTCGCCCAGTTGCTCCTGCGGCACGTACAGGGTCAGCGGGGTGTCGCCGGCCAGCGCGCGCACCGTTTGCAGGGCCATGGCCGGTTCGCCGGCGATGGCCAGCCCCAGGCCGTGATACTGGCCGTGGCGGATGGTGATGCCGCCGCTATCGATGGCGGCCGAGGCATTGCCCGGCGCCAGCGGCAGGCATAGCTGGGCGGGAAAGGCGGCCACCGCGCGCGCGCCCTGGGCCAGCACCGAGCGCACCAGCGCTTCGAGCCAGGCGCGCTGGGCCACGGCGATGGCGCGCAAGCCATCCCCGGCCGCGGCCGGGGCGGCCACCAGCACGCATTCCTCGGGGTCGCCCAGCACCTGTTCTTCGACCAGGTTGGGGAGCGCGGCGCGCAGGCGGGCCGCCGACAGCGGCGGCACCTTGACGTGCAACAGGGTGACGTCGGCCGCGGCCAGCAGCAGCACCACGCGCCGGCTGGAAGCGATCAGCTCGCCCATGCCCTTGAGCACGCCATCGCCCTGCTGGATCAGCGCGCCACCGTCGGCGACCAGCGCGAAGCGGGCCAGGGCCCCTTCGCTGTCCGCCCTGGCCGGATGCCGGATATATAAAGTAGTCAAACCATCTCGCTTTCGTTCTTAATTTTGCCGTACCCAGACGGTCGTGGTCTGCACACGATCGTCCAGCCTGCGCTGGACCAGCGCTTCCGCGTCGAGCGCGGCCCGGTCCAGGCGTATCCGGCTCTTCACCAGGAAATATTCGCTTTTGAAACTATACGTGTTCTTGACCGGATCCTTGCCGTACAACTGTTCCCGAAAGCGCGCATCGTCGAGAAAGTAAGCCTGCTTGCGGCGCGTCACCAGGGCCGCCCCTTCCGACACCGAATACCCTTCGACGATGGCGGCCAGCACTTCGGCCGGGGCGGTATTGGCGTTGACCTTGGTCTGTTCGGGCAGCACGATGGCGAACTCGCGCAGGCGGTTCACGGTGGCCAGCGTGTAGCCGGGAATGGCGAGCAGGTCGTCGAGCTGGGTCAGGCCGATCGGCGCGGTGCCGGCCGAGACCGGAACCGGCAGCGCGTCCGGGTCGGGCGGCGGCGGTGGCGCCTGGTTGGGATCCTGTTCCTTGGGCACGGCCGGCGCGGCGCCCGAGGCCACCGCCAGCGCGGTGCGCTGGGCCAGGGCCGGGTCGAGCTGCAGGTTTTGCAGCAGGCGCTGGTACACCTGCACCTGGACCTTGTCGATGACGCGCCCGTTGGACAGGTTCATCAGGTTGTAGCGCGCGGTGGCGTCCGAAATCTGGCCCGACAGGGTGGCGTCGAACACTTCGCCCTCGACCCGCTCGCGCTCGATGTACTGGTCGAGACGCGTTTCGGCCAGCGGCGTGTTCCACACCGCGTTCAGGGTGGTCAGGTTGCGGTTGTCGATGCCGTCCTGGCGCAGCACCAGGCGCGCCCAGTCGAGCGCGCCGCGCAGGATCCATTTGGTCTGCAGGTGCAGGCGCTGGTTTTCCATCGAGCGCACCTGGACCTGCTGCTGCCAGAACAGGCTGGCGACGATGGTCACCGACAGCATGGTCAGCAGCAGGGCCGTGATGATGGCCACGCCCTGCTGGCGGCGCGGAACAGGCTTGCGCATCACATGCCCCCCAGCAGGAACGATTTGCTCATCACCGCGGCCACGTTATCGACCTGCAGCTGCACCTGCAGCCCGGTCGGCGCCAGGCTGGGGGCGTTGAGCGGGGCCGGCACCGGGGCCGGCGGCGGCGGCGCGCTGGACACGGCCTGCGCCACCGGCTGGGTGTTCTGGCGCCAGCCATTGTTTTCCCAGTTCATGATCTGCATCGCGCTCACGCCCGACTGCAGGGTGACGGCCGGCGTGGTGTCGGCGTTGCTGATGGCGGCCTGCCACATCACGTCGAGCTGGACCAGGTCGCGCGTGCCGTTCGATTCGCGCCGCGTGAGCATGCGGTCGACGATGCGGTAGGCGACCACCTGCAGGCGCGCCGGTTCGTTTTCGGCGTACACATTGCGCACCAGGGTCAGTTTGTCGGGCCCGGAGAGCAGGTACGGGCGGCCCAGCATCAGGGCCGGATCGGCCAGGTGCTCGCAGTCGCTCTGCATCTGGGCAAAGGCGAGCTGCATGCCGCGCGCCGATTCGAGGCGCGCGGTGAGCGTTTCGCGCGCGCGCACGATGCTGTCCAGGCCGCGCCAGCCGAGCACCGCCACGATGGCCAGGATGCTGATCGCCACCAGCAGTTCAATCAGGGTGAAACCACGCCGTTGCCGCCGTTGCCGCTGTTGCTCAAGTCGCTGCTGCCCGGTGTGCATCATTCGTTGAGCACCAGTTGGACCAGCTTGATGATGCGGCGCTCCGGATTGGCGCTGTCGAACACGCTGACCTCGACCCGGCGCAGGCGCGGATTCGGGCTGGCCAGCACTTCTTCCTGGCACAGCAGCTTCAGGTCGCCCTGGGGGCATTCGTAACTGTTCTTGCCGATCGCCGGATATTCCTTGGCCAGGCGGATCTGCACCAGCCGGTTTTCGGCCGACCAGGTCGCCATCATGGCGGCGCGCAGGCCGGCGCTGTTGGAGGTCAGGCTGCCCACCGCGCGCAGCGAGGCGCCCAGCGCGGTGCCGATGATGACGAGCGCCACCAGCACTTCGAGCAGGGTAAAGCCGGACTGGTTGTGGTGGGGATGGCGCATGGTCTGGTTCAACAAATACCTTACAGGGTTACTCGACGACGAAGTGGCCGATACCGTCGGCCCGGATGGCGACCCGGTCGTCGCCGATCGCCAGGGTCAGCACGAACGGCTTGTCGACCGGCTCGCGCCCGAAGGTAATGCGCACGGGACCGCCGCCCACCGATACCGGCGGGTCGAGCAGCAACTGCACCGGGGCGCCCTTGAAGGGACGCTCGCGCAGCAGGTCGTCGCGCGTGACCGGCTCCCACACCGCTTCATTGCGCACCAGGAAGCGATAACGTTCGGTATCGGCCTCGAAGGCCACCAGCCGGTTGCGCACGATGGCTTCGTCGCGCGCCAGCTGCAGCAGCAGGGCCAGGCGGCGCGCCTCGTCTTCGAGATTCTGGCGCGGGCTCGGAATCGCATTGATCGACACCAGGCCCAGCACGATGCCCATGATGACCATCACGACCATCACCTCGATCAGCGTGAAGCCCCGGCTGGCGCGCACTGCTTTCATGACCTTCAAGACGCCTCGGTCCGGGCCTAGTTTTCCCAGGAACCGATATCGCTGTCGTCGCCGGTGCCGCCGGGCAGGCCGTCGGCGCCGAGCGAGAACACGTCGATTTCACCCTGCACGCCAGGGGACAGGAACTGGTACGGGTTGCCCCATGGATCCTTCGGCAGTTTCTCGATGTAGCCGCCGGTCTTCCAGCCGTTGGCGGTCGGGCCGTTGGTCGGCTTGACGACCAGCGCCTGCAGGCTTTGTTCGGTGGTCGGGTAGCGCTGGTTGTCCAGCTTGTACAGCTTGAGGGCTTGCATCAGGTTGGCGATATCGACCTTGGCGGCGGTGATGCGCGCCTGGACGGTACGGTTCATCAGCTTGGGCACGACCAGCGCGCCGAGAATGCCGATGATGACCACCACCACCATGATTTCAACAAGGGTAAAGCCGCGCGCGAAGCGCTGGCGGATGGAACGGTGTGCAGCGAGTTTCATAGTCAGTCAGTGATGTAAGTTCTACGATGAGTCGGAGTATAAGGCCAATAACGCCCGCCGTCGCTATTGAACTGCGGGCTATTTTGCGTCATCTTCCTGTCATCTTGCGCAGGCGGGAATCTAAGTTGCCGGGGCGTTATTCAAGTTACCCCGGCTCAGCCGCCGCGCTTCCCGCCAGTGGCGGTAACGACGGTGGAGGCGCGCCACCTGATTGTAAGTCAGTGTGGCGCCGCCTTCCACTGATGGACGAATCGACAGTGCCGCTTGGCGCAAGCCTGGTGTCGATTAGTGATGATGCCTGGCACTGCTGCCGCTCAGGCGATGCAGGGCGCCATCGTTGCCGCCCTCGGCCAGGTTGCTCGATACCGGGGCCAGGGCCTTGACCATCGGCGCATCCTTGACGAAAGGCACGATGCCGAGGGCTTTGTCGATTTCATGCGGATAGACCACGTAGCCGCGCGTGATGACCAGCGCCACCTTGCGGATGTCGCCGATCTGCTTGGTCGGGTCGCCATCGACCAGCACCAGGTCGGCCAGCTTGCCCTGGGTGACCGAACCGCGCTCGGCGCTGGTGCGGGTGTAGCGCGCGCCGTTCAGGGTGGCGACCTGGATCGCCTGGGCCGGCGTCAGGCCGGCCTTGACCAGCAGTTCGAGTTCGGCCTGCAAGGTGAAGCCGGCCATTTCATCGGTGCCGGCCACGATCGGCACGCCGGCCTTGTACAGGCGGCCGACGAAGTCGACCATCTTGGCGTAGGATTTTTCGTAGCGCTTCTGGGCAGCGTCGTCGGCGATCTTCATGGTGCCGACGTAAAAGCCGCGCTTCACATCCGGCGGCATGTGGTCGGCCACGGCCACGAACGGCTCGTTCAGGTCGCCGTCGCGCTGCTTGAGGAAGGCGAACGTGGCCAGGGTCGGATCGATCACGGTCTGCTTGGCTTTCAGGCGCGCGATGAATTGCTTGACCCTGGGCGAATCGAAATCGAGGTCCACCACTTTTTCCGACGGCAAGATGAAGCGTTCCAGGGTGCGCGTTTCGGTTTCCGGCGTGGCCAGGAAGTTGAGCATGACCTGGTTGATATGCTGGATTTCATCGTAGCCGGCGTCGAGCGCTTCGTGCGCGCGCAGGCCGACCGGCACGTGGCCCGACACGCGCAGGCCGCGCAGGTGGGCGTACGCCACGGTGTCCTTGAGGATCGCCTTGGGGAAGGAGTTGTAGATTTTCAGCTGCGGATAGCCGTGCTCGGCGTACCAGTCGATCGCGTTTTTGGCTGCCGGCAAGTCCTTGACGACAAAGCCGCCGTTCGACGAGAACGGGCTTTCGCCTTCCAGGAAGCCGGTCGGCACCACTTGCGGCGAGAGCAGGCGGCCCTCGGCCACTTCGTCGAGGATTTGCTGCAATTGCCCGTTATCGTTGCCCATGTCGCGCACCGTGGTCACGCCCGCGGCCAGGTTCAGGCCGCCGTCCCAGCGGCCCACGTGGCCATGCATGTCGAACAGGCCGGGCAGCATGATGCGTCCGGCCGCGTCGATTTCGTTGACGGCGCCGCGCACGGGCGAGCCGGCCGGCAGGATCGCGCTGATGCGCCCGCGCAGCACGTAGACGTCCGACGGCGCGCCGACGGTGGCTTTTTCGCTGTCGAAGATGCGGGCGTTCTTGACCACCGTCAAACCGGTCAGCTTGTGCTGCAGCTGGCTGGCGAGGTCGGTCAGCATTTTGCTCTCGGCCACTTTCTGGCGCTCGGCCAGGACCTTGGAGACACCGTTCCAGCCTTCTTCGGCGGCGGTCATGAAGCCGGGGATGACGACCGCGAACAGGCGCGGCTTGGCGTCGGTGGTGGCCCAGTAGAACTGGGGCGACATGCCCAGGCCGGTCTGGGCGAACAGTTGCACCTTGCGCGTCTTGCCATTGCTGGTGACCTCGACTTCGTCGAGTTTACGCTGGGTCAGGGTGCCGGAAGGCAGCAGAGGCAGGCTGCCGGTCGGGCTGGCGGCCAGGGCGGCGATGGCGATCGAGGCCATTTCGGCCGAGCCGTTCAGGGGCACGTACATGGCCGGGCCGGCGATCGATTTTTCGCCTTTTTCGGAGGTCGATTTCCAGGTGGCCTTGTCGCCCTTGCGCTCGAAGCGGTCGTCCACCACCGCGCCGTAGGTCGAGTTGCCCTTGACCGTGTAGTCGGTCATGGTGCCGTCGGCGCCCAGGCGGAACTGTTCGGTCAGCTCGGGGCCGCGGCCGTTGTCCTTGTAGATGAAGCGCACGCGGGTGAGGCCATCGTCGTCACGCTCGACGACCTGTTCCCCGATGCGCTTGCCGTTTTCGGCGTGCATCTCGTAGCGGAGGGTCTGGGTGGCGGCGTGCGCCGACCAGCTCAGGGCGGCGGCGACAGCGAGGACGAGCGGACGTTTCATGTGATGCATCTCCCTGGACGGAACGTTAGTTATTATGTTGGGACGCAAGAATAGCACGGGTACGTACGGTCTAGAGCAATGTCATAAAGACAAATGAATAAATGATTATTCGGGGAGGTTTGGGACGCAGTACGATGGCCTCAAACCGTCGCTCACTACGCGGGAACGACGGATTATCAGATAGCGGTGAACGGGGACGCCTCTTGGGCAGCCTCGCCCCCGCACACCGGGCACCCCGCATTGCGCGCCACGCCAATACTGGTCCACTCCATGCCGCGTCCATCGAGCAGCAGCAAACGCCCGGCCAGCGATTGCCCGACCTGCATCACCAGCTTGAGCGCTTCGGCCGCCTGCATCGCGCCGATCACGCCCACCAGCGGCGCGAACACGCCCATGCTGCTGCAGGCCGCATCCTCGAAGCGCTGGTCTTGCGGAAACAGGCAGCTGTAACAAGGCGAATCGTCGCGGCGCGGGTCGAACACGCTGATCTGGCCGTCGAAACGGATCACCGCGCCCGACACCAGCGGCACGCGCTGCGCCACGCAGGCGCGGTTGACGGCGTGGCGGGTGGCAAAGTTGTCGCTGCAATCGAGCACCACCGAGGCCTGCCCCACCAGCTCGGCCAACCGCGCATCGCCGGCCCGCTCGCGCAGCGCCACCACCTCGATCCCGGGATTGATCGCCAGCAGCGACGCACGTCCGGACTCGGCCTTGGGCTGGCCGATGCGCTCGCTGGTATGGAGAATCTGGCGCTGCAGGTTGGTCAGGTCGACCACATCGTCGTCGACCAGCACGATGCGCCCGATCCCGGCCGAGGCCAGGTACAGCGCCGCCGGCGAACCGAGCCCGCCGGCGCCGATGACGAGCGCGCTCGCCGCCAGCGCCCGCTGCTGGCCTTCGATGCCGATCTCGTCGAGCAGGATGTGGCGCGAATAGCGCAGCAGCTGGTCGTCGTTCATCGGGTGCTGGTGCTGATGCTGCTGTTGTGCCGCATTATTTCTTGACGCCTTTGTTCAGTTCCGGCGGTTTCACGTCCGGCGCCGGCTTGACCGCGGCCTTGTCCTTGGACTTCTCGGCTTCCTTGTCGAGCACCGGTTCAACCTTCGACAGTTTGACCGGCAAGCCCTTGAAATGGTTCAGGGCCTGGGCCAGCTGGAAGTCATCCTTGCTGCCGAATTCGAGCGGCTTGCGGGTGCGCGCCTGGGCCTGGGCACGCTGGTCTTCTTCCATTTCGTCGCGGCGCGCCTTGCCCGGATCGATGCTGTCCTTGCCGCTGCCGTCGGAGAGGTGCTTTTCCAGGTCGGCTTCGCGCACGCGCAGGCTGTTCAAGCCATCGCCCTCGGCGGTTTCGTCGACCATCATGTCGGGCACGATGCCCTTGGCCTGGATCGAGCGGCCCAGCGGCGTGAAGTAGCGCGCGGTGGTGAGCTTGACGGCGGTATCCCTGGTGAGCGGGCGCAGGGTTTGCACCGAACCCTTGCCGAAGGTCTGGGTGCCCATGATGATGGCGCGCTTGTAATCCTGCAGGGCACCGGCCACGATTTCCGAGGCCGAGGCCGAGCCGGTGTTGACCAGCACGATCACCGGCACGTTCTTGAGCGCGGCCGGCAGCCTGGCCAGCGGATCGGCGCCGCTGCGGGCGGCGTAGAACTCGCGCCGGCCGTAGAACACTTCGTTCGAGTCGCGCCGCTGGCCGGCGGTCGAGACGATCGCCTTGTCATGCGGCAGGAACGCGGCCGACACGCCGATCGCGCCCGGCAGCAATCCGCCCGGGTCGTTGCGCAAGTCCAGCACCAGGCCCTTGAGCTTGGGGTCCTGGGCGTACAGCGCGTTGACCTTTTTCACCATGTCGTCCACGGTCTGTTCCTGGAACTGGCTGATGCGCAGCCAGCCGTAGCCCGGTTCGACGATCTTGGCCTTGACGCTCTGGACCCGGATTTCCTCGCGCACCAGCGGCACGATCCACGGCATGTCGTCGCCCTTGCGCGCGATGGTCAGCACCACCTTGCTTTTCGGCTCGCCGCGCATTTTCTTGATCGCTTCGTCCAGCGACAAGCCCTTGATCGGGGTGCTGTCGATGCGGGTGATCAGGTCGCCCGCCTTGATGCCGGCCCGAAATGCCGGCGAATCCTCGATCGGGGTGACGATCTTGACGTAGCCTTCTTCCATGGCCACTTCGATGCCGAGGCCGACGAAGCGGCCCTGCATGCTTTCCTGCATTTCGCGCAGGGCTTTTTTGTCGAGGTAGACCGAATGCGGGTCGAGCGAAGCCACCATGCCGCTGATCGCTTCCGAGAGCAGCTTGCGGTCTTCGACCGGCTCGACGTAATCGGTTTTGATGAGGCCGAAGACATCGGTGAGCTGGCGCAACTCGTCGAGCGGCAGGGGCGCGCTGCCGGGTTTTTGCGCCATGGCCGAAAACTGGAAGGACGCGGCGACGCCGGCGACCATGCCAAAGCCGATCAGGCCGATACTTTTGACTTTCATTCTTACACCCATTCTCAATACCGTCGGAAGCAGCAGCGAAGCGCACGCGGGCCGTTCGACCCGCATGGCCTTGTTGACCTAAAAGTTCACCCAGCCCGCCGGATCGACCGCCGCGCCCTTGTGCCTGATTTCAAAGTATAGCCCCGATTCTTCGTTGCCGCCGGTGTTTCCCGCGCTGGCGATCGGGTCGCCTCCCTTGACGGCGTCGCCCTCGCGTCTGAGCAGGGCCTGGTTGTTGCCGTAGATCGAAAGGTATTCGCTGCCATGGTCGACCAGGATCAGGTTGCCGAAGCCGCGCATCCAGCGCGCGAACACCACCCGCCCGCCGGCCACGGCGCGCACTTCGCTGCCTTCGTCGGCCTTGATGAACATGCCTTTCCAACTCGGTCCGCTGCCGCGCTTGGCGCCGAAGCGGGCCGCCAGCTTGCCCGAAATCGGCGCGCGCAGCTTGCCGCGCAGGCTGGCAAAAGCGCCTTCCGGCATGGCCGGGGCCAGCGCGATGTCGGGCTTGCGCGGCGCGGCCGGTTCCGGCTTCGGCTCGGGCGTCTGCGCGGTCACGGGCGGCTCGTCGTCGACCGGGTCCATCGGCACCGGGACCGGGACCGGGACCGGCGCAATCCTGGCGCCGGTGCGCGGATCGACCTTGGGCGGCTGTTTGGCCGCTTCGCGCGCCAGGCGCTCGCGTTCGCGTTCGCGCTCGCGTTCCCGTTCAGCCTTGCGTTCGGCTTTCTTTGCGGCCGCCAGCAGACGGGCCTGTTCGGCAGCCTTGGCGCGCGCGGCGGCCAGCGCTTGCTGGCGGCGCTGCTCGGCGGCGGCCGCTTCGGCCTGTTCCTTGATCAGTTTCGAGAGCTTGTCGACCAGCCCGGCCATGCGCTGTTCGTCGCGCTCCAGGCCGCCGATTTCCTTGCGCTGCTCGGCCAGCCGGTTCGACAGGGAACCGAGCAAGGCGGCGCGGCGCGCCTTTTCCTTTTCCAGCACGGCTTTCTGCTCGCGCTCTTCCTGGGCAATTTCGTTGAGTTCCTCGCGCGCGTTTTCGGCCTTGTCGCGGTTGCTGGCGACGGCGGCCAGGTTCCCGTGCAGGGAACCGAGCAGCTTGGCCTGGGCCTTGGAGACGTAGGCCATCAGTTGCAGGTCGCGGTTGATGCGGTTCGGATTGTCGCCCGACAGCAGCAGCTTGATGCGGTCTTCGTTGCCTGCAACGTATTGCTCGCGCAAGAGACGCGCCAGTTGCTGTTTCTGGCTGGCGATGGTGGCGGCCAGCCGTTCTTGCGACGCGGCCAGTTCGGCCACGGTGGCATTGGTCTCGCTCTGTTCGCTGGCGAGGTCGCGCAGCACGCGGTTGGCGTCGGAAATGGCTTCCTCGGACTCGGCCAGGGTGTCGGCCGCGTCCTCGCGTTCGCTTTCGGTCTTGCTCACTTCGCGCTTGAGTTCGGCCAGCTTTTGCTGGATGCCGGCGCGCGTCTTCTCCGCCAGCACTTTCTGCTTGCTGCGCTCGGTCTGGCGGGGAGCAGGCGCGGCGGCGGCACTGCACGTAAAGACGGCCAGGAGCGCGCACAACAGCGCCCCGGCCGCTAACTGCCTTGATTCACGATACAAAACTTACTTGGCCTTCCCTTGGTTGGCCACGGCCGCGACGGCGGCGGCGATGGCGTCCTGGTCGCCCAGGTAGTAATGGCGGATCGGTTTCAGGTCGGCGTCGAGCTCGTACACCAGCGGCTGGCCGTTGGGGATGTTCAGGCCGACGATGTCTTCGTCGCTGATGCCATCGAGCATTTTGATCAGCGCGCGCAGGCTGTTGCCGTGGGCCGAGATCAGGATTTTCTTGCCGTCGCGGATAGCCGGGGCGATTTCCTCATCCCACACCGGCATCACGCGCGCCACGGTGTCTTTCAGGCATTCGGTCAGGGGAATACTGTCCTTGGGCACGCCGGCGTAGCGCGGATCGTTGAACGAGGTGCGCTCGTCGGACGCTTCCAGCGGCGGCGGCGGGGTGTCGTAGCTGCGGCGCCAGACCAGCACCTGGGCGTCGCCGTACTTGGCGGCGGTCTCGCCCTTGTCCAGGCCCTGCAGGGCGCCGTAGTGGCGCTCGTTGAGGCGCCAGTCATTCTTGATCGGCAGCCACATCATGTCCATGTCGTCCAGCGCCAGCCACAAGGTGCGGATGGCGCGCTTGAGCACCGACGTATAGGCCACATCGAAGGTAAAACCAGCCTCTTTGAGCACCTGGCCCGCGCTGCGCGCTTCGCGCACGCCTTTTTCGGTCAGGTCGACGTCGGTCCAGCCGGTGAAGCGGTTTTCAAGATTCCAGGTGGATTCGCCGTGGCGCATGAAGACAATTTTGTACATAAGCAATTTTCGAGAAGGTGGAAGAAGGATGCAAGATGCAGGCAAAACGACAGTGTAAAGGGTAAGTGTTAGCAGTTCCGGCTTCTATTTTATAATGCGCGGATTGTCCTAAACCATTGGAACCCCGTGAAATTCATTCTTGACCATCTTTTTATCGTCAGCATCGTCGTGCTGTCGGGCGGCGCCCTGCTCTTGCCGGCCCTGCTTCCGCGCGGGAAACGCGCTTCCACCTTGCAGGTGACCCAGCTGATGAACCGCGGCAAGACCGTGCTGGTGGACATCCGCAGCGCCGATGAATTTGCAAAAGGGCATTTGCGCGACGCGAAAAACATTCCGCTGGCAGACTTGTCGTCCCGCATTGCCGAACTCGACAAAGCGAAAAACAAAACCATCGTCGTCGTGTGCCAGACCGGCGCGCGTGCCGACAAGGCCGCCAAAATCCTCGAAGCCGCCGGTTTTACCGACGTCGTCGGCCTCGATGGTGGCCTGACCGCATGGCAAGCCGCTGGCTTGCCGACCGCTAAGTGAGAAAGGAAACACCATGACAGCCCATGTAGTGCTCTACCATACCGCCTCCTGCCCGTACTGCGTGCGCGCCGAGCGCCTGCTTGAAGCGAAGGGCGTGACCGACATCGAGAAAATCCGCGTCGACCTCGACCCGGACCAGAAAGTGGTCATGATGAACAAGACCGGACGCCGCAGCGTGCCGCAGATTTACGTGGGCAACACCCACGTCGGCGGTTTCGACGATTTGTATGCGCTCGATCAACAAGGACGCCTCGATCCCTTGTTAAAAGGGGTTTGAACAGCATATAAGCCCGAATGCAGGCGATTGATTGCGCAAAACTATTTCAAGTCGTATGATTTTGCTACAATTGCCGTCGCGTTTGAAGTCCAAGCACAGAGGGAACGGCGTGTCGCCGTTCTGTTAATTTCTCAACGAAAGCGTTCCATGTCTGACGAAAATCTGCAACCCGTATTCCAAATCCAACGCGTCTACCTGAAAGACATGTCGCTGGAACAGCCGAATTCCCCAGCCATCTTCCTCGAACAGGAAGCACCGTCGATCGAAGTGTCGCTCGACGTTGGCGCCGAAGCCATCGCCGACGGCATCTACGAGTCGACCGTCACCATCACCGTGACCGCCAAGGTCAAGGACAAGGTTGCGTTCCTGGTTGAAGGCAAGCAAGCCGGTATCTTTGAAGCGCGCAACATTCCTGCGGACCAGATGGATCCCCTGCTGGGAATCGGTTGCCCGAACATCGTTTACCCTTACCTGCGCGGCAATATCGCCGACGTGATCACCCGTGCCGGCTTCCCGCCTGTGCATCTGGCAGAGATCAACTTCGAAGTGTTCTACCAGCAGCGTCGTCAGGCGCTGGCTGAAGCAGCCGCCGCTGCTCCAGCTGACACCGCAGCACACTAAGCACGACCGCAGGGTGGGCCAGGCCGCCCGCGCGCATCCGCTGCGCGCGGGTCCTGCCCGGGCGAGCGCGCCCCTGGCGGCCGCCCCACCCCGCACTCTCACGGCGAAGGCCACGCAATGACAATTCCCCGATTTCTCCTCAGTGCCGCATTCGTGCTGGCCTCGGCCCCGGCGCACGCCTTCGATTTCAAGAGCGTGGGCGCGGCGAGCCTGATCCTGTATGACGCGCCATCGCTGAAAGGCGGCAAGCTGTTCATCGCCCCGCGCGGCATGCCGGTCGAAGTCGTGCTGACCTATGGCGAATGGGTCAAGGTGCGCGATGCGAACGGCGACCTGGCCTGGGCCGAAGCGAAGTCGCTCAGTCCGCGCCGCAATGTCGTGGTGCGCAGCGCCAACGCCAAAGTGCGCGGCGGTGCCGACAACGATGCCAGCGTCCTGATGACCGCCGACAAGGGCGTGCTGCTGGAACTGATCGACGCGCAGACCTCAAGCTGGATCAAGGTGCGCCATCGTGATGGCATCACCGGTTATATTCGCGCTTCCGACGTGTGGGGCACGTGACCCCCATGCCAACCAGCGACTCCAGCGTTTCACCACGCAAAATTACCGTCCTGGGCGCCGGCGCCTGGGGTACCGCGGTCGCCATCGCCCTGGCGGCGCGCCATGATGTGCTGATGTGGGGCCGCAATGGCGGCGCCATGGAAGCGATGGCCGGCGCCCGCGAGAACAGCGCCTACCTGCCCGGCTGCGCGTTTCCGGCCGGCCTGCGCGTCACGGCCGACTTCGATGCGGCGCTGGCCCATGTCCTGGGCACGCCCGAGGCGCAGGCGCCGCTGCTGGTTGCCGCCTGCCCGGTCGCCGGACTGCGGCCGCTGCTGATGCAGCTTAAACCCCACGCAATTTCGCATATCGTCTGGCTTTGCAAGGGATTCGAGGGCGATACCGGCTTGCTGCCGCATCAGGTGGTGGCCGAGGTGCTCGGCAGCCAGGTGGCGGGCGGCGCCTTGTCGGGTCCCTCGTTCGCGCAGGAAGTGGCGCGCGGCTTGCCGTGCGCGCTGACGGTGGCGTCACGCTCCGAGATGCTGCGCGAGCGGGTGGTGTCGAGCGTTCATGGCGGCAATATCCGCGTGTATTCCTGCGACGACCTGGTCGGCGTGGAAGTGGGCGGCGCGGTCAAGAATGTACTGGCGATCGCCACCGGCGTGGCCGATGGGCTGGGGCTGGGCCTGAACGCCCGCGCCGCGCTGATCACGCGCGGACTGGCTGAAATTACCCGCCTGGGCACGGCGCTGGGCGGCACGCCCGGCACCTTCATGGGCTTGACCGGGATGGGCGACCTGATTTTGACGTGCACGGGCGACCTGTCGCGCAACCGCAGGGTCGGGCTGGGACTGGCGCAGGGCAAACCCCTCGATGCCATCGTGGCGGAGCTGGGGCATGTGGCCGAAGGCGTGCCGTGCGCGAAGGCGGTACGCGCGCTGGCGCTCAAGCTGGGGGTGGATATGCCGATCACCAATGCGGTGGCGGGCGTGCTGTTCGATGGCGGAACGCCGCAGGCGATGCTGGCGCAGTTGCTGGCACGGGATCCAAGGGATGAGATTGCTTAAGTAAACTGCGTCGTTGCCGCGGCACCCCGTCGTTCCGGCCAACACCCTCGTCGTTCCCGCGCCAAGGCGGCACTCGGCGGGAACGACGGTTTACTTCTAGCGGCAAGTCTCGAACGACGGTTTTCCTTGTAGCGGCAATTCGACTGCAGCGATTACGGCTTCAACAAAATCGTCAGCAGCGCCACCGCATCTTCATTGGCCCGCAAACCATGCGGCACACCCCCGAGCAGGTACAGCATTTCGCCCGGGCGCAGCACCGTGCTGTTGCCGTACGCATCGCAGACGATCTCGCCCTGCAGGCACAGCAAGGTAATCTCCCCGTCCACCTTGTGCACCGGCATATCCCGGTCCTTGGGCAGCACCAGCCGGATCAGCTCCATATTCTCGGTCTTGGCCAGCGCAACCGAAGTGAAATGGGCGATGTCGTCGTCGCCCCGCTTGAGTGGTATCAGCTCGCCCGAGGCAGCATGTTGTAAGGCCATGACGTTTCCCTTTATTCTTCCGCGTTGCTCATCTCCACGCCGCGCAACCATGTCACCAGCGCGAAGGCATCTTTGAATCCGCGCGCCAGGTCCGGTACCAGCTGATCCGGCTCGTTCACCTTCAGGTCGATCTCGGTCCAGACGAAAAAGCTTTTCAGCTTCAGGTACTCGATATGCACATGCTGCGGATCGAACCCCTTGGGCGGGCGCTGCAGCTTGTCTTCGTCCAGCAGGTCGCCGTAGGTGGCGCGCAGTTGTTTATTCTTCAGCACTTTGGCAAATCCTGTCGCATCGTTGACAATTTGCTCACGGATGGCTTTCAGGCGCGGTGCCGGCGGCAAGTATTCGCCGACCCCGAACTGCAGCTTGCCGCTGCCTTCGATCTGGAAATAGTAGGTCGATCCGCCACCGGCACTCGGGCGGCGCAAATCCTTGGGCGTGATGCCGGCCGAAAAGCGCGTCTTGTACGGGCGCTTGTCGTTGGCGAAACGGATGTCGCGGTTGATGCGAAACATCGCTTTCTTGGGATTACAGGCCGCCACCTGCTTGTCGAACTTCGTCAGTTCGCGGATCAGTTCGGTGACGACGGCCAAAAATTCTTCGCGCAAAATATCGTAGCGCGGTTTGTTCATGATGAACCAGGGACGGTTGTTGTTCTCGCTTAACTCGTTCAAAAACTGCGTCAGGTCGCGCAAATGCATGCTGTGGTTCCAAAAAATGAGGTAGAGCGAAATTACTGCGGCCGCGGGCGCTTGCCGACGGTGACGTCGACCGTTGCCGGGCGATTATTGCGCATCACGGTCATTGTAGCCTTGCCGCCGGGCGGCAGCTGCGCGATCAGCTTGAGCGTGTCGATGGTCGTGCCGGCCTGTTTGCCGGCGACGGTGAGCAGGATGTCGCCCGGACGCAAACCGGCGCGGTCGGCCGGGCCGTTGCGCACCACGCCGGCGATGATGGTGCCGCTTTGCCGCGCCAGTCCGAAGCTGTCGGCCAGCTCGGGCGTGATGTCCTGGGTTTCGATGCCGATCCAGCCGCGCACCACGGCGCCGTGGCGGATAATGGCGTCCATCACGCTCTTGGCGGTAGTGACGGGAATGGCGAAGCCGATGCCGACCGAGCCGCCGCTTTGCGAGTAGATGGCCGAATTGATGCCAAGCAGATTGCCGCGGGTGTCGACCAGCGCCCCGCCCGAGTTGCCGAAGTTGATGGCCGCATCGGTCTGGATGAAGTTTTCGAACTGGTTGATGTGCAAATTGTTGCGCCCGACCGCGGAAACGATCCCCAGCGTGACAGTCTGGCCCACGCCGAACGGATTGCCGATGGCCAGCACCACGTCGCCCACGCGCACGGCGTCATCGTTGCCGAGCACGATGGCGGGCAGGTCGCGCACGTCGATGCGGATCACCGCGAGGTCGGTCTCGGGGTCGCTGCCGACCAGGCTCGCGGGCGACTTGCGCCCGTCGGCCAGCACCACCTGGATCTGGTCGGCGCCCTCGATGACATGGTTGTTGGTCAGGATGTAGCCGTCCGGACTGACGATCACGCCGGAACCGAGGCTGGACTGCTGCTCGCCGGGCGGCAGGCGGTCGCCGAAAAAACGGCGGAAGAACGGGTCCCGCAGCAGCGGATGCTCGCGTCCGCGATTCTTGCTGGTGAAGATGTTGACGACGGCCGGCATGGCGCGCCCGGCCGCCTCGCGGTAGCTGCCCGGGGCCGGCTGCGCGCCCGGCACCTGCAGCACCGAGACGCTGTTGGCGACCTTGGCCGGCTCGACCCGGCGCAGCGGCAGCGCCAGCCAGTCGGGCCGCAGGGCCGCGACCACGAAATACAAGGCCAGGGCAATCGTGACCACTTGGGCGAACAACAACCAGAAGCGCCGCATCGCGCCCTCCTTCTTATTTCTTCAGGGAATCCCTGATCTCGCGCAGCAGCAGCACGTCTTCGGGGGTCGCGGCGGCCGCCACCGCCGGCGGTTCCTCGGCGCGGCGCAGCTTGTTCATCAGGCGGATCATCTGGAAGATGATGAAGGCGAGAATGATGAAATTGAGCAAGATGGTCAGGAAATTGCCGTAGGCGAGCACCGCGCCGGCCTTCTTGGCTTCCACCAGGGTCAGGTTCATGGCCTGGTTATTCAGCGGCAAATAGTAGTTGGCAAAATCGAGTCCGCCGAACAGGCGGCCGATGGGCGGCATGATGATGTCTTGCACCAGAGAATCTACAATCTTGCCGAAAGCGCCACCAATGATCACGCCGACCGCCAGGTCGACCACGTTGCCCTTCATTGCGAACTGCCGAAACTCGCCCATCATCGTCATTTTTGCCTCCAAGGTTGTGAAATCGCCATGCCGATCATACCTCACGGCTGTTAGAAACCAAACCGGGTGATCGGTTCCCGCCGAAGCGGGATATCGCGACGCGCACGCCGGGAGGCGGCCAATTGCGCATGGCGGGCACCGGAATCGTTTCAAAATGGCGATGATTCGGCCTTGACAGGCGCACGTGCAACATTTTTTCTTTAACTCGCCCCCCTATTCCCTTATAATTTAAGGTTGCTAGAAGCTCTAAGTAGCTTTTTAAGATTTCGCATTTTGACTGATTGGGGTTGGTATGAGTAACGAAAAGCAGGTCGATCCGGGCCGACGCGTCATGCTCGCCGCTACGTGCGCGGCGGGTGGTGTTGTCGGTTTGGCCACGGCGGGAGCCTTGGTAAGCACATTCCAGCCGTCGGAGAAGGCAAAAGCCGCTGGCGCGCCGGTAGAAGTAGACATTACCGGCATGGCCGCCGGCGAAATGAAGACCGTTGAGTGGCGCGGCAAACCCGTATGGATTCTCAAGCGTTCGCCCGACATGGTCGCTTCGCTGAAGAAGACCGACGGCGTGGTCGCCGATCCGAAATCGGAACGGACCCCGGACGCGCTCACGCCCGAATACGCGCGCAACGAACACCGTTCGATCAAGCCGGAATACCTGGTTGCGGTCGGCATCTGCTCGCACCTGGGCTGCTCGCCAACCTCGAAGTTCGCTGAAGGCGCCCAGCCTAACCTGCCGGACGACTGGGCCGGCGGCTTCCTGTGCCCTTGCCACGGTTCGACCTTCGACCTGGCCGGCCGCGTGTTCAAGA
Organism: Massilia scottii; assembly: GCF_030846495.1. Lineage (NCBI taxonomy): Bacteria > Pseudomonadati > Pseudomonadota > Betaproteobacteria > Burkholderiales > Oxalobacteraceae > Massilia > Massilia scottii. The sequence continues at coordinate 37,147 of NZ_JAVCWM010000010.1, read as the reverse complement.
ACAAGCCGGCGCCGGACAACCTCGAAGTGCCGCGCCATATGTACTTGAGCGACAACAAGCTGATCATCGGTAAAGACGAGAAAGGCGAGGCATAATCATGGCCGCGTTTAAAGAAACCAAGTTCCCCGCGAATGCGCCGGTGGCCGACAAGGCACTGGGCTGGGTCGACGACCGTTTTCCACTGTCCAAACTGTGGAACGACCAGTGGGGCCAGTACTACGCTCCGAAAAACTTCAATTTCTGGTACATCTTCGGCTCGCTCGCGATGCTGGTGCTGGTATTGCAGATCGTCACCGGTATTTTCCTGACCATGCACTACAAGCCGGACGCCAACCTGGCCTTCGGTTCGGTCGAATACATCATGCGCGAAGTACCGTGGGGCTGGCTGGTGCGCTACATGCACTCGACCGGCGCGTCGGCCTTCTTCATCATCGTCTACCTGCACATGACGCGCGGCCTGCTGTACGGCTCGTACCGCAAGCCACGTGAACTGATCTGGCTGTTCGGCTTTGCGATCTTCCTGTGCCTGATGGCCGAAGCCTTCTTCGGCTACCTGCTGCCATGGGGCCAGATGTCGTACTGGGGCGCCCAGGTGATCGTCAACCTGTTCGGTGCGATTCCTTTCATCGGCCCTGACCTGTCGCTGTGGATCCGCGGCGACTACGTTGTCTCCGATGCGACCCTGAACCGCTTCTTCGCCTTCCACGTGATCGCGATTCCGCTGGTTCTGCTGGGCCTGGTTGCTGCCCACCTGATCGCGCTGCACGAAGTCGGCTCGAACAATCCTGACGGTATCGAAGTCAAGGAAACCCTGGGTCCGGACGGCCATCCGCTCGATTCGATCCCGTCGCATCCTTACTACTCGGCGCACGACCTGTTCGGCGTGTCGGTGTTCCTGCTGATCTTCAGCGCGGTGGTGTTCTTTGCCCCGGAAATGGGCGGTTACTTCCTGGAGTACAACAACTTCATCCCGGCCGATTCGCTCAAGACGCCTGCGCACATCGCGCCGACCTGGTACTTCACACCGTTCTACTCGGTGCTGCGCGCCACCACGGCCGACTTCATGTACGTACTGATGGGTGCGATCGCCCTGTACGTGGCCTTCATCTGGGTCACGACGCGCCTGCCGTTCCTGGTCAAGGCCGCCATCGCCGGCTTCTCGCTGCTGGTCATCATCGGCATGCTGCCGCAGGTGCTGGATGCGAAATTCTGGGGTGTGGTGCTGTTCGGCTTGTCGGTGATGATCATCGCCGCCCTGCCGTGGCTGGACAAGTCGCCGGTCAAGTCGATCCGCTACCGTCCTGACTGGCACAAGTATGTGTACATCGTGTTCGGCGTGTCGTTCGTGACCCTGGGCTACCTCGGCACCCAGCTGCCGACCGCCCTGTTCACGGCACTGTCGCAAGTGTGCACGCTGTTGTACTTCGGTTTCTTCATGTTGATGCCTTGGTGGAGCTCGATGGGCACCTTCAAGCCCGTGCCGAAACGTGTGACGTTCCAGCCGCACTAATCGACGACATCACAGCAAAAGGACATTACATGAATTTTCCGAAAAAACTGATCGCGATCCTGGCATTGCTGCCGGGCCTGGCGTTAGCCAGCGAAGGCACCTTCAAGCTGGACAAGGCGCCCGAGCGCCCAAGCCTGACCTCGCTGCAAAACGGCGCCAAGCTGTTCGTCAACTATTGCCTGAACTGCCACTCGGCTTCCTCGATGCGCTACAACCGCCTGAAAGACCTGGGGCTGTCCGAAGAGCAAATCAAGGAAAACCTGTTGTTTACAGGCGAGAAAGTCGGCGCCCTGATGACGACCGCGCTGCGCCCGGCCGACGCCAAGGAATGGTTCGGCGTGGTACCGCCGGACCTGTCGGTGATCGCCCGCGCCAAGGCTTCCTCGGCCGGGACCGGTCCCGACTACCTGTACACCTACCTGCGTACCTTCTACAAGGACGATACCCGTCCGACCGGATGGAACAATATGGTCGTGCCGAACGTGGCCATGCCGCACGTCATGTGGCAGCAGCAGGGTGTGCGCACCGTCAAGATGGTCGAAGAAAAAGATCCGCATGATGCAAGCAAAACCGTGCACACGTTCAAGGGTTTCGAGCAAGTCGCGCCCGGCACCATGACCTCGCTTCAGTTCGACGAAGCGACGGCCGACCTGGTCGCCTACCTCGAGTGGATGGCCGAACCGGCCGCAGCGACCCGCAAGAGCCTCGGTGTGTGGGTGCTGTTCCTGATGTCGATCTTCGCCCTGTTCGCATGGCGCCTGAGCGCATCGTTCTGGAAAGAAGTCAAGTAAGGCAGGCTGCACGCTTCATTCATTGCCCGCTGACTCAGTCAGCGGGCACATTTCGGGGTGATCCGCTCGTCGTTTCACCCCCTTTGTTTCTAAGGAACTATAAAAATGATGGTTCTCTACTCCGGCACCACGTGCCCATTTTCCCAACGCTGCCGCCTGGTCCTGTTTGAAAAAGGCATGGACTTCGAAGTGCGCGATGTGGACCTGTTTAACAAGCCAGAAGACATCTCGACGATGAATCCGTACGGCCAGGTGCCGATCCTGGTCGAGCGCGAACTGATCCTGTACGAATCGAACATCATCAACGAATACATCGACGAGCGCTTCCCGCATCCGCAACTGATGCCGGCCGATCCGCTGATGCGCGCGCGCGCCCGCCTGATGCTGTTCAATTTCGAGAAAGAACTGTTCGTCCATGTGCACGTGCTCGAGAGCGAGCGCGCCAAGGCCAACGACAAGAGCCACGACAAGGCGCGCGCGGAAATCCGCGACCGCCTGACCACGCTCGCGCCGCTGTTCCTGAAGAACAAGTACATGCTCGGCGACGAGTTCTCGATGCTCGACGTGGCCGTCGCTCCGCTGCTGTGGCGCCTGGATCACTACGGGATCGAACTGTCGAAGACGGCTGCGCCGCTGATGAAGTACGCCGAGCGCATCTTCTCGCGTCCGGCCTACATCGAAGCGCTGACCCCGTCCGAGAAAGTCATGCGCCGCTGATCGGCGGCCGCCCTTTCGCCACTTTCGTTACACGCCAGTCCCAACGCCTTCGGGCGAATCGCAGTAGACTGGCGTGTACACGTCGTATCACACCATTATCAGAACATGCCCGACATCTCAACCAAGCCCTACATGCTGCGCGCCATTTACGAGTGGTGTACCGACAGCGGGTTTACGCCCTACCTCGCCGTGAAGGTCGACGCCGCTACCACGGTGCCGATGGAATACGTCAAAAAAGGCGAAATCGTGCTCAATATCAGCTTCGGCGCCACCTCGGGCCTGAAGATGGACAATGAAGCGATCCAGTTCCATGCCCGCTTCGGCGGCGTCTCGCGCGAGATTTACGTCCCGGTGCAAAATGTGCTGGCGATTTACGCGAACGAGAACGGCCAGGGGATGGCGTTCGAGGTGAGCAGCACGGCGTCCGAGAACGCGGCTGGCCAGCCGACCGACAGTCCGCTGTCGAGCGTGCCGTCGCTGGCCAAGGCGTCCGGTAAGGCCCCCGCTGCGGCGCTCTCGAGCGTGCCGGACACGGGGTCGGAGAATGTGCCGACGGGCGTGCCGGCCACGGCGCCGTCGCCGGACGACAACAACGATCCGCCTAAAAAAGGCGGCCGTCCGACGCTCACGCGCATCAAATAGCGTATAATCCGGGCTGTAAAAGTTTCGCCGACTTAGCTCATTTGGTAGAGCAGTTGATTTGTAATCATCAGGTGGCCAGTTCGAAACCGGCAGTCGGCACCAGTATAATCAAGCACTTAGCCCAGCCTTTCAGGTTGGGCTTTTTGCTTTCTGGCGTCTGGGTAGCAGTCGAAATAAATCCCAAACTCTCCAATTTTTACCCTGCCCTCCGATACTGACGACGGTGATGGACACAAAGGCTACAATGGTTGTTCAAAAACTCCTGCGACCCTCAACGTGCCGATACCGAACTACCAAACATTCATGCTGCCGCTGCTGCGCCTGGTTGCCGACGGTGAAGTACATCGCTCCCGTGATTGCATTGAAAAGCTCGCCGTTCAGTTCAATATCACCGATGAGGAACGCAATACGATGCTCCCGAGCGGGACAGCTCCGCTCTTCGATAACCGCATTGGCTGGGCTCGCACGTATTTGAAACAGGCCGGATGCTTAGAATCGAAAAAGCGCGGCTTCTTCAGCATCACCGCTAGGGGACAATCGCTCCTGTCGCAAAACCCTGCGGACATCGACAACAGAACTCTCTCCCAATTCTCCGAGTTTCTTGACTTCAAACTTAGGCGTAATGAGAGCAAACAGCAAGATGGGCTCGCTTCGCTACCGCAAGTCATCGATGGACCGGGATATCTTGCCGAAGCTGCAGAGATCACGCCCGAGGAGCTTTTTTCCCAAGCGTATCAGCGCCTAAGAGTCAACCTCGAAACCGAGCTGCTCGAACAAGTAAAGCTATCGTCGCCTTCATTCTTTGAACGACTCGTCATCGACCTACTCGTCGCAATGGGTTACGGCGGATCACGGCAAGATGCCGGCCAAGCCATCGGAAAGAGCGGCGACGGCGGTATCGATGGAATCATCAAGGAAGATAAGCTCGGACTAGACGCGATCTACGTTCAAGCGAAAAGATGGGAGGGCACAGTTGGCCGTCCCGAAATTCAGAAGTTCGCAGGAGCGCTACAAGGGCAGCGAGCAAACAAAGGCGTGTTTATTACGACCTCGAATTTCTCCCGCGAAGCTGAGGAATACGCCAAGATTATTTCGTCGAAAATCATCCTCATCACCGGGCAGCAGTTGGCGACATTCATGGTGGATCACAACGTAGGTGTGTCGCCCATCAGTCAGTATGAATTGAAGCGTATCGACTCGGACTACTTCGAAGGCGAGAACGTATAACGCCTTCAGCGCTGGGCGTAGAGAGATAGATCATGCGGGCCGATCAAAAATTTCATCTGGGAAATTAAATAGCCAAAGACGACGCGTGGGCGTGACCACCGTTTGGTTGGAGACGACAAGGAACGCTTGCTGGAATCAGCCCGGGCATCTCGAGCACCTGCGCTCGAGTTGGTTGTGGTCTTGGCGATCGAAACGAGCATGCGTGCTTGCAATTTGGCAGCGCTGCGATGGGAGCCGCGCGGAATTCGCTTTCACGTTGAGGGGTGGGCTGGATTGGCTGACGCTTTTCAGTCACATTCTTCCGCAACAATTATCCGCCATACGGATAAATCACATTTATCCGATATTCGGATATATTGACTTTATCCGAAATTCAGATAAAATTAGTTTATCTGAATAGCGGATATTTGAAATGTCCTTCGCACCCACCTCCCAACTTCTGCTCACCGCGTCACAGCTCGGCCAGTTGCTCGTATCGACCCGCAAGCGGCACAAGCTCACCCAAGCGGCCGTCGCGACGCGTGTCGGCTTGAGCCAGAATCGCATCTCCTACCTTGAGAACCATGCCGACGAAATCAGCGTCAAGCAACTGCTGAGCTGGTGTTCGGCCCTCGAGCTTGAGTTGCACTTGGGCGAGCGCGATACATCCACGGCAAGCAGCTCGGCGGAGTGGTAGCCATGGGTCGCCGCTCGCACAGCCAAACACTGCACCTATGGGCCAATGGCGACTACGTCGGCCGCTGGACGGTCAACGCCAATGGGGACTCCGAACTGGCGTACGACGCCGGCTGGCGTCAATCAGCGCTTGGCCGCCCCATCTCGCTGTCGTTGCCGTTCAATATGCGCGACGAACCGCTTAAGGGCGCACATGTCTCAAACTACTTCGAAGGTTTGCTGCCGGACAGCGACATCATTCGTAAGCGTGTTGCGACCCGGTTCAAGACAGGCTCGCTCGACCCTTTCGACCTGCTCGCGGCCGTTGGCCGGGACTGCGTAGGCGCCTTGCAGTTGCTGCCGGAAGGTGCCAAACCGGAAGGGCTTGTTCATGTTGACGGCATCGCCGTCAGCGAAGAGGACATCGAGCGCCACCTGCTTGAAGTGGTGAACCTGGAGCGGCACGGCGCCGCCGATGACGCCGACGACGACTTCCGCATTTCGCTCGCCGGGGCGCAGGAGAAGGACGCATTCCTCTGGTGGGATGGAAAATGGATGAAGCCGCGCGGCGCCACGCCGACGACACACATCTTCAAGCTCCCAATCGGGATGGTAGGCGGGAAGCGGGCCGACTTCACCACGTCGGTCGACAACGAGTGGTTGTGCCTGCGCCTGTTCAAGGAATTCGGACTGCCCACGGCAAATGCCGAGATTGCGACGTTTGGCGCGCAACGAGTGCTCGTCGTCGAGCGCTTCGACCGCACGCGCTCGGCCAACGGCAAGCAGCTGTTCCGGCTTGTCCAGGAGGACTTTTGCCAGGCCACGGGAACATCGCCGCTGCTGAAATACGAAAATGACGGCGGCCCGGGGCTCAAACAGATGTTCACCCTGCTGCAGCAATCGCGGGAGAAAGCCGCAGATATGCACACGCTCATGGCATCCCAACTGCTGTTTTGGATGCTTCGCGCGCCGGATGGCCACGCCAAAAACTTCAGTATCCAGCTACTCGCTGGTGCGGGGCGATTCAAGCTGACGCCCATCTATGACGTGATGTCCGCCTACCCGGTTATCGGCCCAGGGCCGAATCAGTGGAGCGAACGTAAGCTCAAGTTGGCGATGGCGCTACGCGGAAACAACCGGCACTACCTGGCGCATAGCATCCAGCGGCGTCACTTCAACAGCACTGCAAAAGAGGTCGGCTACGGTGCGAACGCAGAGCCGCTGCTGCAGGACTTCATTGCGCGCACGCCTGCGGTCGTAGACAAGGTCCGGGCCGAGCTCCCTACCGGATTTTCAGAGAAGGTAGCCGACAAAATTCTGGGGGGTCTTCTCGCTTCGGCGCGCTCCCTGGAACGGATGTCCCCAATCTAATCGAACCCCCATTCATGCACCAACCACCCGCGCCAAACCCCGCGCACGAACCAATTTTCGCCTAAGTAAGCGCCTGTATTCTTTGGCAACGAACTGAAACGATCCTCATGCCGCCGGCCAGCGCCTCGCCACGCAGCGACCGGTTTGGCTTCCTCCGTTGCCAACCACGCCAGAAAGACCGCATGCGCCTGCCCCTCATCGCCCCTTCCGGCCTCACGCCCGAACAGCAGCCCCTGTACGACGACATGCGTAAAGGCATCGCCTCGAACTTCAACGCCTTCGTCTCCCAGCGCGAGGACGGTGCCCTGATGGGGCCGTGGAACCCGTGGCTGCACGAACCCGCCATCGGCAAGGCGATCTGGAACCTGACCCTGGCGATGACCGCCAACGCCGTGCTCCCCGAGAACGTGCGCCAGATCGCCATCCTGGTGGTCGGCGCCCGCTTCGACGCGGCCTACGAGCTGTACGCCCACATCGCCGTGGCCGAGGCCGAAGGCATGCCGCTCGAACGCCTGGCAACCCTGGTGGCCGACCTCAAACCGTCCGACCTGAACAAGGAAGAAAGCGTCGCCTACGACCTCGCCTACGCGCTGTGCCGCGGCGGCCTGCTGCCCGAGCCGATCTACCGCCTGGCGCTGGCCACCTTCGGCCAGAAAGGCACGAATGAACTAATTTACCTGGTCGGACTCTATTCCATGGTATCGACCACGCTCAATGGTTTCGACGTACCGGTGCCCGAACATGCGTGACGGATCAACCCGCGGAACAACACATGACCGCGCCACGGCGCCACCCGAAGCGGCGCGTCCGTGCGCCACCGCCTTCGGCAGCATCGCCCTGCTGCTGCAGGGCGGCGGCGCGCTCGGCGCCTACCAGGCCGGCGTCTACGAACGCCTGCTCGAAGCGGGCATCGAACCGACCTGGGTGGCCGGCATTTCCATCGGCGCGATCAACAGCGCCATCATTGCCGGCAACCCGCGCGCGGACCGGGTCGCCAAGCTGCGCAGCTTCTGGGAAACGGTCAGCAACGCCGGCGACGGCGGCGCCAGCGATTACTGGACCGGCCTGCTCAGCGGCGACGCCATGCGCGGCTGGGCCAACCAGATGGCGGCCGGACGCGTGCTCTCGCATGGCGTGCCGGGCTTCTTCAAGCCGCGCATGCCGCCGCCGTACCTGCCGCTGGCCAACCGCGGCGCCACCAGCTACTACGACACCTCGATGCTTGAAGGTACGCTTAACAATCTGGTCGACTTCGACCGCATCAACAGCGGCGAGATGCGCCTGAGCGTCGGCGCCGTGAACGTACGCACCGGTAACTTCGCCTACTTCGACAACGCGATCGACACCATCGCCGCCAGGCACATCATGGCCAGCGGCGCGCTGCCGCCCGGCTTCGCCGCGGTCGAGATCGATGGCGAGCATTACTGGAATGGCGGGCTGGTGTCGAACACCCCGCTCGACTGGGTGCTGTCTTCGCACTCGGGCCTGGACACCCTGGTGCTGCAGGTCGACCTGTGGAGCGCCAGCGGCGAGATCCCGCGCGACCTGACCGAGGTGGCCGTGCGCATGAAGGAAGTGCAGTTTTCCAGCCGCACGCGCGCCGCCACCGACAAGTTCCGCAAAATGGCCGAGCTGCGCACCGCCTTCAACGAACTGCTGGCCCAGATGCCGGCCGCGCTGGCCGCCACGCCGCAGGCGCGCCTGCTGGCCGAGGCGTCCGACGAGGCGGTGTATAACATCGTCCAGCTGGTGTACCGCTCGCCCAACTACGAAGGCCAGTCGAAGGACTTCGAATTTTCGCGCCGCACCATGAACGAACACTGGCGCTCGGGCTACGACGACGCGGCGCTGACCCTGTCGCATCCGCAGATCATGGCCTTGCCGCCGGCCGGCCAAAGCCCCGCCATTGACGATTTCCTCACTTCCCGGCACGCCAGTGCCACCACCAACAACTTGAAAGAGGCATCCCATGAACCTGCAAGATAAAGTTGCCGTCATCACCGGCGCCGCCAGCGGCATCGGCAAACATATCGCCAAGGTCTACTTCGACAGCGGCGCCAAGGTCGTCATCGCCGACCTCGACCTGAAAGCGGCAGAAGCCGCCGCCAGGGAACTCGACCCGTCCGGCGAGCGCAGCATGGCGGTGGCCATGAACGTCACCAGCGAAGAGGAAGTCGAGGCCGGCATCGCGGCCGCCGCGGCGCGCTTCGGCGGCATCGACGTGCTGGTCTCGAATGCCGGCATCCAGATCGTGGCGCCGCTCGAGAGCTTCGCCTTCGCCGACTGGAAGAAAATGCTGGCCATCCACCTGGACGGCGCTTTCCTGACCACGCGCGCCTGCCTGAAAGTGATGTACGCGCAGGGCCGCGGCGGCAGCGTAATCTACATGGGCTCGGTGCACTCGAAAGAGGCGTCGCCGCTCAAGTCAGCCTACGTGACGGCCAAGCACGGCCTGATCGGCCTGTGCAAGGTGGTCGCCAAGGAAGGCGCGGCGCACGGCGTGCGCGCCAACGTCATCTGTCCGGGCTTCGTGCGCACGCCGCTGGTGGAAAAGCAGATTCCCGAACAGGCCAAGGCGCTCGGCATGTCCGAAGCCGATGTGGTCAAGAACGTGATGCTCAAGGAAACCGTCGACGGCGAATTCACCACGGTCGACGACGTGGCCCAGACCGCGCTGTTCCTGGCGGCGTTCCCGAGCAATGCACTGACCGGGCAGTCGATCGTGGTCAGCCATGGCTGGTTCATGCAGTAAACGGCCAGCCAGTGGCGGCGCCGCGCGTCCTGCGCGGTTCCGTATTAAGATAGACAGGCCCGCCCACACGGCGGGCGCTGCCGCACGTTCAACCGGACCGGCAGGTGCCGTTATTTTGCCCGGACCCCATGCGCGCCACACCCGTTGAAACCGTCGTCCCCGCGTCGAGCGCCATTGCGGCCTTGCTTCCCGGTGCCTATTTCCATGACGCCTGGGCCATCGCTCCCGACGACGCCAACGCCACGGCGCTCGAACTGTTTCTCAAGGTAAGCGCATCGACGCCCGGCTGGGTCAACACCCTGATGACCTTGCGCAACCGCGTGGTGGCGATGCTGGGTTTGAAGAACCTCGGTACCTTGTCCGGGCTCGATCCGGCCAAACCGGCATCGGCCTATCGACCGGGCGACCGGGTCGGCATCTTCACCCTGTTCGCCAACACGCCCGACGAGGTGTTGCTGGGCGACAAGGACAAGCACCTCGACGTGGTCGTGTCCGTGCACAGGGCTGTCGATGCCGGCAACGGGAAAGTGCTGGCCACGGTCAGCACCGTGGTCCACGTGCACAACTGGCTCGGCCGCCTCTACATGCTGCCGGTCACGCCCTTGCACCGCATGATCGCGCCGGCGGTGCTCAAGGGTGCGGCCCGGGGCTTGCCCGCAGCGTGAGCAAGATTGCATTTTGTAAGTAAAATTGTCTACTCTGACAAGCTTGTGTCGACTGAGCTACACTTATGCCATTCTGACCTTCCCCTGGATTCCCGATGAGCCGTCGCCTCTTGCCTGCATGCGCCTGCGCCGCAGTGCTGCTGACCGGATGCCTGGTCCCTGAACGCTTTACCGCAAAGACCGCCTTCCAGGCGGACGGCAGCTACGAGTACTCCTACGCCGGCACCGCCGTGCACACCATGGCGGCCGGGCAACTGGCAAAGGGCAGCAAGCTCGACGCCAAGGATGAGGAAAGCCTGGAAAACGCCGCCGCGAAGATGAAGCGCGACCGCGATATCCGCCAGGCCGACTACAAGGGCAATGCGCGCTACGACCTCAGTGTCGAGGGCAAGCGCCAGCGCGGCCAGGCGCTCGACCTGCTGGGCGTGCTGCGCGTTGCCACCGACAAGGATGGAGTGGTCACCCTGGCCGCCGGCAAGCTCGACGAGAAGGAAAAAGCCAGCATGGCCAAACTCGGCATCAAGCCCGACGGCACGCTGTCGGTGACGGTGCCGATCAGCGCGCAAGTGTTGTCGCACAATGCCACCTCGACCCCGTCGTTCTTCGGCCTGATCGGCACCTACTCGTGGAAGATCGGCAGCGTCGAGCAGCGTCCGGAAATGAAAATCCGCTTCAAGCCGTAAGCGCCGCGCGCCGCGTGCGCATCGATGCCGGCACCGCACACCGGCGGCACGCTTTGGGCCCCAAACCGACGCTCCATCCCGCCAAACACGCAGTTCATCGCAATGGCCGTGTTGACAATCCGCCCTGTGGCTATAGTTCACTCAACCCAACGAACTTAACCCACAGGAGTCAATCATGAACATCGCAAAAAACATGGAAGCCATCTTCGTCGCCGCCCTCGTCGTCGTCTCTGCAACGAGCTTTGCCACCGCCAGCGCACCGGCCCCGCGCATCCATGCGCCGGCCGCCGTGCAAGCCGGCGCCGATGCCAACATGACCGTGGTCACCGTCAGCGCCAAGCGCCTCAGCGCCGCCGAAAAGGCCCAGCTGAAAGGCTGAGCAGCGCCACCTCACCGACACGACCACGGAGATCCATCATGAACAGATTGTTTGCCAGTGCCCTCATGGCCGCCGCCCTCGCCACCAGCGCAGGCGCGGCCAGCGCGGGCGAGCAGGCCAGCGAAAAGCGCAGCGTCGATGCGCGCGCGGTGAAGATCGCGCTCAACGGCATCATTCATCTGAACGTGAAGCAAGGCGCAACGCCCTCCCTGATCCTGTACGGCGACAAGCATGATGTTTCGCAAGTGACCGTGACCCAGCAAGGCGACACCTTGCAGATCGGTACCGCCAAGCGCGGCATGAATTTCGGGAAAAGCCGCACGCACGATCTGCGCGCCGAACTGACCCTGCCGAACCTGAACGAATTCGTGTCGGAGGGCATCGGTTCGACCGAACTGCGCGGCTTCAAGGGCGAGCGCATCGTGCTCAGGCTCGACGGCGCCGGCGCCATCAACCTGCACAGCCAGTACAAGCAGGTCAGCGCGCGCCTTGGCGGGGCCGGCAACATGACGCTCAACGCCGGCGACACCGACCGGGTCGACCTGACGCTGCGTGGCGCCGGACGCATCGCGGCCAATGGGCAGACCAAGGTGCTGCGCGCCGATCTCGGCGGCGTGGGCAGCCTGGAGGCAGGCAAGCTGCGCGCCGATGCCGTCGAACTCGACATGTCGGGCCTGGGCAGCGCCGATGTGTATGCCAAGACCTCGGCCAAGCTCACGCTCAATGGCCTTGGTTCGGCCACGGTGCATGGCAAGCCCTCGGTGCGTAGCGCCAGCGCCCACGGCCTGGGCAGCGTTACCTGGGAATAAAGCGCGCGCCGCGCGCAATGCAAGCAGCCGCCCGTCGATCCGGAGCGGCTTTTTTTATGCCCGCCTCAGCGCACGATAATATCGTTCTTCACGCTCTTGACGCCATCGATCTTGCGCGTCAGCGCCACCGCCTTGGGAACGTGGTCGGGCATGCTGACAAAGCCGCTCAGCTGCACCGTGCCCTTGAAGGTTTCGACATTGATTTGCGTGGCCTTGAGCTCGGGATCGGCCACCAGGGCCGCCTTGACCTTGCCGGTGATGACGGTGTCGTCGATGAATTCGCCCGCGCTTTCGCGCTGCGCGGTGGGGGCGCAGGCGACCAGGGCCAGCAGGGCGAAGCCGGACAGGGTCCGTGTGAAGCGTTCTGCAATTGTCATGGGATGCTCCGGTAGTGAATGGATCATCCCATTGTCGCGTGAGAGCCCGCACCGGATTTGACATGGAACAAACGGACCAGCCCCCAAAGGTGCATCAGCCTGCCGCCGGCCCCTGCCTGCGGCGCGCCGCGATGGCGACCGGGGGCGCCGTGGCCGGCACCAGGTCGCGTCCGATCACCAGGCGCAGGTCGGCGCGGCCGATGTCGCCCACGGCCACCACGCGCGCGGCGCCGAAACGTTCGGCCAGGCGCTCGGCGGCGACGCGAAATTCCGGCTGGTATTCGATGCGGGTCTGGCGCACGCCGAAACCTTTCTGGTTGCTCAGCCGCACCACGCGCAGGGCGCCCTCTTCCATCGTGCCGGCCAGCGAGCGCGCCATGCCGGTCACGCCGTTGCCATTGCGAATCTCCAGCAGGGCCCGGGCCGGACGCGCCTGCGCCTGCGTCTGTGCCGCTGCCGCTACCGTCGCCGGCGCGGCAGGCAGCGGCGCCGGCCGCGCGCTCACCCGCTGCACCACGAACACCCCGGCGCCGTCCTGGCGCACCTCGGTCCGGTCCCACTGCGGCTCCTGCGCCAGCACAGGCCCGCCCGCCTTGACCGCGCTGTCGATGGCGGGCACGCCGGCGCGCTCGGCGACCGCGTAGTCGCTCTTGAAGTCGTGCGTGCGCAGGGCGCTGGCCTGCATGGCCATCTGCGCGGCGCGTTCATGCTGCCCGACTTTCGCGAGGGCCTCGCCCAGGTGCCGCCAGGCGCGCTCGTTGAGCGGATCGAGCAGGCACGCTTTTTCGAGGGCGGCCAGGGCTTGCTCGAACTCGCCGTTGAGGAAGTGGGCGTAGCCGAGATTGCTGAACAGGAAGGCGCTGTCCTGCCCGCCGCCGGCCGCTTCCTGCGTCATGGCCTGCCACAGACGAATGGCGCGCGCGAACTCGCCCTTTTCGGCGTACAGGGTCGCCAGGCCGTTGCGCGCTTTCACGTGCCCGGGGTCGCGCGCCAGCGCCGCCTCGTAGAAAGCGCGCGCCGCGTCGTAGCGGTAAGCGAGGTGCTCGCCGCGCCCCAGCAGGTAGGCATCCTCGGCCCGCAGCGGGGCGGCCTCGGCCACGGCCGGCGCGCCGGCGGCGGTGTGGCCGCCGGGATTGGTGCAGGCCAGCAGCAGCGCGCCGGCGCACAGCAGGGAACAGCAGGACAGGGTGGTTCGCATGGCGGGCTCCGCTAGGAAAAGGAACAGAAAGAAGTTACTGGCCGTTGACCGACTTGAGCGTGCGCATGATCTGCATGGCGGCGGGGCCGAGCAAGACCATCAGCAGGGTCGGGAAGATGAAGAAAATCAGCGGGAACATCAGCTTCACGCCGATCTTGGCGGCTTGCTCCTCCGCCATCTGGCGCCGCTTGGTGCGCAGGGTGTCGGCGTGCACCCGCAGCGAGGTCCCCATGCTGGTGCCGAAGCGCTCGGACTGGATCATCATCGCCACCAGGGTGTCGACGTCTTCCACGCCGCTGCGCAGGGCAAAGTTGCGCAGCGCCTTTTCCTTGCTGAAGCCGGCCCGCATTTCCATCAGCACCAGCTGCATTTCCTGGGCCAGCACCATGCTCTTGATGTGGATTTCGGCGGCCACCTTGATCAGCGCGCGCTCCAGGCTCAGGCCCGCTTCCACGCACACCGTCAGCAGGTCGAGCGCGTCGGGAATCGACTCGAAGATTTCGCGCTGGCGCCGGCGCGCCGTGAATTCGAGCACGGCATTGGGCAGGTAGTAACCGAATGCGGCCGTGCCGAGCATCAGCATCATGATGCGCTGCCCGCTCATGACGTCGCTCGAGAGCGCGATCCACAGTCCCACCAGGGCCGGCAGGAACAGCGCCAGCACCGTCTTGGAGCCGAAGTACAGGGTGGCCACGGCCGGGCCGCGCCAGCCGGCATTCATGAAGCGCGTGCGCAGGGGCGACTTTTCCCAGCCCTGCTCGGGCAGCGACAGGCTGCTGAAAGGCTGGGCCACCTTGGCCACCTTTTCCACCCAGCCGTCGCTGCGGCGCGCGCCGGTGTCGGCGGTAGCGCCCACACGCGCCAGGCGCTGGCGCATGTAGCCGGGCCAGAAGGTCGCCATGGCCAGGCCGGCCAGCCCGACGACGACCGCGAACACGATCACCAGAAACAATAATTGCGAGCCGCTCATGGCTTTCTCCTAGACGCGAATGTTGATCAGTTTGCGCAGCCACAGCACCCCGATGGTGATCATCGCCCCGGCATAGCACAGCAGGCGTATCCCGCTCGGGTCGGTCCACAGCATGCTGATGTATTCGGGATTGGCCAGATACATCATCCCGGCGACCGCGAACGGCAGGATGCCCAGGATCCAGGCCGAGATGCGCCCTTCGGCCGACAGCACCCGCACCTGCCCGAGCAGCTTGAGGCGCTCGCGGATGATGTGGCCGATATTGCCCAGGATTTCAGCCAGGTTGCCGCCCGACTCGCGCTGGATCAGTACCGCGATCACCATGTAGCGCAGGTCGGTCAGGGGAATCCGTTCGGCCAGGCTGTGCAGCGCTTCACCCATCGGCACGCCGTAGTTGATCTCCTGGTGCACGGTGCGAAATTCGCCGCTGAGCGGCTCGGGCAGTTCGCTGCCGACCATCTGCAGCACATTCGTAAACGAGTGCCCGGCACGCATGGCGCGCGCCAGGAAATCGGCCGCTTCCGGCAACTGCTGCTCGATCTTTTCCATGCGCTTGGCACGTGTGCGGCGCAGCAGGAAATACGGCAAGCCCAGGCCGGCCAGCAGCATCGCCCAGGTCACCAGCGGCGGCGTGTCCCAGGCATGCGCCGCCAGCGCGGCCGCGCACAGCAAAGCCAGCGAGGCCGCCAGGAACTGCGCCACCATCCAGTTCACGCCAGCCTGCATCAGCAGGCGGTCGATGGCGTGCGCCAGGCGCAGGCGGTGCAGCAGGGCGTCGAAGCCGTCGCTGGCGCTGTAGCGGCGCCGCTTGAGGATGGAGATCGCGCCGCCCTCGGCATCGATGCCGCCCGACATCACGCGCAGGCGCCGCGCGATGCGCTTGGCGCCGCCGCCGCGCGTTTCCGACCACAGCAGGTAGCCGCCCTCGATCAGCAGGATGACCGCGGCGAACAGCAGCACGGCAAAGCCATAAAAGACATAGTCCATGGAGACTCCTATTCGAAGATGCGGCTGGGGTCGAAAGCCGAGTCGGGCACGGGCGCGCCGAACAGGCGCAGGCGGTCGGCGAAGCGCGGCCGCACCCCGGTGGCGCGGAAATGCCCGACCACCTTTCCTTCGGCATCGACTCCGGTCTGCTCGAAGCAAAAGATTTCCTGCATGGCGATCATGTCGCCCTCCATGCCGGTGATTTCCTGCAGGCTGACCAGCTTGCGCGCGCCATCGGTCAGGCGCGTGACCTGCAGCACCACCGTGATCGCCGAGCAGATCTGCTGGCGCACCGCGCGCGGGGTGAGCGTGACGCCAGCCATGCCGACCATGTTTTCCAGCCGCGCCAGGGCGTCGCGCGGGGTGTTCGAGTGGATCGTCGCCAGCGAGCCTTCGTGGCCGGTGTTCATGGCCTGCAGCATGTCCATCGCTTCGGCGCCGCGCACCTCGCCCAGGATGATGCGGTCGGGCCGCATGCGCAGCGCGTTGCGCACCAGCGCGCGCTGGGTCACCTCGCCCTTGCCTTCGATATTCGGCGGGCGCGTCTCCAGGCGCACCACGTGCGGCTGGCGCATCTGCAGTTCGGCCGCGTCTTCGATGGTGATGATGCGCTCGTTGGCCGGAATGAAGCCCGACAGCAGGTTGAGCAAGGTGGTCTTGCCGCTGCCGGTACCGCCCGAGATCAGGATGTTGATCTTCGAGTGCCCGAGCGACTGCAGTACCTGCACCATGGGCGGGGTCATGCTCTTGTAGCGCAGCAGGTTCTCGACCGTCAGCGGGGTGGCCGAAAAACGCCGGATCGACAGGATCGCGCCGTCGACCGCCAGCGGCGGGATGATCGCGTTCACGCGCGAGCCGTCGGGCAGGCGCGCGTCGACCATCGGACTCGATTCGTCGACCCGGCGCCCGACCCGCGAGACGATCTTTTCGATGATCTTCATCAGGTGCGCGCTGTCGTGGAAGGTGATGTCGGTCAGTTCCAGGCGCCCGCGCCGCTCGACGTACACCTGGTTGTAGGTGTTGACCAGGATGTCCGAGACGGTCGGATCGGCCAGCAGGGATTCGAGCGGGCCGAAGCCGAGCATTTCGTGCTGGATGTCGAGCACCAGGTCGTGCCGCTCGTGCTGGTTGAGCACGATGTGTTCTTCTTCGATGATGTGCTGCACCAGCAAGCCCAGTTCATGCTTGAACTGCTCGGGCGTGAGGCGCTTGAGGCGCTCCAGGTCGATGCGGTCGAGCACCATCTGGTGCATGTTCTTCTTCAGGTCGTGATAAGCGTGGTTGGCCGGTTCGGCGTCGGCCGGCTGGGTGGTGCGGCTGTCGTCGGTCGCCGTCAGGCGTTCGCGTAAGGTCATGGGATTCTCCTGGGTTTTATTGTTCGGCCTCGGCGCGCCCGAACAGGCGGGTCAGCAAGCCCTTGGTTTCCGGCACGCGCCGCGCGGTGACCAGCTCGACCAGTTCGGCCAGGCTGCGCGCCACCGGGCTGGCGCGCGACAGTTGCAGCACCGGCACGCCCTGGTTGACCGAATCGGTCACCGCCACGTAGTCGTTGGGCACGGTGTGCATGACGTCGGCGCCGAGCGAGGCTTGCACGTCCTGCAGGCGCAGGCGCCCGCCCTTTTCGTAGCGGTTCACGATCAGGCGCGTGTTTTCGATGGCGTAGCCGAGCGAGCGGAAGATGTCGAGCAGGCGGCGCCCGTCGCGCAGGTCGGGCAGGGCCAGCTGCAGCACCGGATAGATGGCGTCGGCGTTGTCGAGCGCGCGCAGGGAAATGGCATCGATCTGGCGTCCCACGTCGAGCACCACGTAGTCGTAATGCTGGCGCGCCACGCGCAGGATGATGTCCATCTGTTCCGGTTTCAGGTCGACCGCGTGGGACGGATCGTCGGCCGCGGCCAGGATCCCGAAGCCGGGCGTGACATGCACCAGGCAGGAGTCGAGAAAGGCGCCGTCGATGCGCGCGATCTGGCTGCACACGTCGGACAGGGTCATGGCCGGCTTCTGGTCCGATACATACAGGGTGGCATCGCCGAACTGGCCGTGCAGGTCGATCAGGATGACTTTCTTGTCCGCCAGGCTGGCCAGGGCGTAGGCGAAATTGGTCGACAGGAACGTGGCGCCGCTGCCGCCCTTGCAGGAAATGAAGGCCAGCACCTTGCCGTCGCACAGCTTGCCGGCATTGGCGGCGTCGGCGATGCGGTTGATGGCGTCGTGGAAGGCGCTGTGCACCAGCGGCAGCTGCAGCACTTCGCGCACGCCGGCGCGCATGGCGCGGATCAGCAGGTTTTGCTGCTGGTCGCGGGTGAGCAGCATGAAGGTGGCGGCCGGGTACAGCTTGGCCAGGCGCACCAGCTGTTCGGCCTCGCTTTCATCGAGGCCGCTGGCGTCGACGATCACCAGCGCCGGGCTGTCGGGCAGCACGCGCTCGAGCGCGTCGCGCAGACGGGCGCGCACGGCCACCAGGGTCACTGGCGGCATCCGCGCGGCGCCCTGGGCGGCGATCTCGGCTTGCAGCTGGCTGTCGTGAGTGATAAGTAAAGCTTTCATGGCACATCCTCGTGGGTAAGGCAACGCGGCTCAGGGGCCGGGGCAGACTTCGGTGCTACCTGCTTGGCGACCCAGCGACGCGGCCGGGACGACCGCCGCGAAGCTCGGGTAGGTGAATCCCCAGCCCAGCGCTTTGCCGGCGAACAGGGGTTTGTACGTGGCCGGCTCGCACCCGGCGCCGCTGCCGGGAGCGCACAGCTGGGCGCGCACGAAACGCACGCAGCTGGCGCCATTCGGATTGGCGTTGCAGTTGACTATGTTTTGCGAGGGGCAGGCCGGCACCGACGTGACCAGCCCGAAATCGCTGCGCAGGTGGCTGATCGCGATGCGCGCATCGGTCCCGTTCGCGCCCAGCGACATGCCGCCGCCGCGCGCCGGCAGGGCGGCCGCCTGCGCCACGGCTTCCAGCGCCGCGCTGTCGGTGGCGTCGACCAGGGCCGCGCCGCGCGCCGCCGTGTAGGTCGCGTTCGAGAGCATGTTCCACAGGTACACCGCGCGCGCCATTTCGAGCATGCCGAGGGTAAAGAGCAGGAAGATCGGCAAGGTCATGCCGAATTCGACCATGGTGGCGCCGCGCATGCGCTGGCGGGTCCTACGGAACGCTTGGTGCATGGCGGACTCCGGGCGTTTAGTGGCTGTAAGGAACGGTGACGGCGGTCTGGACCATCATGCTGCTGGGGATGCCCATTTCGGTCACGTAGTGAAAGCTGTTCGGCACCGCGACCACCAGAGAGACCGTGATGCTGTCCGGGCGCTCGCCCCCGCAGACCAGATTGCCGTTGCAGTCGAAGTCGTATTCGAGCAGCGGAATGAGGGGCGCCACCCTGGCGTCGAGCAGCGACTTCTCGATCAGCGCGACGGTGCGCAGCTTCATCGTGCTGCTGGCCGCGGCGCCGCTGGCCCATTCGGACGGCGGCGCCGTGGCCAGGGTGGCGGCGGCGGCGGCAGCGGTCTGCTTGAGCACCGCGTACACATAGAACAGGTGGCCCAGGCTGAAGATGACTGGCAGCAGGAAGGCCATGGTTCCCATGATCAGGGCCAGTTCGATAATCGCCATGCCGCGCGCGCGCGGCGGGAAAGTGGAAGCCATGGTGGAGGGCGCTTTCATCGGTACAGGACCGTCGAGGAGTTCATGGAGTCGGCCGTGGCCAGGCCGCCGAATTCGGCATGCACGCCGAGCGGGCTGTCGGTCGCGCGCGAGGTCATCAGGAAGCTGCCGACCGCCAGCACCGTGGCGGTGCCGCCCGCGCCCAGCGGGCAGGCCAGCAGCGGAATGTTGAGGATGCGCCGCCCCGCCAGTTTGGGGTAGCTCAATGGGCTGGGGCTGACCTTGAAGGCGCCCGTCCCCCGGTACGGGACCATCGGATCGGTGGGGTAGATGCTGGTCGCCTCGGCCTGCTCGGTGGTGGCGACCGGGTACAGGAGCGGCCAGGCGCTCTTGGGAAAACTGGCGCCGGGGGTGTCCGGCGTGGCCGCGTCGTAGCGCTGCGGCTTGGCAAAGGCCCACAAGGGTCCGTAGCTGACCCGGTTGGTGCCGGACGTGGCGCCGCTGACGTCGGCAATGGTCTTGCGCTCGCCGGCGCCGACGACCTGGGTGGCGCTGGCCGGAATCTGGGTCAGGCTCGGGGTGGCGGCCGGCATGCGCATCCAGAAGGTGCCCACCGTGTATTCCTTGATGTTGGTATCGGCCGGGGCCGAGACCGGGTCGCAGGTCGAGCCGCTGCCGCTGCCGAAGCGCGAATTGAGTTCGGCCGTGAGCGAGGCGGGAAAGCCTTCGCGCACGTAAACGCTGGCGCCGTTGGGCAGGAACGGCAGCGCCAGGGTGCCGCTGCACACCATCGGGCGCAGGGTGGCCAGGCTGCGGTGCGCCGCGTTCTCGACCGCCGGCGGAAAATCGATGGGATTGACCTGGTAGTTCAGCGCGGGAACCCCGACCGGATTGAGATTGAGCAGGTTGTAGCTGACTCCGCGCCGGAAGCCATGCTCGACGATTTCCTCGAAGCCGGGTGCGTTCACGCGCACCGTTTTGGCCTGGTTGTCCATGGCGCAGATGGCCAGCGGCGTGATCTGGACCGCGCTGCGCCCGGCCACCGCCTGCGCGCCCACCCGCAGGATGGCGAATTTGAGATCGATGGCGCTGGCGAACACGGCGCGCACCTCGCCCAGGGCCGACGGCAGCCCGTTGGTATCGACGCGGGCGTAACGCATCGTGGCCACATTGGCGGCATTGACGGCACTGGCCGGCAGCCAGGTTCCGCCCAGGTCGGGACTGTCGCTAAAGCGCAGGGCGTCGGGCGACCATGTCATGGTGTTCGTCAGCGCGTAGGTGCTGGTATTGACAACTTGCGCCGCGCGCAAGCCGGCGCTGGCGATGCCGGCCTCGGTGCCGTCGAGCGCGCGCGCCGCCGCCAGCGCGGCGGCGTCGGCCGCCGCCTGCAGGTCGGTGCGGCGCATGTATGCCATCGACAGGTCGATCGCCATGCCGCCCAGCAGGACCAGCGGCATCAGCAGCAGCGCGAACACCAGCATGTAAGCGCCGCGCTGGCGCCGCCGGCGGCAGGCCGCGAGGCGCAACTGCTTCATTTTGCGCCCCCGCCGATGGCCAGCGGCGCCAGCGCTGCAGGCGCTTCGGCCGAGTGCTGGTAGCGCTCGTGGGCGGCGGCCGCCGTCTTGCCGTCCAGTCCCGCCACGGGACGGGTGTTGCGCACGGCCGAGGGATCGATTACCTGGGCCGCCAGCGAGGTGCGCACGGCCTGGCCGAAGCGGGCGTCCCAGCGCGGCGTGCTCGAGCAACCAGCCAGACAGACCGTCAATGCCAGCAAGCTGGCCATGCTGCTACCGATGCGTGTGTTCATGGCGCTCTCCTATTTCAGTTCAAAACCGCGCTGGGCGGACGAGGCGGGGGCAACCGGCGTGGCGCCTGGCGCACTCGCCGCTGCGCCGGCTGTCCGGGGAGCGGCTTGCTCTCCTTCCAGGCGCGAGCCGAGCATCGTCTGGGTGCGCGAGGGCGGCGCCAGGCTGTCGGTCGGCAAGGTGTAGTTCGACGGCAGGGGCTTGACCAGGTGGGCCGTCACGACAAACACCAGTTCGGTGCGGTCTTCCTGGAAATCGGTGCTGCGGAACAGGGCGCCGAGCACGGGCACTTCGCCCAGCAGCGGCAAGCCCTTGCGGTTGGTGATCAGATTGTTCTTGATCAGGCCGCCGATGGCGAAACTCTGGCCGTCGAACAGCTGCAAGGTGGTGCTGGCACGCCGCTTGGTGATCAAGGGCAGCACCGCGCCGCCGGAAAAGCCGGCGGCCGACACGCCGATGCCTTCGCGCGAGACTTCCGACACTTCCGGCGCCACCTTCAGGTTGATGCGTCCGCCGGCCAGCACGGTCGGGGTGAAGCGCAGGCCGACCCCGAATTCCTTCTCTTCCAGGGTGACCTTGTTGTTCTCCTGGGCCACCGGAATAAAGATGCTGCCGCCGGCCAGGAAACTGCCTTCCTGGCCGCTGACGGCCATCACGTTCGGCTCGGCCAGGATGCGCACGATGCCATCCTGCTTCTGCGCTTCCAGGTTGACGCGATTGCCGCTGCGCCGCTGCGAGCCGAGCGCGCCCTGGGCATTGCCGGTGATGAAATTGGCCAGCAAGGTGGTGGCCCAGCTGCCCGAGCCGAAGCCCCAGGTGACGCCCCCTTCGAGCCGTTCGAGCAAGCTTTTCGAGACTTCGGCGATCTTCACTTCGAGCATCACTTGCTGGGGCGCGCTGACCGCCAGCAGGTTGATCACGCGCGCGGCCGGGGCCGTGCTGGCGGCGCCGCCGCCGCCGGTGCCGCCCTTGGCCGCGGCCGCGCCGCCGGTGGCCGCGTCGCCGCCCTGCTGCGCCAGCGAGCGCAGCGGCCGGCTGACGAACGCGGTCGCCAGTTCGACCGCGCGCAGCACGGCGGCGCCATCGGCCACGGTGCCGCTCAGCACCAGCGAGTCGGCGGCGCCGTGCACGCGGATATCCTTCTCTTCCGGCATCAGGGCCGCCAGGCTGGCCTGCAGCGCGGCCGGGTCCATGCCGACCACGATGTCGACGATGCTGCAGCTGCCGCTCTTGCCTTGCACGATCATGTTGGTGGTGCCGACATCGACCCCGAGCAGGTACAGGGTGTCCGGCGCGACCAGCATGGCTTGCACCACGGCGGCGTTGCCGATGCTGCGGTTGCGCACCGGTTCGGGCAGGCGCATCAGGTTCGATTTGCCCACCAGCAGCGTCATGTTGCCGGGACGCGCCGCTTCGCCGCTGCAGCGCGGACCGCTGTCGGCGCGCTCGGCCTGGGGCTGCGCTTCCTTGGGGGTGGCGGCGGCGCTGGCGCCGCTCAGCGCCAGCAGTACGCCGACTACGGCGGCGGCGCTGCGGGTCGGTTTTCCTTGCTTGATGCATCTGTTCATGTCGGCCATCCTGTAAGGTGATTGCTCGAAAATCAAAAACATTCTTGTGATGTGGTCACGCCGTTCAAGACGCTGACGCAGTCGCGCCGGACCTGCGCCACCACCGGCGCGGGGCGCGCGGCGGCACGCGGGGCCGCGCGCGGTTTGGCCGGCGGCGCCGCCTTGGCAGCGGCCCCGGACCCGGATACGGATACAAGCGTGGCGGCGGCGGCCAGCTCGTCGAGCAGGCTGGCCTTGGTGGCTCCGGCCGTCTGCGGCGAACCGGGATCGACCTGGTTGCGCAGCGCCAGCGACAAGGTGCCGACGCCGCGTGCCAGGTCGAGCGTCTCGGCCTGTTCCGGCGTGACTTCGAGGGTGACGGCGTTGACCACTTTCGGCTTGGTTTCGTCGCGGCTCACTTCCTGGGCCACGGCCAGCACCAGGATGCGTTCGAGCACGATCTTGGAGATGTGCAGCGCATTGCGGTGCGGCCTGACCTGGTCGCCCGGGTCGCGCTCGGTGTGCACGATGATGTCGACGTAATTGCCCGGCAGCGCAAAGCCGGCCACGCCGATGACATCGTTGACGCGCACCGTGATGGCGCGCTTGCCTTCGCTGATCAGGGCCGACAGGCCGCCCAGGGTGCCGGCCGGGGCCAGCTTGGCTTCGGTCAGCGGCTCGCCCTTGAGGACGTTGGTCTTGAGCACCCGGTCGCTCAGCTTGAGGCTATCCTTGAAGGCATCCTTGGGGATGGTTGCGGTCGGCCAGTCGACCAGGCGCAGCATGTCGGGCGAGATGCGCTGGCCGCGGCTGATGTCGCCGGTGGCGACGACGATGCGGCTGGCCGCGTTGGCCGGCTGCCCGAGCAGCCAGAGGGAAGCCAGGATGACGGCGCCGATCCCCAGCAGGACCGCCACACCCATGGTCAGCAATGCGCGTTTGTTTTTCATGAGATCCTCTCGTACAGGGTGGTGCCGTTATCGGCTGAAAAAGACAGGGGTGGATGGGCCGGGGCGGTGGCCAGCGCGGGCGGCGCCACCGACATGCTGTGCCAGGCTTGCTCGATGGCGGCCGCGCTCACGCGCGCCGTGACGCCGGCAAAGGCGGCGAAATCGTTCACCCGTCCCAGCAGCTCGGCCGGATAGCTGGCCAGCAGCGGCCGTCCGCTGGCGCGGTGCAGGCGCGTGATCAGGTAGTCCAGCACGGCCTCGTCGCAGGCCAGCCCATGCCGCTGGCACTGGCGCCGGAACAGGGTGGCGTAGGCCGTTTCGGAGAGCGGGCCGACCAGGATCTTGTAGCCGATGCGGCGCAGGAAGGCGTCGTCGAGCAGCAGTTGCGGCGCCAGGTTGGTGGCCAGCACCAGGGTGACATCGAACGGCACGGCGATCTTGCAGCCGCCCTCGATGGTGAGCTGGTCGCTGCCGCTGTCGAGCGGGGCGCTGAAACGGTTGAGCAATTCTTCGGCCGGAATACGCTGGCGGCCCAGGTCGTCGATCACGAGGATGCCGTTATTGGCCATGAAGTGCGGCGGCGCGCGGTACACGCCGCTGGCGTGGTCCAGGCGCAGGTCGAGCATTTCGTAGCCCAGTTCGGCGCCGACCTGCACCACCGGGCGCTGGCACAGCACCCAGCGCGCATCGGGCTTGCGCCGTTCTTCGTTGTGGCGCGTGTGCAGGGGCGAGGCCGGCACATGCAGGGCCGGATCGTGGAACTGGATGATGTGGCCCTCGGCCAGGATCGCATGCGGAATGGCCACCAGCCCGCTTTGCAGCTGGCCCAGCTTGCGCGCCAGGGTGGTCTTGCCGCTGCCGGACGGGCCGTGCAGCAGCAGCGGGCGGCGCGACTGCAGCGCCGCGCCGAGCTGGTCGCGCACGCCGGGATCGAGCACGTCGTCGGCGAAGGCGGCGGCCATCTCGGCCATGCCGATCGGCTGGACCTGGGCGTGCCGGCTCGACTGGCGTTCGGCCAGGTCGCGGTATGCCTGCAGGGTGACCGGGGCCGGTCCCACATAGCGGCAACGCGCCAGGAACTCGGCCGCGCGCAAACGTCCGCCCTCGGTGAGCTGATAGTGGACGTCGAGATCGGAGTCGCCGCGCCCGGCCACCTCGGCCAGGTGGTCGGCCTGCATGGCGTCCAGCACTTCGCGCAGGACATTGATCGACAGCTTGAGCTTGCCGGTGAGGACAGGCAGGTGAATCCTGCCGATCGCGTACATGGCCTTGGTCACCAGTTCGATCACCAGTCCCAGTTCGAGGCCGGTGTCGCGTACGCAGCGCGGCTGCGGCGGCGGGCTGCTGATGCCGTAGTCGGCGGAAGAGGCGCGCACCCGCTGGCTGCTGGGCGGAAGCGCTCCGGTCGGATCGATGTAACTCATGTCGGTTCCTAAAAAAAGGCAGATGGCGTTTCCGAAAGGCACAATTTATTTTAGCCACGCCTCCCTTGGCCGATTTGACAAACAGCAAGCTCTGACCGTGCGGAAATTTAGAGCCAGGGCTGCGCCAGAGTGAAAAAAGTGCCGCCGGCGATGGCGACGGCGTATGGCATATTTCCGACACTCGGGGCCGGCATCGGTTCGGCCACGGCCGGCATGCCGCCGATGCGCAGGAACAGGGGGCGCAGCAGCGCCATCAGATTGGCGCCGGTATCGCGCAGGCGCCCGCTGGCAAGGATGATCAGCAGCGCCATCAGGCCGCCGGCGCAAAAGGCGGCCAGGGCGATGTCCAGGGCCAGGGCGGGACCGGTGAAGGCGCCGACGGTGGCCATCAGCTTGACGTCGCCGGCGGCCATGCCGCGCAGGCAGTACAGGGGCAGAAATAGCAGCAGGCCGGTGGCGAAACCGGCCAGGCCCGTGCTCAGCAGCGCCAGCGGGTTGCCGGAACACAGATGCAGGATGGCGGCGCAGGCCAGGCCGGCGGCCAGCAGGCGGTTGGGAATGCGGCGCGACGCGAGGTCGGTGGCGGCGGCGGCGAGCAGCAGGGCGATCAGGATAAGCTGGGAAAGCGTCAAGGCAGGCATGGGCTACTCGCATAAAAAAAGCCCCCCGGAACAGGGCCCTGTTCCGGGGGGCGTGGTGCAGCAAACGACGGCTCAGGTGGGGCCTGGGACGTCTTATCCTTGCAAGCCAGTTACGACCTGAGCGAACAGGGATTTGAGCTCGGCCTGCACCTCTTTCAGCGATGCGACGATCGCAACTGCAATCAGTGCTGCAATCAGACCGTACTCGATGGCGGTGGCGCCGTCTTCGTCGTTGATAAAGGCTTGCACTGCGGTGGTGATGGTGCTCATGGTGACCTCCGGTTAGTTAAGGACTGCCAACTTCTGGCACGGGTTCGGCATCCTTGCCGCCTTACCTTGAAGTACGCTGCTGCTGTTCTTCAATTTTTCCGCCATTGAGTTCACTATAGGGCGTTGCCAAAGAGATGCCTTGACCTCACGCAACTTTCCTCCGAGGTATGAATTTTGTTATCATGGAAACGGTCGATATACGACAAGATGGCGAAAAAGTTGCTGTGCGGTGAGCCGCTAGGCGCTGCACAACGGTAGAATCGGGTGAGCGCGAGCGTTTATGCACGACAATTACGGATCAGGCAACACGGCGAACCGGGCACGAGATGCGCCAACCGGACGCACCGGGCGATCAGGTACACTAGCCTGCGCCAATGTCGATGGACATCGATTCTTCCGCCAGGTGGTAGTTGTTTGATTTACATTTCTGAGAACGACATGGATTCCCTTCTTAAACACATGGTGGACATGACTGGCCACCGCGACCACACGATGCTCGACATCTCGGTGATCTCGGCGGTTCAGGAGCTGGCACGGGCGTCGCAGACGCGCGTGCTGACCATCATGCATGTGCGCGGGGAGCAGTATGTGCGCGTGCGCGCCAGCATCTGCGCCGGTGGCGTGGCGCGCATGGAAGAGCCTGTCGATGTGAATGCGCTGGGCGAGCCGATCAGCAGTTTCCCGGCCCTGGCCGCGTGCATCGCCAACAACGAAACGAGTGCCGAGAGCATCACGGCCGGCGGCAAGCGCACCTTGTGGCTGCCGATCTGGATCGGCGAAAAGGTCGACACCTGCCTCGAAATCCTGCATCCGACGCCGTACACGAGCGACACCATCCATGTCATCGGCGGCATTGTCAGCGTGTACCGCAACTTCCAGAACCTGCTCGACTACAGCGAACGCGACTCGCTCACGGGCTTGCTCAACCGCAAGACCTTCGACGACCAGCTGGCCAAGATGCTGCACGTCACCGCCGAGCAAGAGTCGCTGGAACCGGGCCAGGAAGAGCGGCGCCAGCATTCGGAAGCCGAAAAGCAGTGGCTGGCGGTGGTCGATGTCGACCATTTCAAGCTGGTCAACGACAAATTCGGCCATCTGTACGGCGATGAAGTACTGATCCTGATCGCCAACCTGCTGCAATCGTCGTTCCGCTCGCAAGACCGGGTATTCCGTTTCGGCGGCGAAGAGTTTGTGGTGCTGCTGCGTTCGACCACGCTCGACAATGCGCAAAAGATCATCGACCGCTTCCGCACGAATGTCGAATCGCATGATTTCCCCCAGGTGGGGCAGGTGACGGTGAGCGTCGGCTTCGTCAGCATCAGCCCGTTCGAGTCGCCCGTGATCATTCTCGGGCATGCCGACCAGGCGCTGTACTACGCCAAGAGCCACGGGCGCAACCAGGCGTGCCACTACGACCAGCTGGTCTCGGGCGGGCTGCTGCAAGCGGTGGCGTCGAACGATACGGCCGAATTCTTCTAGTCCGTCCGGCCGCGCGCCGGATGGCTAAGCGACGCTGATGAACCGCATCGGGTCGACATGCCACTTCTCGGGCGATTCGGGACGGACGATCTTGTCGCCGCCGCCGAAGCCGACCGGACGCGACAAATCCACCGTTTCCGGCTTGATATACCCATTGCGTTTGGTGTTGAAAAACACATTCACCTTGGGCGCGAGCAGATTGGTCTCGTGCGGCTCGATCACCACCGCCAGCCGCCCCGATTCGAGCATCACCATGGTTCCCACCGGATAAATCCCGACGCAGCGCATGAATGCCTGCGCGTACCCGGGATGAAAGTGGAACTTGCTCCACTCGAAAATCTTGCGCAGCGCTTCGGCCGCCGGCATGCCCTTGTGATAGCAGCGCTCGGCCGTGATGGCGTCGTACACATCGACAATGGCCGCCATCTGCGCCAGTTCGCTGATGGCGCCCTCGCCCTGGCGGTCCGGATAGCCGCTGGCGTCGCGCCGCTCGTGATGATGCAGGGTGATGTCGAGCGCAATCGCGCTCACGTCGGGCGACTTGACCAGGATATCGTAGCCGTCGCGCGGATGCCGCTTGACGATGGCAAACTCCTCGTCCGTCAGCGGCCCCGGCTTGTTCAAGATATGGTCCGGCACCAGTGCCTTGCCGGTATCGTGCAGCAGCCCGCCCAGGCCGGCCTGGTGGATGGTATCGGCATCCATCCCGCGCGAGCGGCAAAACGCCACCAGCAGGGTGCACACGCTGACCGAATGCAAGAACGTGTAGTCATCCTTGTTCTTGATGCGCAGCATGCCGATGAGCGCGCCGGGATTGCGCAGGATCGATTCGGTGATGTTGCGCACCACCGGCGTCACATTGTCCAGTTCGATGGCCTTGCCCAGCCGCGCATCCTGCATCACGGTGCGCACCAGCCCGGTGGCCTGGTGGCGGATCACGGCGGCGCGCTTGAGTTCCTCGGCCAGGGAGGTGCGGGTGACCATCACCGGCGCCGCGGCGATGGCCACCAGCGCCTCCTCGGTGCCCTGGCGCACCTCGTCGAGCGTGGGCGCATGGCCGAGGTCGAGTCCCTTGCTGCCATCGATGACCACGTCGTGGATGCCGGCCTGGATGATCTTGCCGATTTCCTCGTCGCTGGTCAGCAGGAAACGATTGCGCACGAACGGGTGCGTCATCCAGTCGCAGCTCAGGTCATGGATGTACATGCCGGGCTTGAGTTGGGAAACATCGACTTTCTTGAGCATTTTTCTGTCCGTCTGTGGTGTAATCTCGCGCAATCGCGGCAACGACCATCAGTATAACGTCAATATTTCTTTGATGCATTTATGATTGCCGAAAACCACCACCCTCACCCACCGCCCGGACGATCATGGAATTACGCCAGCTGCGCTACTACGTCGCCATTGTCGATCATGGCTCGCTCTCGCGCGCGGCGCTGGTGCTGCACGTGGCCCAGCCGGCCCTGACCCAGCAGTTGCGCCAGCTGGAAGACGACCTCGGCGCGCAACTGCTGCACCGCTCGGCCCAGGGCGTGCTCACCACCGACGCCGGCAAGGTGTTTTACGAACATGCGCTGGCGATCCTCAAGCAGGTCGGCGATGCCCGTTCGGCCGTGATCCAGTCGACCACCAGGCCGTCGGGCAGCGTCACCCTGGGGCTGCCGCACAGCATTTCGGGCGCCCTCGCCCTGCCCTTGCTGATGGCGGCGCGCCGCACCTATCCCGAGATCACCCTGCAGCTCACCGAAGAGTTATCGGGCAACCTGAACGAACAGCTCAAGTCGGGCCGGATCAACCTGGCGGTGCTGTTCGACGATGGCCAGCTGGGCGCGTTCGCCAGCAGCGCGCTGGTGGAGGAAGAACTGAATTTCATCTGCCGTGCCGGTTCGGCTTTCAGCCCGCCGGGCGAGCGGGTGGCGCTGGCCGACGCGCTGGCCACCACATTGATCCTGCCGGCCCAGCAGCAAGGGGTGCGCCCGCGCATCGAGAACGTGGCGCGCGAAGCCGGCCTGCACCTGTCGAACGTGATCGAAATCAACTCGATCGCCATCCTCAAGTCGGCGATTCTGGCCGACATGGGCGCCACCATCCTGCCGGTGGCCCCGCTGCTGGCCGACATCGAACGCGGCGCCATGCTGGCCCGGGCGATCCACAGCCCGGCGCTGGCGCGCACGGTCACCCTGTGCGCCTCGCGCAATATTCCCCTGACCAACGCCGCCGCCGCGGTCAAGCGCCTGGTGCACCAGGTGACCGAAGAACTGTGCGCCGGCGGCGCCTGGCCGGGCGCGCGCCTGCTCAAATAAGTCGCAGCGGCCCCGAGTCATCACTTTTTCTTATACCCCCAT
Organism: Massilia scottii; assembly: GCF_030846495.1. Taxonomy (NCBI): domain Bacteria; kingdom Pseudomonadati; phylum Pseudomonadota; class Betaproteobacteria; order Burkholderiales; family Oxalobacteraceae; genus Massilia; species Massilia scottii. Next base: position 7,359 of record NZ_JAVCWM010000010.1, on the reverse strand, counting down.
CCGCAAACCGTATTTCCCCTACGGGCATGAAGGTCATACACTCCACGCCAACGGCGATCCGTACCGGAGAGTCTTGTAGAATCAAGCTGTAAAACAAGCCGCATAAAGCGGCAACCCACCCTGTCACCAAGGCGCCTACCCGGCGCCGTCCTGGCGGGGCGACATCCCGAATACCCTTTTGGAGACACACCATGCCAGATACCACGGCAACGACGCCTGCGAAGCAGGACGTCGCTTCACGCCTGACCACGGTCACCCTCGACGACAAATACACGGCGACCACGGGCAATATTTTCCTGTCCGGTATCCAGGCGCTGGTGCGCCTCCCGATGATGCAGCGCGAACGCGACCAGGCCGCCGGCCTGAACACGGCCGGTTTCATTTCCGGCTACCGCGGCTCGCCCCTGGGCGGCCTCGATGAAAACCTGTGGAAGGCCAAGGCCCACCTCGAAGCGCACCACGTGAAATTCGTGCCGGGCGTGAACGAAGACCTGGCCGCGACCGCGGTGTGGGGCTCGCAGACGGTCGACCTGATCGGCCCGGCCAAGTACGACGGCGTGTTCGCCATGTGGTACGGCAAAGGCCCGGGCGTGGACCGCTGCGGCGACGTCTTCAAGCACATGAACCACGCCGGCACGAGCAAGCATGGCGGCGTGCTGCTGGTGGCCGGCGACGACCACGGCGCCTATTCCTCGACCCTGCCGCACCAGTCGGACCACATCTTCTCGGCCTGCATGGTGCCGGTGCTGTACCCGTGCAATGTGCAGGAATACCTGGACCTGGGCGTGCACGGCTGGGCCATGTCGCGCTTTTCCGGCTGCACGGTGGCCTTCAAGGCGCTGGCCGACACGGTCGAATCGAGCGCCTCGGTCGACGCCAACCCGTTCCGCGTGCAGGTGAAGCTGCCGCAGGACTTCGTCATGCCCGAAGGCGGCCTCAATACGCGCCTCTCGTCCGATCCGCTCGGCCTGCAGGCGCGCAAGCAGGAAGCGCTGATGCAGGACTATAAAATCTACGCGGCGCTGGCGTACGCGCGCGAGAACAAGCTCAATCACACCACCATCGACAGCGCCAACGCCAAGCTGGGCATCATCGCGTCCGGCAAATCGTACCTGGACGTGCTCGAAGCGCTGGAAGAACTGGGCATCGACGAAAAAATGGCGGCCGACGTCGGCCTGCGCCTGTTCAAGGTCGCCATGCCCTGGCCGCTGGAGCCGGACAGCGTGCGCGAATTCGCCCAGGGGCTCGACGAAATCCTGGTGGTCGAGGAAAAGCGCCAGATCGTCGAATACCAGCTCAAGGAACAGCTCTACAACTGGCGCGACGACGTGCGCCCGAAGGTGATCGGCAAGTTCGACGAAAAAGGCGAATGGGTCGCACCGCGCGGCGAATGGCTGCTCACCTCCAAGGCCGACTTCTCGGTTTCGCAGGTGGCGCGCGTGATCGCCTCGCGCATCTCGCGCCTGATCACCGACGCGCGCACCTGCGACTTGATCAAGGCGCGCCTGACCTTCCTCGACGCCAAGGATGCGGTGCTGCGCAAGGCCATCAACACGCCGTTCCGTCCCGCGTTCTACTGCTCCGGATGCCCGCACAATACCTCGACCAAGGTCCCGGAAGGCAGCTTCGCGCTGGCCGGCATCGGCTGCCACGTGATGGCCACCGCGATCTACCCGGGCATGAACAAGCTGACCACCCACATGGGCGGCGAAGGCGCGCCGTGGATCGGCCAGCAGGCGTTTTCCGAAGTGCCGCACGTGTTCCAGAACCTGGGCGACGGCACCTACTTCCACTCCGGTTACCTGGCGATCCGCGCGGCGGTGGCGGCCAAGGTCAACATGACCTACAAGATTCTGTACAACGACGCGGTCGCGATGACGGGCGGCCAGCCGGTCGACGGCCAGACCTCGGTGCCGATGATCGCCCAGCAGATGGCGGCCGAAGGCATCAAGCGCATCGCGCTGGTGACCGAAGACTTGTCGCGCTACAGCGACCGTTCCTCGCTGCCATCCATCGTCAGCCTGCATGACCGCAAGGACATGGACGCGGTCCAGCGCGAGCTGCGCGAGGTCGAAGGCGTGTCGGTGCTGATCTACGACCAGACCTGCGCGGCCGAAAAGCGCCGCCGCCGCAAAAAAGGCGAGTTCCCCGACCCGAACAAGCGCATGGTCATCAACGACGCCGTGTGCGAAGGCTGCGGCGACTGCGGCGTGCAGTCGAACTGCGTCTCGATCCTGCCGAAGGAAACCGAGTTCGGTCGCAAGCGCACCATCGACCAGTCGTCCTGCAACAAGGACTACTCGTGCGTGAAGGGCTTCTGCCCGAGTTTCGTCACCGTCGAAGGCGGCACGCTCAAGAAAACCAAGACCGGCGTCACCAAGGGTAACGTGGACGACGGCTTCGGGCCGCTGCCGGAACCGGTGCTGCCGAATATCGACCAACCGTACAACATCCTGATCAACGGCATTGGCGGCACCGGCGTGATTACCGTCGGTGCGCTGATGGGCATGGCCGCCCACCTCGAAGGCAAGGGCGCGTCGGTGCTCGACATGACCGGCATGTCGCAGAAAAACGGCTCGGTCACCTCGCACGTGAAGGTGGCGCGTTCGCCCGAGCACCTGCGCGCACAGCGCATCGCCACCGGCGAAGCGGACCTGATCCTCGGCTGCGACATGCTGACCGCAGGCGCGCAGGATGCGATTTCCAAGATGCGTCCGGGCCGCACCATGGCCGTGATCAACCTGCACGAGCAGCCACCCGGCACGTTCGCGCAGCAGGCCGACTGGGAATATCCGGCCGCTGAAGTGCGCGCGCTGATCATGGAATCGGTGGGTGCGCCTGCCATTGACGCGGCCGACTTCATCGACGCCACAAAATTAGCCACCGCGCTGATGGGCGACTCGATCGCCGCCAACCTGTTCATGATGGGTTACGCATGGCAGAAGGGCCGCATTCCGCTGACCGAAGCGTCGCTGCTGCGCGCCATCGAGTTGAATGGCGTGGGCGTGGAGCCGAACAAGAAGAGCTTCCTGTGGGGCCGCCGCGCCGCCGTGGACCTCAAGCGCGTGGAGAAGGTCGCCACGCCGACCCAGGCCATCGTGGTGCAGATGCCGCAAAGCCTGGAGAACGTGATCAAGAAGCGCGTCGAGTTCCTGACCGAGTACCAGGATGGCGCGTATGCGGCGATCTACGAGCAGCTGGTGGCCAAGGTGCGGGCGGCGGAAACGGCGCAGTCACTGGGTAACCGGCTGTCGACGGCGGTGGCCAAGTACTACTTCAAGCTGATGGCGTACAAGGACGAATATGAAGTGGCGCGCCTGTACACCGACGGCCGCTTTGTCGAGCAGCTCAAGTCGCAGTTCGAGGGCGATTTCTCGGTCAAGTTCAACCTGGCGCCGCCGATGTTCGCCAAGAAGGACGCCAAGGGACATCTGGTGAAAGCCGAATTCGGATCGTGGATGTGGAAGGCGTTTGCGCTGCTGGCCAAGTTCAAGGGCCTGCGCGGCGGGACCTTCGATATTTTTGGCCGCACCGAAGAACGCAAGATGGAGCGCGCGCTGATTGTGGAGTATCGCCAGATGATCGAAGGTTTGATCGCCGGACTCAATGCCGACAATCATGCGACCGCGGTGGAACTGGCCAACCTGCCGGAGCAGATTCGCGGGTATGGACATGTGAAGGAAAAGGCAGTGGCGCAGTTCCGCGTGGAGAAAGCGCGGCTGCTGGGGGATGGGGCGCGCAAGCACGCGGCGTAACAAAGACCACCGTCTTCCCCGCGCCTTGGCGCGGGGAAGACGGCTCCCGGGCGACGCAGACACGTCGCTTGACGTTTACGTAAACGTCATATACCTTACAAGAACGATATCGCAAGGATCATCATGAACGACCTGACTCCCGCCGCCAAACTGAATCTCCCCGAACAGCCGAAACTGGCCAACAAAGTCCGCTTCGTCACCGCCGCCTCGCTGTTCGACGGCCACGACGCATCGATCAACATCATGCGCCGCATTTTGCAGTCCAACGGCGTCGAAGTAGTCCACCTGGGCCACAACCGCTCGGTCGACGAAGTCGTCACCGCGGCGCTGGCCGAAGACGTGCAAGGCATCGCCATCTCCAGCTACCAGGGTGGCCACGTCGAATACTTCAAGTACATGATCGACCTGCTCAAGGAACGCGGCGGCGCCCACATCAAGGTGTTCGGCGGCGGCGGCGGCGTGATCGTCCCCGACGAAATCGCGGACCTGCATGCCTACGGCGTCACCCGCATCTTCAGCCCGGAAGACGGCCAGCGCATGGGTTTGGTCGGCATGATCCAGTCGATGATCCAGACCTGCGACATCGACCTGTCCACCTATTCCCCGACCACGCTCGCGCCCCTGCAGCAGGGCGACGTGGCTTCGCGCCACCGTCCGCTGGCGCAGCTGATCACCGCGCTCGAAAACGAGAAGGCCACGCCCGAATTGCGTAAGGCCATCGTCGACGCGGCCGAAGGGCTGCACGTGCCGACCCTGGGTATCACCGGCACCGGCGGCGCCGGCAAATCGTCGCTGACCGATGAACTGATCCGCCGCATCCGCCTCGACCAGAATGACGCGATCAATATCGCCATCATCTCGATCGACCCGTCGCGCCGCAAATCGGGCGGCGCGCTGCTGGGCGACCGTATCCGCATGAACGCGATCAATCCATGGAACGGCCAGGCCCGCGTATTTATGCGCTCGCTGGCCACGCGCGAAGCCGGTTCCGAAATCTCGCAGGCGCTGCCCGACGTGATCGCCGCCTGCAAGGTGGCCGGTTTCGACCTGGTGATCGTCGAAACGTCCGGCATCGGCCAGGGCGACGCCGCCATCGTGCCGCACGTGGACGTGTCGATGTACGTGATGACGCCGGAATTCGGCGCCGCCTCGCAGCTCGAAAAAATCGACATGCTGGATTTCGCCGACTTCATCGCGATTAACAAATTCGACCGCAAAGGCTCGCTCGACGCGCTGCGCGACGTCGCCAAGCAATACCAGCGCAACCGCGAAATGTGGAGCAAGCGTCCGGAGGAAATGCCGGTGTACGGCACCCAGGCGTCGCGCTTCAACGACGATGGCGTCACTGCCCTGTACCACGGCCTGCTGCCGAAACTGGGCGAATTCGGCCTGGCCATCGCGCCGGGCAAGCTGCCGCAGACCGACATCCGCCATTCGAGCGGCAAGCACGTGATCGTGCCGCCGGCACGCGCGCGCTACCTCGCCGAAATCGCCGACACCGTGCGCGGCTACCACAAGAACGCATCGAAGCAGGTCAAGCTGGCACGCGAGCGCCAGCAACTGACGGAAGCCAAACGCATGCTGGCGCTGGCGTCCAAGACCGCCGACTTCGACGAACTGATTACGGAGCGCGACAACGCCCTCGACGCCACCGCCAAGAAGCTGCTGGCGATGTGGCCCGAAATGCAGGCCGCGTACGCGGGCGACGATTACGTGGTCAAGATCCGCGACAAGGAAATCCGCACGCGCCTGATCGCCCACACCCTGTCGGGCACGAAGATCCGCAAGGTGGCGCTGCCGCGCTTTGAGGACCATGGCGAAGTGCTGCGCTTCCTGATGCTGGAAAACGTGCCGGGTTCATTCCCGTTCACGGCCGGCGTGTTCGCGTTCAAGCGCGAAGGCGAAGACCCGACCCGCATGTTCGCCGGCGAAGGCGATTCGTTCCGCACCAACCGCCGCTTCAAGCTGGTTTCGGAAGGCATGGACGCCAAGCGCCTGTCGACCGCGTTCGACTCGGTGACCCTGTACGGCGCCGACCCGGCGCTGCGCCCCGACATTTACGGCAAGGTCGGCAACTCGGGCGTGTCCATCGCCACGCTGGACGACATGAAGGTGCTGTACGACGGCTTCAACCTGTGCAGCCCGAGCACGTCGGTGTCGATGACGATCAACGGCCCGGCGCCGACCATCCTGGCGATGTTCATGAACACCGCCATCGACCAGCAGATCGACAAGTTCGTGGTCGAGAACAAGCGCCAGCCGACTATTGATGAAGCGGCGAAGATCCGCGCCTGGGTGCTGCAGAACGTGCGCGGCACGGTGCAGGCCGACATCCTCAAGGAAGACCAGGGCCAGAACACCTGCATCTTCTCGACCGAGTTTTCGCTGAAAGTCATGGGCGACATCCAGGAGTATTTCGTGCATCACCAGGTGCGCAATTTCTACTCGGTGTCGATCTCGGGCTACCACATCGCCGAAGCGGGCGCGAACCCGATTTCGCAGCTGGCGTTCACGCTCTCGAACGGATTCACGTTCGTGGAAGCGTACCTGGCGCGCGGCATGCACATCGACGATTTTGCGCCGAACCTGTCGTTCTTCTTCAGTAACGGCATGGACCCGGAATACACGGTGCTCGGCCGCGTGGCGCGCCGCCTGTGGGCAGTCGCCATGCGCGACAAGTACGGCGCCAACGACCGCAGCCAGAAGCTCAAGTACCACATCCAGACCTCGGGCCGCTCGCTGCACGCGCAGGAGATCGACTTCAACGATATCCGCACCACCCTGCAGGCGCTGATTGCGATCTACGATAACTGCAACAGCCTGCACACCAATGCCTACGACGAAGCGATCACCACGCCGACCGACGAATCGGTGCGGCGCGCGCTGGCGATCCAGCTGATCATCAACCGCGAATGGGGCCTGGCCAAGAACGAGAATCCGAACCAGGGTTCGTTCATCATCGAGGAACTGACCGACCTGGTGGAAGAGGCGGTGCTGCAGGAGTTCGAACGCATCGCCGAGCGTGGCGGCGTGCTCGGTGCGATGGAAACCGGCTACCAGCGCGGCAAGATCCAGGAAGAGTCGATGCTGTACGAGCACCAGAAGCACGACGGCACGCTACCGATCATCGGCGTGAACACCTTCCGCAATCCGAAGGCGAACGACACCCCGCAAAAGATCGAACTGGCGCGTTCGACGGACGAGGAGAAGCAGTCGCAGTTGACGCGCCTGGACGACTTCCATCGCCGTAACGCCGAGCAGGCGCCGCAGGTGCTGGCGGCATTGCAGCAGGCGGCCATCGACAATGCGAACGTGTTCGAGAAGCTGATGGAAGCGGTGCGGGTTTGCTCGCTGGGGCAGATTACGACCGCGCTGTTCGAGGTGGGCGGGCAGTACCGGCGCAATATGTAAGTCGGTAAAACCTTAATGGGACGGCAGCGAATCGAGGAACGCGGCGCCGCCCCCTTTCAGTGCACCGGCAGGAAGAACAATCGGATGACCATCGCACCAGCAGCCCGTTGCCGGGTTCATGGCGGCCTCCACTTGCGGCGGCGTGTACGGGGTCGTTGAAGTCACTTTCATGGCAACTTCCCCGGTAGACTCT